>JBDHIW010000171.1:0-4970 GCA_039587215.1 Gemmatimonadota bacterium | reverse complement strand
CGACGAACTGTACGGTCGAAGCATCCCCATCGTCGTCGTGGATCCCACAGACGCTGCTCTGCTCGACACCGGCGCGGTGGCGGAAGTGGCGCGGGACGGGGGCGTGACCATTGACCGGGAGGGGGAGACGCATGGGTAGAACGGCGGACGTCGTCGTGGTCGGGGCGGGGATCATGGGGTGCGCGACCGCGTACGAACTGGCGCGGCGCGGTCTCGCGGTCACCGTCGTGGAGCGCGACGGCATCGGCAGCGGCGGCACCGGATTGTCCTCGGCGATCATCCGCACGCACTACTCGCACGAGGTGACCACCCGCATGGCACTCCACAGCCTGCGCGTCTTCCAGGACTTCGACCACGTCGTCGGCGGCGACGTCCAATTCCGGCGGACGGGATGGGTTGCCGTGGCGCCGGAGGCCGATCGTGCCGGTCTCGAGGCGAACGTGGCGATGCACCAGCGACTCGGCATCGCGGCGCGCCTGCTGTCTCCCGAGGACGTGCGCGACGCCGTCCCGTCGATGCAGTTGGACGACATCGCGGTGGCCGCCTGGGAAGACGAGAGCGGGTACGCCGATCCGCACCTGACCGTCTCCGCGTACGCGGACGCCGCGCGTCGCCACGGCGCCATGTTCCTGCTGGGGACCCCAGTGACGGGCATCGAGCTCGCCGGGGACCGGGTCGCGGGCGTCTCGATGGCCGACGACGTGGTCGCAGCACCCATCGTCATCAACTGCGCCGGCCCGTGGGGCGCCCGCGTGGCCGCCATGGCGGGACTCACGATTCCCGTCGCATCCCCGCGCATCCAGGTGGCCGTCTTTCGCCGCCCCGGGACGGATGAGGCGCACCCCGTGATCATGGACTTCGTCCAGGGGCTCTACCTCCGATCGGAGATCGGCGGACTCACGCTGGCGGGCCGCATCGATCCGGCGGAGGCGGAGGAACTCGTCGACCCCGACGAGTTTCCCACCTACGCGGACGACGACTTCGTCGCCTATGTGGGGGAGCGCACGCTCCAGCGGTGTCCGGGGTGGGAGGACATGGAGTACGCCAGCGGATACGCCAGCCTGTATGCGGTCACGCCCGACTGGCACCCGATCATCGACGAGGTACCGGCCGGCAGCGGTCACTTCCTGTGCACCGGGTTCAGCGGACACGGGTACAAGCTGGGGCCCGCCGTCGGCCTGCTGACGGCGGACCTCGTCACGCGCAGCGCGACCCCGGCGTTCGACCCCGGCATGTTCCGGCTGCACCGGTTCAGCGAGAAGGCGCTGGTTCAGTCCCGCTACGGGCACAGCATCGCCGGGTGAGGCGCGGCCGGCCGCGTGCGGCCAGGTCCGGCGGGACGTAGATTGTCCGGGTGGCGCCAAGAGGCGTGGCGACACGCGTCTCCAACTGGAAGGGCCGCAGGTATGGACAAGATCCGTCTCGGACTCGAGTGGTTTCTGAATCCCGATCACGTCCCGTTGTTGGTGGGCCAGGAGCGCGGGTGGTTCGCCGACGCGGGGATCGACCTGGAGCTGGTCGAGCCGGCGGAGCACCTCGATGCCGTCGAAGAGATCGAGGCGGGGAAGATGGAGGTGGCCATCACCGAGCCCATCCATCTCGTGTCCGACGGCGCGCGGGGTAAGCCCGTCGTGGGATTCTCCCGCTTCCTGCACACCAACGGCGGCGTGATGTACTTCCGCGGCCGTGGGATCGAGCGGCCGCGGGACATGGCCGGCAAGCGCATCCAGTACCCCGGGGCGCCTGGACCCGGAGGGCCGGCCATCGTCGGCACCATGATCGAGGCCGACGGCGGTACGTGGGACCGGAGCGACTTCGAGCCGGTGAACAACGGGTTCTACCACACGGACGCGCTGATCGAGGACAGGGCCGACGTCGCGACGCTCGTGTTTTACAATTTCGAGGTGATCGAGGCGCGCGGGCGCGGGCAGGACGCCGACTTCTTCGCGCTGAAGGACTGGGGCGTGCCGGACTTCTGTCAGCTCATTCTCATCGCGCATCCGGACACGCTCGCGGAGCGTCGGGAACTGCTGCAGCGGCTCGTGCGGGTGGTGCGGCGTGGCGTGGACTTCCTGCACCAGCATCCGGACGAGGCGCGGGAGATCTACGATCGGCGCACCGGGGCGTACTCGGGCGATCCGCTCGGCGCGGCCATCTATGACGCGACGCTGCGGTGCTTCACCTTCGATTTCTCCATGACGGCGGAATACTACGACGGGCTGCAGCAGTGGATGCACCGGACCGGGCAGATCCCCGCGACCGTCGACGCGTCGGCCTACTGGTCCAACGAGTTGGCGTGGTGACGATGCGTCGAAGTGCCATATAATGGCGCTCGTCGCGTGTCCGGAGTGCGGGACCGAAGTGTCGTCGAGCGCTGCGGCGTGTCCGCACTGCGCGTTCCCGCTTCGGTCGCCGCGGGACGTCGCCCCGCTGGATCACGGCGCCCGGCCTCCGGCGCCGGTCGTGAGCGGGGCCGCGGCGCTGGACGTCACGCGGCAGATTACCGGACGGCTCGCGCTGGTGGCCGTGCTGTTCCCGAGCGGGGTCATATGGGAGGCACCGCCGGTCATCCTGGCGTCACTGGCGGTCCTCGGGTCGTGCATTCCCATATGGCGAAAGGCCAAGCGGGGACTCGTCGGCGGTGCCGAGACGCACGTGCAGGCACAGGTCGACAGCAGGTTGGCCGAGGTGCAAGAGCATCTGGGTCGGAAGCTCAGCGACATCGAGCAGCGGCAGATCGACCGGCTCGCCGATCTCGAGGAGCGGATAGACTTCACGGAGCGCCTGCTGGTCAAGCGGCGCGAGGAGCACCTGCCATGAGCGAACGTCCGCTGGACCACCGCCACACGCCCATCACGTTCTCCCGCGACCACATGACGGTGATCCACGCCGCCATGCGTGAGGGCGACACGCTTCCGCCCTGCCCGAACTGCGAGGGCACGCTGTCGATGGGGGAGCCCGCGGCTGCGGGGGGAACCGTCGGCCCGGTGTTCCAGGTCATGTGTGCGGACTGTGGCCGCGCGGCGTTTCTGACGGAGGTCTCGGGCGCGCGGCGGACCATCAACTATCGAAAAGTGGCCAAGAGCCTCCCCGACACCTATCAACTGCTGGACATGCTGCCGACCTATCGCGTGCAGCAGCTGGTGCAGCGCAACTGGCCCGCGCACTCGGAAGCCGACCGACGCCTCCTGGTCGAGGAGTTGCGGCCCATCCTCGAGCCGCTCGCCGAGGCCGGCGTCGAGGTCACCGACGAAGCGCGTGAACAGTGCGTGGACATCGTGACGCGGTGGATCGACAGCACCGATTCCTACTAGCGGGAGCGTCGGTCGGCGTCCGCATCCGACCTTGCCGCGCCGGCCGCAGGCGCCATGTTAGGTAGCCGACCGCCCCTCATTCATTCGCGACGGACACTTGACCACATGCGTACACGACACTTGCGCCCGTTCGTTCTCGGCGTCGCCGCGCTGGCGTTCGCCATGCCCGCCGCCGCCCAGGTCGCCGCCGAGGCATTTCAGGACATGGCGTGGCGGAGCATCGGCCCGTATCGCGGCGGCCGGTCGGTCGCGGTCGCCGGGGTCGCGACCCAGCCCTTCACCTACTACTTCGGCGGCGTGGGCAGCGGCGTATGGAAGACCACCGACGCGGGGCAGTCGTGGAACAACGTGTCCGACTCGACGTACGGCACCTCCTCGGTCGGGGCGATCGAGGTGGCGCCGTCGGACCCCAACGTGGTGTACGTCGGCATGGGCGAGCATGCCGTGCGCGGCGTGATGACCTCGCACGGCGACGGGGTTTACCGCTCGACCGACGCCGGCCGTACCTGGCGGCACCTCGGCCTGGAGGACTCCCGCGCGATCGCACGGATTCGCGTGCACCCCGACGATCCGGACGTCGTGTACGTGGCGGTGCAGGGGGCGCCCTACGGCCCGTCCGAGACCCGCGGCATCTACCGGTCGACCGATGGCGGCGCGACCTGGGACCGCGTGCTCTACGTCGGTGAAACGGCCGGGGCCAGCGACCTGTCGATGGATCCGCTGAATCCGCGCATTCTCTATGCGGCGTTTTGGGATCACCTGCGGCAACCGTGGGAGGTCCGGAGCGGCGGTCCGGGGAGCGGGATCTGGAAGTCGACCGACGGTGGCGATACGTGGACGCAGATCGAGGAAGGGTTCCCCTCTCCCATGGGGAAGACCAGCGTTTCGGTGGCGGCCAATTCCGACCGCGTCTACGCGCTGATCGAGGCCGACCCGAAGGGCGGCCTGTACCGCTCGGAGGACGGCGGGACGACGTGGACCCTGGTCAACGAGTCCTGGGACATCCGGCATCGCGCGTGGTACTACATCGAGGTGTACGCCGATCCGCAGAACCCCGACGTGGTGTGGGTGCTCGGCGCCCCCGCCATGAAGTCGATCGACGGCGGACGCACGTTCGAGCGCGTACGGACGCCGCATGGCGACAACCACGACATGTGGATCAACCCGACCGACAGCGATTACGTCATCAACGCCAATGACGGCGGTGCCAATGTGTCGCTGAATGGCGGCGCGACCTGGTCGACGCAGCGCAACCAGCCGACGGCGCAGTTCTACCGGGTGAACGTCGACAATCGCTTTCCCTACTACGTCTACGGCGGACAGCAGGACAACAGCTCGGTCGCGATCGCCAGCGCGGCGCCCGGCGGGATCGGCTGGAAAGACTGGTACGCGGTGTCGGGGTGCGAGACCGCCTATGTGGCGTTTGATCCCGACGACCCGTCCGTGAACTACGGCGGGTGCTACATGGGGCAGATCGAGCGGTGGGACGCGGCAACGGGTGCGGGGCGCAACGTGATGTCCTATCCGCTGTTGCCGGCGGCGATGCAGGCGCGGGAGATGAAGTATCGGTTCAACTGGAACGCACCGATCCTCGTGTCACAGCACGATCCCGACGTGCTCTACCATGCGGCGAACGTGCTGCTCCGTTCGACGAAC
>JBDHIW010000170.1:0-7097 GCA_039587215.1 Gemmatimonadota bacterium | reverse complement strand
CGCTCGGTCAGGAGATGGCCACCAACCCCGACGATGCCGGCAATGCCGCCAAGGGCGCCGAGGCGCAGCAGCTGCGCGCCCGAGTCGCCAGCACCGGCAAGATCGTGGCCGTGCTGCTCGCACTGTCCACGGCGACGATGGCGGTGGCGCGCTACCTCTGAGGCCGAGCGGCCGGGGAGGGATGGGCGCAGCCACCGCCCGGATTGGTACGTCCGTCGCGCGCTACGCCCAGCCCACCTGTGCCAGGCTGACGGCGTCGTTCCAGATCTTCGTCATGTGGCTGATGCGGTCGCCCTCGAACTGCATCACGTAGACGTAGTCCGCCTCGATGCCCTTCCCGGTCGGCGGCACCGGCCCGCCGTCGCCCGTGTGCGTGCCGCGAAACACCCCGAACGCGCACACGTTGTTGCGCTCCTCGTCTACGGCGAACGACCGAACCTCGTAGGCGCCGTCCGGCATCAGCCCGAGCAGCCCCTTCATCCAATCGGTATAGCCCTCGAGCGTGTCGACGCCGTCCAGCGCGGGCGCCTGCACCGCGAAGGTGGCCTCCGGGTGACAGAACACCTGGCACACCTCCCATCCCTTTCCGGTCTCACATGCTTCGTAGAACTGTGCGGCGGTGTCTTTCATGGCGCTCATGGGCATCTCCTGACAAGTGTTCGAGACCGTCGTGTCGTATCGCGGAGGCACGCGCCCCCGTGCGTCGGAACCGCAACGCGGGTGCATGTCCCCCGTTCGCAAGCCATGAGAGTATGCGCCGGAGTCAGTATCCGCCAGCGCGCTACGGGCCGGGGCTGTCGCGCGGTGGCACGCTTGACGGGCCACTCGACGCGGGCGATGATCGTGCGAACCCGTACCACCGTCGAACGCCGGTGTCGGAGGGGCAGCCTGATGGAGGAGATTCCCGTGCTCAAGCGCCTGAGTTACGTCAGCCGATCGACCCGACCGCTCACCCGCGACGAGATCACCGAGATCACGACGCAGTCGCAGGAACGGAATCAGAAAATCGGCGTGACCGGCATGCTGCTGTCGAGCGGCGGCATCTTCTACCAGGTCCTCGAAGGCCCCCCCGATGAGGTCGACAAACTGTATCAGAAGATCGCCGCCGACACTCGGCACAAGGACGTCCTCATGCTCGCCGCACAGGAGCAAGTCGAAGACCGGCAGTTCCCGTCCTGGGGCATGAAGAAGGTGGACCTCGACGAGGCGGCGGTCGCACGGCTCGAGCCGATCAAGGCCCTGCTGGAAGCGATCGTGGCGCAACGGGACACGATGCAGCATCTCATGCGCATCCTTTCGCGATCGGTGTGGCAGGAACTGATGGGAGACGATCGCACGGAGTCATGACCGCGGCGGCGGTACCGTCGCGCCGAGTGCCTCGATTCGTGCGGCGCGGTCCGCCGACCCCGCCGCGTGCGCCCGCGCAACTGCGCACCGCAGACACCGGTCGACGGCGGGCGGAAGCACCTCGACCCCCGCGAGCAGTTTGGCGATGTGGGGCACGACGGCGTCCAGCTGCTCGTCGGTGCCCGAGACGTCCAGGGCGAGCATGACCCCGGCCTTGAGCAGGCGCGCGAGGAGCGGCGTATCGATCTCGTCGGCGCCGATGCCAGCCGCCGCGCGTCGCGCGTCGTCGTCGCGACCCGACTCGAGAAGCACCACAACCTTGAGACATCGGGAGCGCAGCGCCTGGCTGGTGAGTCCCACGCTCTCGAAAAGAGCGCTACTCTCGTCGAGCGCGCGCACGGCCTCGCCGGGACGACCCGTGGCCGCGTAGACCTCGGCCAACACCACACACGCACCTGCCTCCACCCGGCTCAGCCCTTCCCGGCGTCCGAAGGATCGCACTCGCCGGCACAGGACGAGGGCGTGATCGATCTGCCCCCGGCCGAGAAAGACGCGGGCCAGTCCCAGGTGATTCTCGACCCACGGGACGATCTGCCCCGTGTCCTCGCAGAGTTCCTGCGCGTGATGGAACGCCTCCCACGCCCCGTCCAGCCGACCGACGCCGAGCATGGCCTGCGCCTGTTCCGACCGGCACGCCGCCAGCGACTGGTTCGCACCGCACGCCGTCAACACGCGCTCGGCCTCTTCGTGTGGCCGTGAGACTTCGCGCCCGCTCCACCAGCGATTCGGCGGACTGGAACTCCTGGCGCGTCGCGTGGATGCGCGCACGCGCGAGCCAGCCTTCGAGGCGATCCACATCGTTCTCCGGCCGCTGAAGCGCATCCAGCGCACGATCTCGCAGCGAAAGGAGCGCGATCGCGGCGGGGTATTCCTCGATACGCATGCGTTCCCGCGCCCCGCGAAGCAGCGGGCTCACCGCGCGGTCGAACTCCTCAGCCTCGAACCGATGGCGGCCGATACGCTCCGAATCGCCCCAATGGGGAACGGGACGTCCCCGCTCGAGCATGTCGGCGCATAGCCGATTGTGCGATGCCCAGCGGCCGCGCTCGCGCGCGATTCGCTCGATGCTGTCACACAACATGTGGTGGCTGAAGGTCCAACGTTCTGCGTCGAGCTGTGCCAGGCGGGACGTCAGGAGGGGTTCCACGATGGCACTCGGGTCGGGGACACCGGCCGCCGCGCAGATGGCGAGCCACTCGTCCACGTCGATTCGGCGGCCCAGCGCGACCGCGAGCTCCAGCAGCACCTGCATCTGCACCCGGTCGGCGCCGGAACCGGCCGTGCGCCCTGTGGCTCCAGAGGCCTGGTCGAGCACACGTTCCAATCGCTGGATCCACATGGCGTGCACGTCGTCGGGAACGTCGGGCATGCCCGCACCGGCGATGACGAAACCTCGCTCGCCCGGTTCCAGCACCCCGCGGTCGATCCAGTCATCGACGAGCTGCGTCGCGTAGAGAGGATTCCCGCCCGATCGCCTGGACACCTGTTCCGCCAGTTCCCCCTCGAGATGCAACAGGTTCCCGACGAGTCGCCGGCTCTCGGCATCGGAGAGCGGCGCCACTTGGATGTACGTGGCTCCGTGTTCGTCGCCCAGTGCCTGCAGCAGACGCGACGCGTCCGGCGCTTCGACCAACAGGTCGTCGCGGGCCGTCACGACCACGAGCACGGGTATCGGCTCGGTGTCGGCGTGCTCCAGCAGGTAACGGGCGAACTCCAACGCATCGAGCCCCCACTGCACATCGTCGAGCCACAACACGAGGGCGCGGTCGCCGTGCACCGCGCGCAGCGCCGCAGCGAGGGAGCGAAAACGGGCCGACCTCGACGGGAACTCATGGAACATCCCGGGGCTGAAGCCGCTCTCCAACGCGGCCGGTGCGAGGAATTCGGCGACGGCACGATGCTCCGTCGGCGCATCGACCCCGGCACCGGACAGGATGGCGGCCACGCGGTCCAGCAGGTCCGTTGCATCCGTGCTCAGGCACGACCACGCCGCCGCGAGCATGTAACTGAGCGCGGTCTCCCCGCCACCGGCCGGGTCGTGGTCTCCGCGGAATCCGTGCGCAAGACCCGTCTCGTGCGCGCGCTCGGTCAGCCACTCGGCGAGTCGACTCTTGCCGGCGCCGGCGGGACCTTCCACCACCGCGAGATCCGGGCGTCCGGAGTCGACCACCCGGCGGAACGACGTCCAAAGCTGGTCACACTGCTCGTCCCGTCCGACGATCGGCACCGTGCGCAGCCCGAACAGCCCGAGCCCTGCGCCCACGAGTTTGAACGACCGCGGCGGCGGCGCTGGGGCACGCCACTCCACGGACGCCGTCCCGCTCACCGTCTGCCCCACGGCCCATGTCATCGGTGACGACGCCTCCGCCTGACCGACCGCCGGGGGCAGCGACGCGAGCGCCATGACCGCGTCGGCGGCCCGCCGGTAACGATTCGCGGGGTCCTTCTCGAGGAGGCGTCTTACCCAGTCCCCATAGCCCGGTGGATAGTCGGCCGGACACGCGAGGGGCGGCGGGGCATCGCGGGTGTGCGCTGCCGCGAGCGCCGGGAGTTCGGCGTGCGCGAACGGGACACGGCCGGACGCCATCTCATACGCCATGCAGCCGAGCGCATAGAGGTCGGTCCACGGCCCGAAGTCTCGCCACGCCCCCACGAACTGCTCGGGCGCCATGTACAGCGGCGTGCCGGACAGCTGGCCGTCGGTCTCGGTTGCGTGGTCGTCGCGGTACGAAAACGCGATACCGAAGTCGGTCAGCCGGATCGGCGAGCCCGCACCTGGTTCGGCGAGCAGCACGTTGCCCGGCTTGAGGTCGCGGTGCGTGATGCCGCGCGCGTGCGCGTGCGCCAGACCGTCGAGTACGGCGAGCAGCAGCTCCCGCGCCGTCGACCACGGGACCGGATACGGGAGCGCCTCCATCGAGCCGCGCGGCAGATACTCCATGACCAGATACGGGGCCTGGGAAGCGAGCGTCCCTCCCGACGCCTCCGCCACGACCGCGGGAACCTCCCCGATATCGAAAACCGTGACGATCCCTGGATGGTCCAGTCGCGCTACCGCCCGTACCTCACGGCGAAAGAGTGCGCGGAAGTCGTCGTCCACCCCGCCCGCATTCCGCAACACCTTGATGACGACGGGCACGTCCTGCCCGACGTGCCCCCCTCGCCAGATGTCGCCCATCCCGCCGGACGCGATCTTGTCCCAGATCTCAAACGACCCCAGCCGAAGCGTATTCATGCTGCCTGCCCGCGGTCGCCGCGGAGAACGAATCGCCGAGAGAAGCACGTATCCATGGTGGGGCAAAGATAGGAGTGCGGTCGTGGCGCGGCGAGCGCGCGTCAGACGACCTCGAACGCCCGGCCCCGGCACACCATCGCACCTACCTCGCCGACGGCGGCTCGGATGCGGCACCGGGCGTCGCGCTCTCGAACTCGTTCGGCTTCGACGGCGTGAACGCCGCCTTCGGGCAGCGGCGGCCCAAGCACGGAGGCGCAGCACCCTGGCCTCCCCCCCCACGGCACCGCATCTTCCGAGGTCCCCGAGCACGGAGTGCTCCCGCCCGTGGCCGACATCCCCGAACGCATCGCCGCCGCCCTGGCCGATCGCTACCGCATCCAGCACCTCCTGGGTGAGGGCGGCATGGCGACGGTCTACCTCGCAGAGGACGTCAAGCACGATCGCAACGTCGCGCTGAAGGTGCTGAAGCCCGAGCTCGCCGCCGTCCTCGGCGCCGAGCGATTCGTGCAGGAGATCCGCACGACGGCGAGCCTCCAGCATCCGAACATCCTCCCCCTGTTCGATTCGGGTGAGGCCGACACGTTCCTCTACTACGTCATGCCCTACATCCAGGGCGAGACGCTGCGCAGCAAGCTCGACCGCGAGCACCAACTCGGGATCGACGAGGCGGTGCGGATCGCGACCGACGTGGCCGACGCGTTGGACTACGCCCATCGCCATGGCGTGATCCATCGGGACATCAAACCGGAGAACATTCTCCTGCACGACGGGCGACCGGTCGTGGCGGACTTCGGCATCGCGTTGGCCGTGAGCGCCGCGGCGGGCGGGCGGATGACCGAGACGGGGCTCTCGCTCGGCACCCCGCACTACATGAGCCCCGAGCAGGCGACGGCCGAGAAGGACATCACGGCGCGGAGCGACGTGTACTCCGTCGCATCGGTGCTCTACGAAATGCTGGCGGGCGTCCCGCCGCACGAGGGGGGCTCGGCGCAGCAGGTGATCATGCGGATCATCGCCGACACGCCGCGGCCGGTGACCGAACTCCGGAAGTCCGTACCCCCGCACGTGGCCGCCGTGCTGACCAAGGCCCTGGAGAAGCTGCCGGCCGACCGCTTCGCCACTGCCGCCGAGTTCTCGGCCGGCCTCAGCGACCCGCGCATGGCCGTCCCGGTGGCCGCCGCGCCGGTCGCGTCGCCCTCCGCCACGCGATTCGGTGCCCTGCCTCTCTGGGTGGCGGCAGCCGCCATCGTGGTGGCCGCGGCCGGGTGGTGGGTGGCGCTCCGTCCGGACCGCGAGCCGATGGTGCTGCGGTACGAGATTCCGGTCCCCGCAAACAGCACGCTCCCAGTCGGTCAAGGCAACACGGTCGCGATTTCGCCCGACGGGCGCTTCGTGGTGTTCGCGGCCCAGTCGTCCGAAGGCGACCCGCGCATCTACCTGAGGGCGGCCGATGAACTCCAGCCGCGCGAGGTCCCCGGCACGAGCCGGGCGCTCTATCCGTTTGTCTCGCCGGACGGGGAGTGGGTCGGATTCTGGTCCGGGGGGCAGTACCTGCGGGCGCCCGTGAGCGGTGGTACGGCCGTCGTCGTCGGGAACGCCCCTGCGGGTGATGCCACCTGGACCTCGAGCGGCTGGATCGTGGCCACCGGGGCAAACGGAGCGCTCGCGAGAGTGCCGGCGACCGGCGGGACGATGACGTCATTCACCACGCTCGACGCGGACGTGGGGGAGACACGTCAGATGAATCCGGTCGCGCTGCCCGGTGGCGCGACCGTGCTCTACACGAGTCTCGGCATGGGCGGCGCGTCGGCGGCGCGCATCGGCGTCGCCTCGCTCGAGGACGGCTCGACGACGATCCTGGATCTCCTGGGCGTGGCCCCGCTCGGCGTCCTCGACGACTACCTGGTGTACGTCGACGCCGGCGGCACGATCATGGCGGCGCCCTACGACCGCGGCCGCCGGGCGCTCACCGGGCCGGCGCTGGCACTCATGGACCAGGCCGCGGTGGATGCGGCAACGACCGGGGCATACGCGCAGATGTCCCCCGACGGCTCGCTGGTCTACGTGTCCGGGACCAATCGCCGCCAACTGGTGATCGTGTCCCCCTCCGGCACGGTGCAACCGGTCGGGGACGTCGCCCCACTCAGTTGGCCGCGCGTCGCACCCGACGGCCGGCGGCTCGCCCTGACGTTCGGGTCCGTGGCGCAGCGCAGCGTCTGGGTCTACGAGCTCGAAGCCGGCGCCTCCCTACAATTCACGAGGCCGGGCGCCATCGACGACCGACCGGAGTGGACGCCCGACGGGCAGAGCATCCTGTTCCGATCGAGTCGCGAGTCTCCCAACGCCATCTGGATTCGATCGCTCGACGGCACTCCGGCTCGGAGGCTGGTGGGCTCGCCGGGCGCGCAGGTGGACGAAGGCGTGATGTCCCCCGACGGCCGCTACGTCGTGATCC
>JBDHIW010000169.1:0-5006 GCA_039587215.1 Gemmatimonadota bacterium | reverse complement strand
CGCGTCATGTCGTTCGATCAGCGGACGGAGGCGTGCCGTCCACATGGCCAGAGCATCCTCGGGGATCGGGCGGCCGCTCACCATCATGCGCTCCCGCATCGAGACGAGGTGTGGCGACGTGTACAGGCCAACGGTGTGCCCCGCGGCCCCCAGGGCTGCCGCCACGAGGGCCGCAACGGACCCCTTCCCGTTCGTCCCGCCGATGTGCACGGTCGGGTATTCCCGCTGTGGATGACCCACGGCGTCCAGCAGCGCTTCGGTCGGACCGAGCGACCACTTGATCCTTCCGGCCGTGCGTGGGGTGAGGAACGCGACAGCGTCCTCGAAGGAAAGCGTCAGTGCGCGGGCTCCGCGGCAGGCTGACCCGAGAGCAGGCGGAGCACGCGTCCAATCGTCGCCCGGAGTGCGTGCCGCGAGACCACGACGTCCACCATCCCGTGGTCGACCAGGAATTCGGAGGTCTGGAATCCCTCGGGGAGATCCTGCCCGATCGTCTGCTTGATGACGCGCGGCCCCGCAAACCCGATGACCGCCCCGGGCTCCGCGATGTTCACGTCACCCTGCATCGCGTAGGACGCCGACACGCCGCCGGTCGTAGGGTTGGTCATGACGGAGATGTAGGGAATCCCGGCCGCCCGCATGCGTGCCATCTCGGCGGACGTCTTGGCCATCTGCATCAGCGACAGCACGCCCTCCTGCATCCGCGCTCCGCCCGAGGCCGAGACGATGACCAGCGGCATCTCGAGCTCCACCGATCGCGCCGCGAGCCGCGCGACCTTCTCGCCGACCACGGCCCCCATCGACCCGCCCATGAAGGCGAAGTTCATGACCCCAAGGTGCACCTCCGCCCCCACGATCTTCGCATGCCCCGCGATCAGCGCATCGCGCTCGCCGGCCTTGCGGCGCGCGGCCTGCAAGCGGGCCGGGTACCCCTCGAACGACAGCGGGTCGGTGGAGCGGAGGCGTTCGAACAGTTCGACGAACGTCCCGGGATCGGCGAGCAGCTCGATGTAGTTCTCGGCCGGCAGCCGCCGATGAAATCCGCACTCGGGGCACACCTGCATCGCCCGCTCGAACTTCTCGGTGATGTCGACGTGTCCGCAGCCCACACACTTGTCCCATGCGTCGGGCGGAATCTCCAGCCGTGCGCGCTTCGAGGTGCGGGGTCGGCGGTCTTTACGAAACCAGGCCATGCGAGTCGGTCCACGTCCGAGAAAGTCTCAGGGCAATCTCGCGGCGCCCCGGGGGAAACGCTACCCCGCTGCCTAGAGTCCCCCGTATCCCGACCGGCGGGATTCCCAGGACACCCGGGCCGCCAATCCGAGCCCGACCAGGCACGTCACCAGAAACGACCCCCCGTAGGAGAAGAACGGGAGCGGGATGCCCATGATCGGCAGCAGCCCTACCGTCATCCCCACGTTCACGATGAGGTGGGTCAGGAGCAGCCCTCCGACCCCGACCGCCACGAGCGAGCCGAACCAGTCGGTCGCCTTTCGCGCGATGCTCACCAGCACCATGAGGAGCGCGGCGAAGAGCGCCAGACAGATGAGCACACCGACGAAGCCCAACTCTTCACCTACGACCGAGAACACGAAGTCCGTGTGCTGCTCCGGCAGGAACGCAAGGCGTTTCTGGGTCCCCTCGGTGAACCCCTTCCCGAGCAGGCCGCCGGAGCCGATGGCGACCTTCGATTGGATGATGTGCCAGCCCGTCGCGCGGGGATCCACTTCCGGGTTGAGAAAGGAGAGAAGTCGATTCTGCTGGTAGGGCGCCAGGCCCTTCCACAGCTCGAGGGCGAGCACCCCCATCGTGACGTTGGTGAGCCACACGACGAGCCCCTCCGCCACGAATGGCCGTACCCACAGCAGCACGAGCGTGAGCAGCACGATCCACGTGCCCCACGCCACCGTCGAGAACGCCAGCAGGAGGCTCACCAGCGGCGAAGCGAGAAACAGCAGCATGCTGGGCGCCACGCCGGCCCAAAACAGCATCGTGAACATGATGCCCAGGAACACCAGCGCGCTCCCCAGATCGGGCTGGAGGCCGACGAGAACGAACGGCACCGAGACGATCACACCAACCGGCAGGAGATCGAACAGCCCGGTGATGTCGTCACGGCGTCCGGCGAGGTGCCGGGCGAGCATCACGATCACGGCGAGCTTGGCGAACTCGGCGGGCTGCCCGACCCGCACGCCGCCGATGGTGAGCCACGACTTGGTGCCGGCCGCGGTCCCCGCGCCGGTTCCGATCGCCAGGGTCAGGATGAGGAGCAAGACCCCCAACCCGAACAGCCCCGGCGCTACCCACTCGAGCACCCGCGGGGACACGCGGAAGGCAACGAGCGCGAGGCCCGATCCCACCCCCAGCCACATGAGCTGCCGGCGCCAGACGGTTGCCGCCAGCGTCGGCACGTCCGTCTGCCCCGCCGAGTACAGGATCGTGAATCCGACCGCCAGCAGTGCCAGGGTTCCCAGGACCAGCCGGCCGTCGATGCCTCGCGTCACGGTCGCGTCGAGTCTCTGGCGGTCGTCGCCGGCAGAATGGGGAGCGGCTCGGGAGCGCTGTCCGCCGGCAGCTCGACCCGCACGCCGGCCGCCGTGACATCCTCCCCGAGGATGTGTCGTGCGATGATCCGCGTCACCAGCGGCGCGACGGACGACCCGTGTTCCGCGAACTCGATGATCGCCCCGACCACGATCTCCGGGTCCTCCGCCGGCGCGAACGCTACGAACCACCCGTGATCTTCCCCGTGCGAATTCTGCGCCGTGCCGGTCTTGCCGGCGATGTGCAGGTCCGCAATCCGCGCGCCCGCGGCGGTTCCGCGATCGACAACGGCGATGAGCGCCGAACGGAGATCCTGCAGGGACGCGGCCGACAGACCGAGCGATGGCAGGTCGCCCGCGCCGGCGCCCTGCACCAGGTGCGGCGTGGGCATGACCCCTTCGGGGTTCGCCAGCCCCGCGTAGAGCCGCACAACGTTCACCAACGTCTGATCGTTCTCGCCCTGACCGATGGCGAGGTTGAGCGTGACCGCGTTCGTCCATCCACGCGGTCCGTAGCGGCGGTTGTAGTACTCGGTCGAGGGGGGGAAGACCGGCGTCGCTTCACTCGGAAGATCGATGCCCGTCGGCAGCGCGAGCCCCAGTTCGGCCGCGTCGTGCAGCAGGTTGTTGAGCGTCAGCTTGAGACCCAGCTGATAGAAATACACGTCGCACGAGTACTGGATGGCCTCGCGCAGACTGATGTCGCCGTGGCCGTCCGCATCCCAGCAGCGGAAGTAGCGGTTGTAGTACTGCATCCCGCCCGCGCAGGGGATCGACATGCGCGCGTCGATCGTGACGAGTCCACGGCGGAGTGCCAGGGCGGCCACCGCGAGCTTCCAGGGTGACGCTGGCGGGTACCGCGCCTGAATCGCTCGGTTGAACAGCGGCTGATCGGGGTCGGACACGATCTGCGCCCACTGCTCCGCTTCGAATCCGCCCACGAACGAGTTCGGGTCGTAGCTCGGCGCCGAGTACAGCGCGAGCAGCCCGCCGGTACGCGGATCCATCGCCACCACCGCTCCCCGGGATTCCTCCGGGAACGTCTCGGCGACGAACTGCTGGAGCTCGGCATCCAGCGTCGTGTGGATCGTCTCGCCGGGAATCGGGGGAAGCGTCGTCTCCTCTCCCGCGAGCCGCAGCGTGCGGCCCATGGCGTCCACTTCGATGAACTGCACCCCGTCCTGCCCGCGCAGCCGGTCGTCGTACTGCTCTTCCAGTCCGCTGCGTCCCAGCAGCAGCCCCATCCGCGCCGACGGGATCGTGCCGCTCTGCAGTTCGCTCTCCGTGATCTCGGACACGTAGCCTACGACGTGCGGTGCCACGGCACCGTAGGCGTATCGCCGTCTCGGCGTCGCCTCGATGACCAGCCCCGGGGTCCACACCCGCTGCTCCTCGAGTGCCGATACCATGTCGAACGGAATGTCCTGCAGGATCGGCACGGGTTCGCTCGGCCGCCGGCCGTATCGCCGGAGTGCCGTGGCACGCTGCGCCGAATCCAACTGCAGCACGGGGTCGAGCCGGTCGAGATACACACCAAGCGACTCCGCGGAGGCCGCAACGAGCGACACCGAGTAGCCGGGTTCGTTCTCGGCCAGCACCCGCCCGAGCCGGTCGACGATGTCGCCTCGGGGGGCCGGAAGCGTGACCGGTCGCAGGCGATTCTCGACGGACTGCACCTCGAACCGTTCCGAACCCAGCACCTGCACCCGAAAGAACGCAGCCGCGAGGACAAGGAACACGCCCACGATCACGATGCGGGCCGTGTGGGCCCGCCCGCCCAGCTGGTGCGGATCGCGCCACGTCATACGGCGGCCCGCCCCGGCAGCCACCGGCGGAACACGACCAGCACCACCGCGCCGGCCGCTGCGGTGACGATCGACTTGATCGGAGACCAGAACCCCAGCTGCCACAGGAGCACGGCGTCGTCCGGCGGGCGCCCGGCTGCCAGCACGATCACGTCCCGCATCCACACGCCGACGAAGACGAACACCACGTTGACAGCGACGTTCTCCGCGAAGAACACCGCCTTCCCCCAAGCCGTGAGATAACCGACCAGAGTGTAGGCGAGCGCTCCTGCCCCGAACGCGGCCGGCATCAGCGAGTCGGCAACCAACCCGACGACGAACCCCGCCACCGCCGCCGCACCGGGCCGCGCGTGCACGGCGAAGAGGATGAGCGCCAGCAGCAGAAAGTCCGGCGCGGCTCGCTCTTCTCCGGTCAACTCGGGAATCGTGAAGTGCATCGCGACGAGCAGCACGAGCACCGCCGCGTAGCGCCACTGGCTCAGACGATCGGTCACATGCCCCCCGGCCGTGCCGGCTCCGGCGCAGGGCCTGCCCCCGTGAGGACGATGACGTGCGAGACGGAGGCGGGGTGTACTGCGGCGCGCACTCGATAGGTGCGCGACCATCCCGGCTCTTCGCTCGCCACATCAAGCACCGTACCGATCGGGATCTCGGGCGG
>JBDHIW010000019.1:18401-41403 GCA_039587215.1 Gemmatimonadota bacterium | reverse complement strand
CGCCCCGGAACGGCGTGTCCTCCGCCGCCATCTGCGTGAGGACAGGGGTCACGATCTCGCTGCGGGCCCTCTCGAGGAGCTGGGGCGTGGCGATGGAGACCGGGGTGTACGCGCCCATTCCGCCGGTGTTGGGTCCGGTGTCGCCTTCACCCAACCGCTTGTGGTCCTGTGCCGCCGGCAGGAGCATCGCCTGCTCGCCGTCGGTTACCGCGAAGATCGACAACTCCTCGCCTTCGAGAAACGCCTCGATGACCACCTCGCGACCGGCGTCGCCGAATCGGCCGTCGAACATCGCATCGGACGCGGCGCGCGCTTCGGCACGCGTGAGACACACGACCGCACCTTTGCCCGCGGCGAGCCCCGATGCTTTGACTACCAGCGGTTCGGCGTGGGCGTCGATGTATGCCGCGGCCTCTGCGGGGTCGGAAAAGGTGGTGCTGGCCGCCGTCCGGACGCCCGCGCGGGTCATGAGGCTTTTCGCGTAGGCCTTTGAGCTCTCGATGCGGGCAGCGGCCGCCGAGGGGCCGAAGGCCGCGATGCCGACGGCTGCAAGCGCGTCGGCGAGCCCTGCGGCCAGGGGCGCCTCGGGTCCGATCACGACCAGGTCGATGCCGTGCGCTCGCACGGCATCGACGACGTCCTGGGTGGTGTTGGGAGACCCGGCGAGGTTGGTGCCCAGGCGGGCGGTTCCTGGATTCCCAGGCAGACAGAAGACGTCGGCAGACTTCGCGAGCGACCAGGCAAGCGCGTGTTCGCGCCCGCCGCCGCCCGCGATCAGGATTTTCACGGTTGCCGTCGGTCCTTGATGGCGTCCGAGACTGCCGAGGCGGCACGCCGCGCGGCGTCTGCCACGGATGAGACGGTGTCCTTCGCTTCGTTCGCGTAGTGCCGCGCGGCTTCGGTCAGGTCGGGCCGCAGGGGACGCTCGGCCTCCTCCGCGCCGCGATGGACGTACTCTCCGGCCAGAATCCGATCGTACTGGCCGTCATCCATCCATCGCTGGAGTTCGGCGGCCCGCAGAGTGTGGAACGGGTGAGTCATGCCGGCGGTGTTGAGGAGCTTGTAGATCGCGTCGAGCGGTCCACCCATCTCCTCGTAGGCGCGCGCCTGCTCCATGTAGTCCTCGAGATTCATCCCCTCGAGCAGCGGAACCTCCGCGTGGCGCTCGGATCCGCCGGCCAGCCGGAGGAAGATGCTCCGGGCGGCTTCGGGATCCTGGCTTGCCAGGAGGCCTGCGCGGTCGGACGACAGCTCGCTTTTCCGATACCACTCGAGGAGCGCCAGCTTGATCGGCAGCAGCGCGAGGCCGGCGAGGAACGGAAGATTCTGGAAACCGAACAGCAGGATCAGGAGCGTCACGGTACGGTAGAGCGCGTGCCCGCTCATGATGTGTCCGAGCTCGTGTCCGAGCAGCACCCGCGTCTCCCGCTCGTCGAGCAGTCGAAGCGTCGCCGAGTTCACGACGATGAACGGGTGGTCGACACCGACCGCGCTCGCATTGACGAGCGGCGTTTGCGTCACGAAGAGCTCGGGCTGCTCGGGCCAGTCCAGCGTCGTCGTGACCTCGGCCATCAGTGAGTGCAGCCGCGGGAACTGTTCGGGTCCCACGCGCACCGCATTGGCCTGGAAGATGAGTTGAATGCCGCGATCGCCGAAGAAGCCGACGATCTTCTTGACCGCTTCGTTGAAACCGGGAACGGACCGCAGCGCCTGCAGCGCGGCGCGATCCGCGGGGTGCTCCCAGGTCACCGCAGAGATGTTCTCCAGTACGGCCTGGGGGCGGTCGGTCGGGGTGCCAGTCATAATTACCTCCGTACGTCCGAACGTCGTGAGCGTCGGTTCACCGTACGAGCCTCTGGGGGGCTTGTTTCACTTCGGATCGTTTACCCGACCGCGCCGAGCGCCGCATCGAGGTCCGCCTGCAGATCCCCGAGATCTTCGATGCCGACCGACAAGCGGACGAGGCCGAGACTGAGCCCCATCGTCTGCCGCATCTCCTCGGGAACGCTGGCGTGCGTCATGGAGGCTGGGTGTCCCACCAGACTCTCGACGCCGCCCAGCGACTCGGCCAGCGCGAACAGCTTGAGCCGCTCGACCATCGCGCGGGCGCGGTCGATGGTCCCCAACTCGATGGAGATCATGCCGCCGAAGCCGGTCATCTGCCGGCAGGCCAGCTCGTACTGCGGATGATCGGGAAGGCCGGGGTAGTACACCTGGCGCACGGCCGGGTGCTCCGCGAGCCACGGGGCCAGATGGCGCCCGCTCGCGTCGTGCCGTTCCATGCGCAACGCCAGGGTCTTCGTGCCACGGAGTGCCAGCCAGCAGTCGAGAGGTCCGGGGACGGCCCCCGCGGCGTTCTGCATGAACGCGAGCCGGTCGGCCAGCTCGCCGTCGTTCGTGACGACCATCCCGCCCACCATGTCGCTGTGGCCGTTCAGATACTTGGTCGTCGAGTGGATGACGAGTGCCGCCCCGAGCTCGATCGGACGCTGAAAGATCGGGGTGGCGAAGGTGTTGTCCACGACGAACGTGAGCTCGTGCGCCGTACACCATGCGGCCACCGCCTCGAGGTCCGTGAGCCGCATCATCGGGTTCGTCGGACTCTCGACGAACACCATCCGCGTCTTCGGTGTGTGGGCGGCCGCGATCGCGTCGACGTCACGCGTGTCCACGAACGTGAACCGCAGCCCGAGTCGCTCGAAGATGTGCGTCATGAGGCGGTGGGTGCCGCCGTAGACGTTCTCGCCGCAGATCACGTGGTCGCCGCTCTCGAGCAGCTTGAGGACGGCGTCGGTCGCCGCCAAGCCCGACGAGAAGGCGAACCCGTGCGTCGCGCCCTCGAGGGCGGCGACGTTGCGCTCGAGCGCGTCGCGGGTCGGATTGCGCGTGCGCGCATACTCGAACCCTTTGTGCCGTCCGAGTTCTGGCTGGACGTAGGTCGACGTCTGGAAGATCGGCGTCATGATGGCGCCGGTGATTTCCTCGGGCTCCTGGCCCGCGTGCACCGCTCGTGTCGGCAGCGCGAACGTCAGGTCGTCGTCGAAGATGCGGGTCATGGGGTCTCGAACGGGTGGGTCGCCCCGAGAACGTACACGTCCGGAATCGCTTTCGGCAACCGAGTGCGCGAGTTGCTGCCTCACCGTGCCCCAACTAACGTTCGCCGATGCACTTACGAACCCAGAGGACCTTCCCGTGAGCGGGACGCTGATGCGAAGCGTCTCCGGCGTCCGGGGACTCGTCGGCATCGATCTGAGTCCGGAGATCATCGCGCGGTACGCCCGCGCATTCGGCGTGTTGTGCCGGGACGCCGGCCGTGCCGTCGTCGTCGGTCGCGATTCGCGGGCGTCGGGTGAGGAATACGCGCGAGCGGCGTCGGACGCCCTCCGCGCGGTCGGGATGGATGTAGTGAGCTGCGGGATCGTCCCGACACCGACCGTACAGCTCGCCGTCGAACACCACGGGGCAGCCGGGGGCATCGTGATCACCGCGAGCCACAATCCCATCGAATGGAACGCGCTCAAGTTCGTGGGTCCGGACGGGCTGTTTCTGGACCGCGAGCGGGCGGCGCAGTTGTTCGCGCTCGCCGACGGGGATGCGGTGCCCGATGTGGAACCCGCGGGTGAGCTGCGGCCGGACGACGCGGCGATCGAGCGCCACATCGCTCAGGTGCTGGCGATTTCGTTCGTCGACGCCGCCGCGATCCGCGACCGGGGGTTCACGGTTGCGATCGACTGCGTCAGGGGGGTCGGCGGCGCCATCGTCCCGGAACTGCTGCGCCGCCTCGGTTGCACGGTCGTGGGGATGGACCTCGAGACCGACGGGCAGTTCCCGCGGGAGCCCGAGCCCGTGCCGGCCAACCTCGGCGGACTCACGGCGCTCGTGCGCTCGGCGGAGGCGGACATTGGGATGGCCATCGACCCCGACGGAGACCGGTTGGCGGTGACCGACGAGACTGGGCGCCCGATCGGCGAGGACTACACGCTCGCGTTTGCGGTGCGGTCGGTGCTCGATCGCACAGCCGGGCCGGTCGTCGTGAACCTGTCCACTTCGCTCGTGGTGGACGATGCCGCAGCGGCGACGGGCAGCCCGGTGATCCGGGTGCCGGTGGGCGAGGCCAACGTCGCCCGGGGCCTGCGGGCGCACGGCGCGGTCGTGGGGGGCGAGGGGAATGGCGGGGTCATGCTCCCCGGGTTTCACCTGGGCCGCGACGCGCCGCTCGCCGTCGCGCTGGTTTTGGATCTCGTGGCCAGGGCCGGTACCACGGTGTCCGGCATCGTCGACGGGGCTCCTCGCTACAGTATCGTCAAGGCTAAAGTTCCTCGCAGTAATGACTTAGATGATGTGTACCGCAGTCTCGAGCGGGAATTGCACGATGCGCAGATCGACCGCCAGGACGGCCTGCGATTTGCTTGGGAAGACTGTTGGTTGCACGTTCGGCCATCGGGCACGGAGCCGGTGATCCGGCTCATTGCCGAGGCCCCGGACGAGGCCAGCGCGCACGCTCTCGTGGAGCGGGCGCGTATCACTCTCGACGGACGGAACTGAACATGTGTGGCATTGTCGGATACGTGGGGCGGCGGAATGCGACGCCGATGCTGCTCGAGGGCCTGGCCCGGCTCGAGTACCGGGGCTACGACTCGGCAGGTGTGGCCCTCGTGCAGGAGGGCGGACTCATGGTGGAGCGCGTGGCGGGGCGGGTGAGCAGCCTGCGCGAGCACATCGCTCCGCGGAACCTGGAAGCCTTCCTGGGAATCGCCCACACGCGATGGGCGACTCATGGCGTCCCGAACCAGGCCAACGCCCACCCGCACATCGACTGCGGCGGGACGGTGGCCCTGGTCCACAACGGGATCATCGAGAACGCGGGAACGCTCCGCGAAGCGCTGAAGGAGCGCGGGCACACGTTCCGGTCGGATACGGATACCGAGGTGCTGTCGCACCTGATCGAACAGTTCTATCGCGGCTCGCTGGTCGACGCGGTCGCAGCGGCGCTCCAGGAGGTGGAGGGCGCCTACGGAATCGCCGTGATCTCGGAGCGGGAGCCGGACGTCCTAGTGGCGGCGCGCAACGGGTCGCCATTGCTGATCGGCGTCGGGGACGGTGAGCAGTTCGTGGCATCCGATGCCGCGGCCGTGCTGGAGCACACCCGAACGGTCGTCTACCTCGACGACGGTGAGATCGCGGTCCTCCGGCCGGGCGGACACCAGGTGCTGGACCTCGACTCGACCGAGATCGACAAGCCGTCCGTGGAGCTGGATTGGGATCTCGGTACCATCGAGCGCGGCGGGCACCCGCACTTCATGCTGAAGGAAATCCTGGAGCAGCCGGAGAGCATCGAGACCGCCCTGAGCGGACGGCTGCTCGAGGAAGAGGGCACGGCCAAGCTGTCGGGCCTCAACATGACGGACAAGGAGCTGCTCTCGATCGAACGGATCGTCCTCACGGCCTGCGGCACGTCGTGGCACTCGGCCCTCATCGGCGAGTACGTGCTGGAGGAGCTTGCGCGGATTCCGGTCGAGGTGGAGTACGCGTCCGAGTTGCGCTACCGCAACGCAGTGCTGGACGACAAGACGCTGGTGATCGGCATCTCGCAGAGCGGCGAGACGGCCGACACGCTCGCGGCGCTTCGCGAGGCGAAGCACCGCGGCGCTCGGACCGTCGGCATCGTGAACGTGGTCGGCAGCACGATCGCGCGTGAGGTGGACGGCGGCATTTACATCCACGCCGGTCCCGAGATCGGTGTCGCGAGCACCAAGGCCTTCACCTCTCAGATCATCGCGCTGGTGCTGTTCACGCTGCGCCTGGGGCGCCTGCGGGCGCTGTCGGTGCTGCAGGGACGCGAAATCGTTCAGGCGCTGAAGCGGCTACCCGAGCAGGTGGAGCTGGTCCTCAAGGGAGCGCCCCGCGTTTCCCGCCTTGCCGAGACGTTCATGCGCGCGCAGAACGCGCTGTACCTGGGCCGCGGATACAACTTCCCCGTCGCACTGGAGGGCGCGCTCAAGCTCAAGGAGATCTCCTACATTCACGCCGAGGGGTACCCGGCGGCCGAGATGAAGCACGGCCCGATCGCGCTCATCGACGAGTTCATGCCGGTCATCTTCGTGGCGCCGCGGGACGCGGTGCACTCGAAGATCGTGTCCAACCTCGAGGAAGTGCGCGCCCGCGGCGGGAAAGTGCTGGCCGTCGTCACCGAGGGTGACGAGGTGATCACGGCGCTGGCCGACCATACGCTCACGATTCCGGAGACCATGGACTTCCTGAGCCCGGTGCTGACGGTACTGCCGCTCCAGCTGTTCGCCTATTACACGGCAGTCCGCCGCGGGTGCGACGTGGATCGCCCTCGCAACCTGGCCAAGTCCGTTACCGTCGAGTAGCGCGAGGGGCCCGTGAGGGTCGTGCTCCAACGGGTGCGCGAAGCCGCCGTCGCCGTCGACGGCGACACGGTGGGGGCGATCGGTCACGGATTCCTGGTTCTGGCCGGGTTCGCCCCCGACGACGGCGACGACGCGTTGCGGTGGATGGCGGACAAGATCTACGGACTCCGGCTCTTCCCCGATGACGAGCAGAAGATGAACCGCTCCGTGACCGACGTGGGTGGGAGTCTCTTGGTCGTGTCGCAGTTCACACTCTACGGGGACGCACGCAAGGGCCGCCGGCCGTCGTTCGTCGGTGCCGCCGACCCGGCGACGGCCGAGCGGCTGTTCGAGACGTTCGTGGCGTTGCTGCGCGACCGGGGGCTCTCCGTCGCGACCGGCGTCTTCGGCGCTGCGATGCAGGTGTCGCTCATCAACGACGGCCCGGTCACCTTGGTGCTCGAGCGATGATTGTCCTGGCGTCGCAGTCCCCTCGTCGACGGATGCTGCTCACGATGCTCGGGATCGAGCACGAGGTGATCCCGGCGCACGTGGACGAGTCTCCCGAGCCCGGGGAACTTCCGGAGGCGATGGTCGTACGCGTGGCGCGGGCCAAAGCCGCGGCGGTGGCGGCGGCACACCACGATCGTCTCGTCCTCGCGGCCGACACGACCGTCGTCGTCGACGGCCGCATGCTCGGGAAGCCTGCCGACACGGGCGATGCCGAGCGAATGTTGGCCGTGCTTTCGGGACGGGACCACCTGGTGATGACCGGCGTCGCGCTCGCCCAGGACGGCCGGTTGCGGTCCCACTGTGACATCACGCGCGTCTGGTTCCGACCGCTGGAGCCGCAGACCATCCGTGACTACGTGGCCACGGGCGAGCCGATGGACAAGGCGGGGAGCTACGGGCTGCAGGGGTACGGTGCGGTGCTCGTGGACCGCATCGACGGCGACTACTTCAGCGTGGTGGGACTGCCGTTGCGGATCGTCGCGCGGCTGCTCGAGGAGGCCGGCGCACCCTACCGCTTTACCCGGTAGACCGGAACGGCCTGCGCCTTGCCTTTGAGCTGAATCGGGTCGAGCGCTTCGACCTGCGGCGGCTCCTTGAGACTCGCGTACAGCGGCTCGGAGACCATGATCTCGTCGGGTCCCGCCTTGGAACAGAGCCGCGACGCAACGTTGACCGCGTCGCCGATCACCGTGTACTCGAGCCGGCGGTCGGAGCCGATGTTGCCGGCGAAGACTTCACCGAAGTTGATCCCGATGCCGATGTGGACCTGCTGGACGCGCCCTTGTTCGGCCCACCGCTCGTTCATCTTGGCCAGCGTTTCCTGCATTTCGATCGCGGCGCGCATGGCGCGGTCCGCGTCGTCCTCTCGCGAGAGCGGCGCACCCCACAGCGCCATGACGGCGTCGCCCATGAACTTGTCGAGCGTGCCCCCGTGCTCGAAGACGATCTCCACCATCTCCGTGAAGTACTCCGTCAGGAGCGACGCGATCTCGTCGGGGTTCATGGTCTCCGACATCGACGTGAAGCCGCGAATGTCGGAGAAGAACACCACGACGGGACGCTTGGCGCCCCCGAGCTGCACGGCTTCCGCCTGATCGGCGATCTGTGATGCGAGATCCGGCGCGAAGTAGCGCTGGAAGTTCGACAGCACGACGGCTTCGCGTTGGATTCGCTCCGTCAGCTGGCTGTTCTCGATGGCGACCTGGGCGATCCCCGAGAAGGCGATGAGGAACTCGAGGTCTTCGTCGCCGAACGAACTGAGGGCCGTCATGTTGTCGACGTAGATCAACCCCAGTACCCGTCCCTCACTGCCGATGAACGGTGCGGCCATCGCGCTGCGCACGCTCTGCATCACGATCGAGGCGCCGCCGAAACGGGCGTCGGCCGCCGCGTTGTCCGACAGAATCGCCAGCCGCTCTTCCACCGCGCGTTGGGCGATGGTACTCGGGACCTTCACGCCTCCGGCGTCGCCGAGCCGATTCTTGGACACGCGCGGGACGAGGCTCTGCGCGTCCCCGGCTCCTTCCAGCAGCAGGATGGACACCCGATCGACTTTCATCACCTCGAAACAGATGTCCACGATCTTCCCGAGCAGCTTGTCGACGTCCTGCTGCTTGGACAGTTCCTTGGAGATGTCCAGCAGCATCGCGAGTTTCTGCGCCTGCGCGTCATGGGCATCCAGGCCCAGGTCGGCCGCATGCGCACCGCTCATGCGTGCCTCGGCGGACGCTGCGCTAGGGTCCTTGATCGCGACCTGGCGGACGATCGTGGCGTCGGGGGGGCGCGCCCCGGCACCGGGCGCCGGTGCTTCGGCGGCCTTGAGCGCCGGCGGTGTCACCTCGACGACGCTGAACGCGGCCTTGCCGAACGTCACGATGTCGTCCTTGTGGACGACCATCTCGGAGATCTGCTGGCCGTTGACGAAGGTTCCGTTTGCGGAGCCGAAGTCCCGGACCATCACCCCGCCTTCGGGCGCGACCGAGAGCTCGGCGTGCTTGCGAGAGACCGTTGGATCGTAGATCGGGAAGTCACTCGTGACCGCACGGCCCACGATGAGGGACGCCCCAGGCCTCACATCGATACTCTGGTCACCCGTGGTACTGAGCAGTTTGTAGGCGTTTACGGCATCGGTCACGCTGATTCCTCCGGACTCGCAAATATATTCTCCCCACCGGAGGTTGGCGAACGGGTCGCCAGCGCGAGGGCACGGCGTACGGCGCCGGCCTTGTGCTCGGTCTCGTCGAACTCGCGTGCAGGGACGGAGTCCGCCACGATGCCGGCGCCCGCCTGCACGTGGGCCCACCCCGGCCGCAGAACGGCCGTCCGAATCGTGAGGGCCGCGTCCATCGACCGCCCTCCCCACCCCAGGTAGCACACGGCCCCGGCGTACGGGCCGCGACGGCTCGGTTCCAAGTCGTCGATGATCTGCATGGCGCGGACCTTCGGGGCTCCGGACACCGTGCCCGCCGGGAAGGTCGCCCGGAGCGCGTCGATCGCGTCCAGCCCCTCCCGCAGCTGCCCGTCCACTTGGCTCACGATGTGCTGCACATGGGAATAGCGCTCGATGGCACGCTCGGCCGTGACCCGCACGCTGCCGAACGCGGCGACCCGACCGACGTCGTTGCGGCCGAGGTCGACCAGCATTGCGTGCTCGGCGAGTTCCTTGGCGTCTGCCAGCAGTTCAGCCCGGAGCGCGTCGTCCTCGGCGGGGTCGGCGCCGCGGGGGCGCGTGCCCGCGATGGGGCGGACCGTGACCTCGTCCCCTTCGACGCGCACCAGCACCTCGGGTGAGCTGCCGGCGAGCTGCATGCCATCCAGGTCCAGGTAATACAGGTACGGCGCCGGGTTGAGCGTTCGGAGAGCCCGATACACGTCGAACGGGTCGCCGGCGAACGGGGTGTCTTCCCTTCGGGACAGCACGACCTGAAACGCGTCTCCATCACGGATGTGCTCCTGTACCCGCCGCACCGCCTTTTCGTACGCCTCACGGCTGAACGGCGACGTGCAGTCGGGGGTCGCAGGGTCGCCGAGCGGCAGCGGGGCGAGTCGCGCCGGATGGGCCAGGCGGTCGACCAAGTCGGCGATGCGCCGATGCGCATCGTCGTAGCCCGCGGTGAGGTCTGCGTCCGAGGCCGACGGCGCAACGTCGGTGTTGGCGACGACGATGGCCTTCGCGTGCACGTTGTCGATGATGACGAGGCGGTCGGCGATGACGAAGACCGCATCGGGCAGGTCGAGATCGTCGGCGGGGCCGCTGCCGAGGGGCTCGAGATGGCGCACCACGTCGTAGCCGAAGAAGCCGACCGCGCCGCCCACGAACCGCGGCAGGCCCGGCATCTCGACGGGTCGGATCCGGCGCAGCTCGTTGCCCAGGTGGTCCACGGGATCGTCCGCGGGCACGCCCTCCTCCCAGCCCGCCGCCACGGTCCACCGCTCCGCGCGCCCGTGGCGATACCGCCACGCGACGCGCGGCTCCGTTCCCAGGTAGGTGTACCGCGCCCATCGCTCGCCCCCGACCAGCGACTCGAGGAGAAACCCGAAGGGCGGTCGGGCAATGGAGGCGTACGCGGCCACCGGCGTCAGCGTGTCGGCCGAGAACTCCCGCGCCACCGGGATCATGCCGCCGCCCTGGGCCGCGGCGCGAAACTGCTCGAACGTGGTGTTGAGGCTCATCGCGGCGCCGCCACGAGGTACGTCCCCGGGCCGTTGACCGGTCCGCCGAGCTCGTCGACACCCTGCACGCCCGATCCCCCGACGAGCGTCCAGCGCGCGGGGGTGACCTCGTACCACAGCGCCAGCGCCTCCTGGTACGCGATCCTCGTCGGATAGCGCGGCGACCCGTCGGCCACCGCGAAGCTCGCGTACTGGCCAAACGACAGTACCACCGTCGGTGTTCGCCCGGCGGTGAAACGCAGGCCGGCCGGCGAGAGCGTGAACCCGTACCCGCCCGCCCGGGCCTGCACGGTGATGTCGACCACGCCGTCGGCCGCGACCGGCACGCCGTCCACGCTCTCGAACGCTCCGGCCGGAAAACGGATCTCCAGATAGAGCGTATTGAACGGATCGTCGTGAACGAGCTGGTGCGCCGAGGCGGCGGCGTTACTCACCATGAACGACCGCGTGGGGACGGCAGGCGCTGCCGGCTGCTGCAGGAGCACGAGAAGCTCCGACGAGCCCAGCGCGAGATCCCCGGCCGGTCCGAGGTCGGCGCACCCCGTGAGCGTCACGGCGAGGACGGCGGTTGCCGGTCGTCGGAGCCTCCGTGATATTGCCGACCCATGCCGCGCTCTTTCCTGGCGACCGCGGTCGCCGTCGCATTGCTGCTCGGAGCAGACTCGTTGCGGGCGCAGGACTGGAACGCGCCCGATGCCATGGCCCTGGTCGAACGTGCGCTCGCCCGCCGGGCGGAGCGGCTGGCGGATACGTCGCTGAGGGATTATGCGGCTCGGGCCCACGGTTTCGTGTTCTTCCTCGCACAGCTCGGAGAGGGATTGAGCGAGCCACCGCGGCTCGTCAAGTCGGACCAACTGGCCCTCGAAGTGTATTGGCGCGCTCCGTCGTCCAGCAAGCAACGGATCATCGGTTGGCGAGACCGCGTGGACCTCCCGACCGACATCCAGTATCATCGCGACCACCTCGGCATCGTCCAAAACAACTTCGCCGACCGCATCCGCCTGGGGCAGGGCGACGAAGTGCGCGACGTCCCGCACCCGCTGGGGCCCTCCGGTCCCACGCTGTACGACTACGCGCTCGAGGCGCCGATCACGCTCCGGCTGCCGGCTCGAGCGGTCCGCGTGCACGAGGTCGTGGTGCGCCCCAGGCAATTCGACGAGCCTCGCGTCATCGGCAGTCTGTACATCGACGTGGAGACCGCAGAGTTGGTCGTCTTCCGCTTCAACTTCACGCGGGTGGCCTATCTCGACGACACGCTCGAGGACATCACGATCGTGCTCGAGAACGGCCTCTTCGAAGGGCGATACTGGCTGCCCCGTCGGCAGGAGGTGGAGATACGTCGGCGGACCGCGTGGCTGGACCTGCCCGCTCGCGGGATCATCCGGGGCCGGTGGGAGATCGATACGTACCGGATCAACGACGGCCTGCCCCGTTCGCTGTTTCTCGGACCCGAGATCGTCGCGGCACCCGAGGAGGAGCGCGAGCAGTTCGCGTGGGACGAACCCCTCGCCGAGGCGGTGGAGCGTGCCACGGGGCCGGTTACGACGTTCGACCTGGAAGAGGTGCGCGAGGAGATCGGGGCGGTTGCCGGCGCGCGTGTGCTGTCGGGACTCGCGACCGCGCGGCCCAGCGTCGGCGCTCTGTCCGACCTGGCGCACGTGAACCGCGTCGAAGGCCTGGCCCTGGGGGCGGGTGGGGTCGTGCGTCCCGGCGGTGGACCGTTCGAGGCGCGGATGGTGGGATCGTACGGGTTCGCCGACAAGCGCGCCAAGCTGCGCGTCGACCTTCGGTTCGACACGGGTCGCTGGACCCTGGGACTCCACGGGGCCCGGGCGGTCGAAGACATCGGCGACGAGACCGTGATCTCCCCCCTGCTCAACTCCATCCTCGCCCAGGAGGGAGGGAAGGACTTCGGTGACTACGTCCTCGCCGAGCGAATCGTCGGGCGGATCGGGTACGTGCTGGGCGCCCGCGGCCGCCTGTCCGTCTGGGGCGGTGTCGAGCGCACTGGGAGCGTCCCGACCGTCGCGACACCGTTGTCGGGGACCTACCGGCCGAATCCCGCCCTCGGGTCGGGCCGGTGGTGGACCGGAGGACTGACGCTCGAACGCCGTTCGCCCGAACTGGCCTTGGGCCTGGGCTGGAACGGGCGCATCGACGTCGAGGGCGGGACGGCGTCCGGACGGCAGTACGTGCGCCTGCGCGGGGATGCGCGCGTGCAGGTACCCGTGGGCGCCACCGCGGTCGTGGTTCGGGGCAGCGCGGGCTGGGGCTCGGTCGATCTCCCACCACATCGTTCGTTCGTCTGGGGCGGTCGGGGGACCGTCGTGGGCGAACCGTTCCGTGCCTGGGGAGGCCGGTCACGTGTCGTGGGCTCCGTCGAGTGGCGCGTCGCGGTGCCTTTCCCTGCGATTCCTCTGGGACCGTTCGCGTCCACTGGGCGGCAGCTCACGGTCGCCCCGTTCGTGGCGGCCGGATGGACCGGCGGTGCGGCGGTGGCGGGCCTGCCGTGGCAGCCCAGCGGGGGGATGCGCCCCGCCGTCGGGGTGGGGCTCGAGTGGTTCCACGGACTGCTGCGCGTCGACCTCGGCGTGCGGCTCCGCGACCCGGCCCTCGGCGTTGTGGTTGATGTGCGTCGCGACTTGTGGGGCATTCTGTAGGGCCGCGAGCCCTTCCGGCGGGCCTCCGGTTTCGCCAAGATTCCTGACATCCGCCGCATCACTCCAGGAGGCATCGATCCCGCGCTTCCGCGATAGCTGGCTTCGACCGACGGTGGCCGACCTCGTCGGCGAGGAGAAGGTCGTCGAACTCGAAGAGGCACTCGAGATCGACGAGGCCTCGTTGTGGGAGAATGTGGTCGAGACCGGAGCGATCTCGGACGAGGATCTTCTCTCGGGCCTCGCCACCCGGTTCCGGCTCAAGCTCGCGGACGTTTCGCAGAGTGAGCGGTCGGCGCGGGAGCTGGTTCCGGAGCAGGTAGCCCGGCGGTATCAGATCCTCCCGATGCACGTCACGGATTCCTACTTCGAGATCGCGACGGCCAATCCCTTCGACCTCGACGCCGAGAAGACGCTGGCGTTCGCGACGGGTCGCGAGGTGCGCATCTCGCTCGCCAGCCCCAGCAAGATCAGTGAGCGCATCGAGGAGTTCTATCGCCCCGTGAACGCGATCGGACACCTCCTCGAGGGCTTCGAGGGCGCGGCCGAAATTCGGCACGAGGATGTGGATCAGGAACTCGAGGACATCTCCGTGTCGGCCGAGGAGGCGTCACAGCGCCCGGTGGTCCGGCTCGTGGATCTCATCCTCTCGGAGGGCATCGGCTCCCGGGCGAGCGACATCCACATCGAACCCGAAGAGGGCGGGGTCGCCGTTCGCTACCGCATCGACGGGGTGCTGCGGCAGGTGATGAAGATCCCGCGCGCCGCGGGCCTGCCGCTCATCTCGCGGATCAAGATCATCTCGGGCATGGACATCGCGGACCGGCTCCGACCGCAGGACGGCCGGGCCCGCGTCGCCGTGAACGGCGTGCCCGTGGACCTTCGGGTCTCCACGCTTCCCGCCTCCCTCGGCGAGAAGGTCGTCGTGCGCGTGCTCGATTCGTCGCGCACCGTCCTCGAGCTCGATTCGTTGGGGCTCAACCGGGATGAGGCGGGGGCCATCGAGGAGCTCCTGGAGAACCGGGACGGGATCATCCTCGTGACGGGCCCCACGGGATCGGGCAAGACGACCACGCTCTACTCCGCGATCCGGCTGACGCAGAGTGAAGGCGTCAACATCGTGACGGTGGAAGATCCGGTCGAGTACCGCCTCGCGGGCGTGGTGCAGGTGCAGGTCCACGACAAGGCCGGGCTGACGTTCGCCGCGGCGCTGCGCTCGATTCTCCGTCAGGACCCTGACGTCGTACTCGTCGGTGAGATCCGCGACCGGGAGACCGCGCAGATCGCCGTGCAGGCGTCGCTGACCGGTCACCTCGTGCTCTCGACGCTCCACACGAACGACGCCGCGAACGCCGTCACCCGCCTGGTCGACATCGGCATGGAGTCGTACAAGATCGCGAGCGCGCTGCGGGGCGTCATCGCGCAGCGGCTCATGCGGCGGCTGTGCACCACGTGCAAGGAGGTGTGGGTCGAGGCCATCCCGCACAAGCTCCATCCGTGGATTCCGCCGGACACGCCGCTGTTCCGCGCGGTGGGGTGCCCCGAGTGTGCGATGACCGGATATCAGGGCCGGTTCTCGATCGTCGAGATCCTGCGCGTGACCCCGCGCATCGAGCAGGCGATCTCGTCGAATACGACGGCGGACCGCATTGCGGACGCGGCCCGCCGCGACGGCATGCGGTCGCTGTGGGAGAGTGGTTTGGCGCATGTGCTGCGTGGCGAGTCGACGATCGACGAGCTGCTGCGGGTGGTGGATGTGCCGCCGGAGGACGAGCATCCGCGCCGCGACGGCGACCGAAAGCGTGAGTCGGGCGGCGCGCGGCCGTCGGCGGGACGGTCCAGCGGAGGCGCGGTCGAGACGGAGGAATCGTCAGGGCGCGCCGACGGCATGGAGTTCGAGCTGCTGGATCCGTCCGGGAACGCGATGACGGCCGCCGAACAGCCGAAGGTGCTCTTGGTCGATGACGAGGACCAGCTGCGACGGGTCATGCGGGATCTGCTCGAACGGGACGGTTACGACGTGTCGGAGGCGGGTGACGGAGTCGAGGCGCTGGACCAGATCGATCGTCACGCCCCGGACATCATCGTCCTCGACCTCAACCTTCCGGGACTAGACGGCTACGGCGTGTTATCCCATCTGCGGTCGCGGTCCTCCACTGCAGACATTCCGGTGGTCGTGCTCACGGCCAAGGGGGACGAGGACAACGAGGTTCGGGTGTTCTCGATGGGGGCGGACGACTTTCTCACGAAGCCGTTCCGTGCGCGCGCGCTTTCGGCGCGGTTGCAGGCGGTGCTGTCCCGCTCGCGTCGCCAGTCGGGACCCTTCCACACCTAACGAGGGAACCGCGCGCGGTCAGCGACCCGTGGCGTCCTCGACGTCGGCGGGTGCGTTCGGCTTGATGCGGACCGGCTTGGCCGGCACGCCCAGATAGAGGTGCCAGGGCTTGGCGTCCTTCGTGAGGACGGCTCCCGCTCCGATCATCGCCTCTTCGCCCACGCGGACGCCCGCCAGCACGGTTGCATGGTAGGTCACCCGCACGCCGTCGCCCATGACGACCTCGGCGTCCGTGACGTCCGCCTGGTTCGCGAGCGCGTGGGTGTGGCTGTAGACGTTGGCATAGTCGGCAATGGACACCCGGTTGCCGAGCACGATGCCGCCACGGTCATCCAGCAGGACCTGGCGATGCACGACGACGTCGTCGCCGACCTCCATGAGGTAGCCGAAGGAGAACTCCACGTGCTGGAAGCATTTGAAGTTCTTGCCGCACCGCTTGAAGATGTGCCGTGCCAGAATGCGCCGCAGGCGCACGCCGACGTCCACGTTGCCGCCGCCCAGAATCGACCGGTCGAATGCCTGCCAGAGCCAGAGTAGCGGCTTCGTCCGCGCATACCGCTCGGGGTCGATCTCGCTGTAGTACTCGGGTTCGAGCGTGACGTGGTGGGGGTCGAGCGCCAGCAGCGCCGCGCGGGTCGCGGGCGCGGTGGCCGGGTCCGCCAGCCGGTCGGCATAGCTGCCCAGGTCGGGGAAGTAGATCCCCTGCAGGACTTCACGGCACAGTGCGTAGCGGTCGCAGTCCGGGTCGTCCAGCCGCTCCTCGATCTCGTCCAGCCAGCGCGTGAACGCGGACGTGGCGTCGTCAGGAAGGGGAACCGAACGGAGCGGTCGCAGCACCATGGTCGAGGCAGGCTCCGGGAGGGAGTGGTCTACTGGGTACGCATGAATATGGCGCCGGCGGTTCCCGGCGGAAGAGTCGGCTCAGGGCCGCTGGCGCGCGGCCCGGGCGAACACGGAGCTGCGTTCGCGGTCGAGGAGGCGCACCACCTGGGTCCACACGTCGCTTTCCACGAACCCGTAGGCCACGGTCATGGGGTCCAGCACGCGCACGCCCTCGTCGAAGATGTACACTGCGGACGCCGTTTCTCGCTGGTTGAGCTGCCGGCCGTTCCACAGCGGAGAGAGCGGCAAGATCTCGATCGGCCGGAATAGGCGGTTCTGGCTCAGCAGCGTGAGCGTCTCCGGCTCGAACCGGGCGCGGTCCTGTCGTCCGTAGAACGTCACGAGCATCAGCACCGGGCTGCGCACGCCGTAGCGTCGCGCGACGGCGTCGACCGAATCGGCCCGCGAGGTCGTGAGGCGATGGAGCGCATCGTACGTGTCGGTCGCGAGCAGGCGAATGACCCGCTCGTCGAGCGGTAGGATCTGGACCTCGAGGGTGGCCGTTTGCAGGGTGACGGCAACGTCTTCCTGCCGCAGCGTCCCGAAGCCGGCGGGCGGCAGGTCGCTGCGCGCGAGGCCTCCCAGGTCCTGGGCCGGCAGCGGCGGAACCAGGACCGCGCCTGCCGCAGCCATCGCGAGGAGGACGGCGCGGCTCCGGTTCACGGCGAGCCGGCTCCGATCAGCGCGTCGATGGACTCGTTGAGGGTGTCGATCCCGTCCCGGGTACGCGCCGACGTGAGGAGGCACTGATCCTCCGGGAGACCGACCGCCTCTCCGATCGTCATGGCCCGCGCGGTCCGCTGCCCTCGCGGGAGCTTGTCCGCCTTCGTGATCGCCAACATGACCGGGACCCCCCGCGCAGTCAGAAGCTGTGCCATCCGGAGATCGTCGTCGCTCGGGTCGCGCCGGACGTCGAGAAGCCAGACGGCCCCGACCAGCGCGTCCCGCTTCGAAAGATAGGCTGTAAGGAGGGAGACGAAGCGCTTCCGCTCCGTCTTCGACACCCTGGCGTAGCCGTACCCCGGGAGGTCGACCAGGTAGTAGCGCCCCTCGACGTCGAAGACGTTGCAGAGGCGGGTCTTGCCGGGCTGCGCGCTGGTGCGCGCCAGCATCCGGCGGCCGACGAGCGCGTTGATCAGCGAGGACTTGCCGACGTTGGAGCGGCCGAGGAAGGCGATCTCGGGGAGTGCGGGATCGGTCCGGAAGTCGGCGCGGGGGAACGAGCCGACGAACGTGACGTCGGTCAGGCTTCCTTCTTCGTCCGAGCCCGCTCCGTGACGATGAGGGGCGGACGCCCGCTCGTGATGCACTCCTTCGTGATCACGACTTCGCGGATGTCGTGCCGGCTCGGGAGATCGAACAGGATCTCGATCATGACCTCTTCGAGGATCGCGCGGAGCCCGCGCGCGCCGGTGCCGCGCTTGATCGCGCGCTGGGCAACGGCCCGCAGCGCTTCGGGTTCGAACGTGAGTCCCACCGTTTCGAGCTCGAAGAGCTTCGAATACTGCTTGCTGAGCGCATTCTTCGGCTCGAGCAGAATGCGGACCAGAGCACCCTCGTCGAGCGAGTCGAGCGCGACGACGAGCGGCAGCCGGCCCACAAGCTCCGGGATGAGGCCGTAGCGCAGCAGATCGTCCGGCTCCACGTCCCGGTAGGGGTTCTTCAGGGCCTCGGCGGCCTCGCCGGTTTCGACCTCTTCCTTGGAGAACCCGATTTGCCGGCGCCCGGTGCGGGCCTCGATGATCTTCTCCAGGCCGTCGAACGCGCCGCCGCAGATGAACAGGATGTTCCGCGTGTCGATCTGGATGTACTCCTGCTGCGGGTGCTTCCGGCCGCCCTGCGGCGGCACGGACGCGACGGTGCCCTCGAGGATCTTGAGGAGCGCCTGCTGGACGCCCTCGCCGGAGACGTCCCGGGTGATGCTCGGGTTCTCGCTCTTCCGCGCGACCTTGTCGAGCTCGTCGATGTAGACGATCCCGTGCTCGCACTCGTTGACGTTGAAGTCCCCAGCCTGGAGGAGCCGGACGAGGATGTTCTCGACGTCCTCCCCGACGTAGCCCGCCTCGGTGAGCGTGGTGGCGTCGGCGATCGTGAACGGTACGTCCAGCACGCGGGCGAGCGTCTGGGCCAGCAGCGTCTTCCCGACCCCGGTCGGGCCGATGAGCAGGATGTTGGACTTCTCCAGCTCCACGTCGCTGCTGGAGCGCGCCGCGTGCGAATTGATCCGCTTGTAATGGCTGTAGACGGCCACCGACAGGACCTTTTTGGCCCGTTCCTGCCCGATCACGTACTGGTCCAACACCTCCTTGATCTCCTGAGGCGTCGGAACCTGGGTGATGGCCTCCGCGACTTCGCGCTCTTCGTCCTCGGCGAGGATCTCGTTACACAGCGCGATGCACTCGTTGCAGATATAGACCGACGGTCCGGAAATGAACTTCCGGACCGCGTCCTTGGACTTCCCGCAGAACGAACAGCGCAGATGTTTGTCTTGAGCCATGTGACCTCGCCGGGCTTAGTATGAATCTGGCCCGGACACGCGTCAAGCGTCGTCGGGGGTCTCCAGGTCGGCGCGCTGCTGAATGACCTTGTCGATGATCCCGTAGTCGCGTGCCTCTTCGGCCGACATGAACCGGTCCCGGTCGATGTCCAGCTCGATCTGCTCCTTGGTCTGCCCCGTATGCTGGGAATACAGCTCGTTCAGCTGATTCCGCAGATAGAGAATCTCTTTCGCTTGGATCTCGATGTCCGCGGCGGTGCCCTGGGCGCCGCCGGAAGGCTGGTGCATCATGATCCGCGAGTGAGGCAGGGCGGCCCGCTTGCCGCTCTGGCCGGCCGCCAGCAGGAAAGACCCCGCCGACGCGGCGAGTCCCATGCAGATCGTGTTCACCGGCGCCTGGATGTGGCGCATCGTGTCGTAGATCGCGAAGGCGCTCGAGATGATGCCGCCAGGGGAGTTGATGTACAGGTAGATGTCCCGCTCGGGGTTGTCGGCCTCGAGGAAGAGCATCTGGGCGATGATCACGTTGGCGACGTCATCGTTGATCGGCGTGCCCAGGAACACGATGCGGTCCATGAGCAGGCGCGAGAAGATGTCGTAGGTGCGTTCGCCCCGGCTGGAGCGCTCGATCACGTACGGGGGGTAAATCGTAGCCATGGTGCGGTCCATTCGTCGTTAGGCGTCGGTAATCGTGGACTGCTCGAGAAGGTAATCGAAGACCTTCTCCTCGGTGATACTGTGCTCCAGTTCCCGCAAGCGCTTGGATTTCTGGAGCGAGGCGTAGACGTCTTTGGGCTCCTCGCCACGCCGCTCGGCGATCTCGGCAATGCGGTCGTCGAGGTCCTCCTCCGTCGCGATGAGCGACTCCCGCTCCGCCACGTGTTCGAGGACGAGGTCCCGCTGGACCTGCCGCGCGGCGATGGGCCCGAATTCTTTGGCGAAATCCTCGAGACGCTCGTCGGGGACTTCGTAGGCTTGGGCAAAATTGCCGAGGACGCGCTGGACGAGCCCCCGCGGGGCCTCGAGGCTGTTCGCCTGGATGATCTCGTCCATGAGCTGACGCCGGACCTCGGAGTCGGCGTCCCGGGTGGCGCTGGCCTCCATGTCCTCCCGGACGGCGGCGCGCAGCGCATCGAGCGACTCGAAATCGCCCACCTCGCCGGCGAAACTTTCGTCCAGCGGGGCAACGTCCCGTCGTTTGATCTCCTGCAGGGAAATCTGCACGGTACGGGTCTGGCCGCGTTTCGATTCGTCCGCAAAGTCGTCGGGATATCGCACGGAGGCGTCCCGCGTCTGTCCCACCGACATCTCGAGAATGCGCTCCTCGAGCTCCGGAATGGCCTGCCCATCGCCCATCACCAGCTGGTAGGGGCTGGGGTCCGAGGCCGATCCGTCCTCCTCGACGGTCGCGACGGTGACGCTCACCATGTTCCCGAGGGCCGGCGGGCCGTCGTCCACGGGCACCCACGGCGCACGCTGCTTGCGCAGCTCCTCGAGCTGATCGTCGACCATCTGGTCGGTGATGTCGGGGCGGGGGCGGGTCAGCTGGAAGCCCCCGAGCCTCGTGAGGGAGATCTCCGGCTTCACATCGACGTGCAGCTCGAACGTGAGCGGGGCCCCGTCCTCGAATTCGATGTTGGTGACGCGCGGCTCCGCGATGGGTTTCAGGTCCTCGTCGTCGATCACCTGTTTCCAGGCCTCGCCGATGACGGTGCGCAAGACCTCATCGCGCAGCCCGGTGCGGAACTGCCGCTTCACGACGTTCAGGGGCACCTTGCCCTTCCGGAACCCCGGCAGCCGGGCCTGCTTGGCGATCGCTTTGGCAGCCTTCATCTCCGCGGCGTGCACCCGGGACGGCGCCACCTCGACTTTGAGCGTCGTGGTACCGGGCTCGTCGCCCGCGCGGGTGATCGTGATCTCTGCCGTCCCGCTGGACGGCGTCTCGTCCGTCGTCATCCTGACGTCTTCACTCGTTTCTCTGGGGATTCCAGGACGCGAAATGTACACCGGGGGGCCGAGCGGCAGGCACCCGGGGCGCCCGGGGGTCCTACCGCGTCCGCCGGCTCGGCGTGACGGCCCGGTCGGCGAACCGGCGCCGGGCGCGTAAGTTTCACCAGCCTCTCGCGATGGGAGGCGCCGGCCGTCCCGGCTCGGCGAACAGAACTCCTGCAAGGAGTACCGGATGGCGGTCGGCGGCCAACGTGAAATGACCTTCCTGCTGGCGGCGCCGGAGAAGCGGCTTCTCGTCGCGATGGCGAAGCGGATGCCCGCCGCCGTCAATTCGGATCACCTCACGGCCCTCGGTGTGCTGGGCGCGTTGGGGGCCGGCGCGGCGTACTACATGACCAACCGGGACCCGGCGTGGTTCTGGCTGGCCAGCGCGATGCTCGTCGTGAACTGGTTCGGCGACAGTCTGGATGGAACCGTGGCCCGCGTGCGGAAGATCGAGCGGCCGCGGTTCGGGTTCTACCTCGATCACGCGGTCGACGCGTTTGCCACGGTCGTCATCGGTGCGGCGGTCGGCCTCTCGCCGTGGGTGAGCTTCGACGTCGCGCTCGTCCTGGTGATCGCCTATCTGGTGCTCTCGATCAACGTCTACCTCGAGGCGCAGGTGTTCAAGCGGTTCCAGCTGTCGTACGGCCTTCTGGGACCGACGGAGGCCAGGATTCTGCTGATCCTCGTGAATACGGCGCTCGCGGTCGTGGTCCCGAGGGGTGCCTGGTCGGCGGAGAGCATCAGTAGGGTGGCCGATTGGGTCGTGGGCGGTGCTGCGGCGCTGATGGCGCTGTTGTTCTTTGCGCGGCTTTGGTCGAATCTCGTCGTGCTGTACCGCGAAGAGCCGTTGCCGCCGCGTTCCTCGTCCTAGACGCAGGCGGGTGCCGCGCTGGGTGGTGTGACAGGAAGCGGATGCGGCCGGAGGGACTCGAACCCCCATGGGTTTCCCCACCAGATCCTAAATCTGGCGCGTCTGCCAGTTTCGCCACGGCCGCGGGGTGGTGAAAGGTAACGGCCCCCGTCGCGGCGGGCCGCCGTCCGTGCTCAGAATGCCTCACCAATGGCGAGGTAGAATCCGCTCGACTTGACGTCCAGCCCGTACGCAAAGTCGGCGCGCACGTTGAGACCCTCCTGTGGCGACAGGAGGAAGCGCAGCCCCCCGCCGATCGAAGTCTTGAATCGGTCGATGCCGAAGCTCCCGAAGCGGTCAGCGACCTGCCCCGCCGCGGCGAAGCCCACGACGCCGAAGCGCCACACCACGGGCAGCCGGTACTCGACCTGGCCGGCGATCAAATGGCGGTCCCGAAACCGACCATCGAAATACCCGCGCAGCAGCACATCGCCGCCCACACGCGGGAGCAAGTCGAACGGGGGCGCTCCGGTCGTGGCGGTGGCGAGTACCCGCATCGCGAGGACGTGTCGGGGCAGCGTCGTGACGTACTGCCGCGCGTCGATCGTCAGGAGGCCGTACGCGAAGTCGCTACCCACCGCCCCGTCGAACCCGGACAGTTCCACCTGGACGAAGGTCCCGGCGCGGGGGTACACGTTGCTGCTCCGGGAGTCGTACGCGCCGAGCAGTCCGCCGCCGACGATGCGGCCGTCCACGGCGCCCGGCGCGCCTCCGCTGGCGAGAAGGCCCGTGTCCAGCCGTTCGATCACTCGTCGGTGGCCGAACTGCACCCGCGCACCGAGAAACACGCGGGTCCCCACGCGGCGCCGGAACGCGGCGGTCGCCTGCACCAACTGCGGGGTGTAGTCCTCCTCGGCGCTGTCGGGCGTGTCGTTTCCCACGCCCCAGTACTTGTTGGGAAAGCGGGAGAAGTCGAGCTGGCCCGTGATCCAGTTGCGGTACTCGGCGGTGTAGAGCTCGCCGGCCAGGCGTAGGATGATCTGCTTCTTGGTGGTGTAGACGCTGATCAGCTGCAGGCTCGACGGTTGATCGGTGACCGTCCGCGCCGCGCCGGTGCGAAAGTAGTAGGTGGTGACGAGCCCGAAGCCCGTGCCCGTCTCGGGCTGATAGAACACCGCCGGAAGCGGCACGAAGGTGTTGCCCGGGGGCCGAGTCTCTGTCGAGTCCGCCGGCGCCTGGCCGAGGAGT
>JBDHIW010000019.1:0-18395 GCA_039587215.1 Gemmatimonadota bacterium | reverse complement strand
CGCGAGCGGCGTTCTCACCGACCCGGTTCCAGCACGGCATCGACTTCGGCGCGTGCATCGAGCGCGCGGCCGACGCGGTCCCCGATGTCGCGGGCCTTGTCGAGGTAGGCGGTGAGGCCGTCGAGGTTCTGCTCGCCGGCCTGCACCCGGAGCAGGGCGATGCGGACTTTCTCGAGGGCCGCGACGGTCTGCGTCAGGTTCTCGCCCGTCTCTCCTCGCTCGCGCAGCCGCTCGGCGTTCTGCTCGAGTCGGTGGATGACCCGCGGAACGTCGCCCAGCCGCCGCTGATGGTCGGGCGCGAGGGTGTGGAAGACGTCGGCGGCCGCGCGCCCGAGGACCAGCTCGGTCGCGTCCGCGGAGGGGAGGACGCGCTGTTTGGGCGGCGCAATCCCGGTCCCGGCCACGCGGAAGAACCATCGGCCGAACCCACCCGCCCACAGGCGATGCCAGATGCTCTCGAGCCGCCGGAGCCACTTGCGCCGGATAATGACCTCGGCCTCCTCGTCCTGGACCCGTGCCTCGGCCATGAGCGCCTCACGAGGAGGCCGAGCTGGAAGATGAGGATCGAGCCGATGAGCCCCGGTCCGCCGACGGCAATTTGCACTCCAGCGTCACCGACGGCCACGCCCTGCCCCGCGAACGCGGCGGCGAGCAGGACCATGGTGGAGATCTCGGCGTTCCGCACGAAGTTCCGCACCAGCGGCGGCGCGCGGAACTCGCGGCCGCGTGCCTCGCCGATGAGGCGCGCCGCCTCGTCGCCGCTCTGGATTCGATCCTCCGGAGCCTTCGCCAGACACGTGTCGATGACCGTCGCGAGCCGGTCCGGAACCTCCGGGCGAAACGCTCGGACGCCCGGCGCGGGCTCGCTCACGTGTTGGGCCAAGAGCGCCGGCAGGTTCCGCGCCTCGAACGGCGCGCGCCCCGTGAGCGCATAGAAGAACGTCGCCCCGAGCGCATAGAGGTCGGTCCGGCCATCGACGGAGTCGCCGCAGGCCTGCTCCGGACTCATGTACCGTGCGGTCCCGATGACCGTCCCAGGCTCGTCGTCGGTCTGCGGTCCCACTTGGGCGATTCCGAAGTCGGTCACCAGCGCTCGCTCGGTCGCCTGCTCGATCATGATGTTGTCGGGCTTGATGTCGCGGTGCACGATGCCGCGCTGATGGGCATACCCGATCGCCCAGGCGACTTCCTGCAGCAGCTTCATCGCGAACCTGGGCGTGAGCGGACCGTGCCGCTCGACGCGCTGCCGAAGCGTCTCGCCATCCACGTAGCCCATCACGAAGAACACGAGATCGCCGTACTCCTCGACCGTGTGGATCGGGACAATGTTGGGGTGCGAGAGCCCGGCGGCCGTGCGCGCTTCACGGAGGAAGCGCTCGCGGAGCTTCGTATCGATGGCGAGGTCGGGCGGCAGCAGCTTGATGGCCACGAGCCGGTCCAGGGCAACGTCGCGCGCGAGCAGCACGATGCCCATGCCGCCGCGCCCCAACTCCCGCTCGATGGAGTAGCGCCCCGCAAGGGCCTCCTGGAGCGCGAGGAACTCAGTCGGAATCGATGACGTCATAGCTGCTAAGGAACCCCCGCGCCATTCCCACGGCAACCACACTACGGTCGGACCGTCGAACGGGATTCGTAGTGGCCGCTCTCGGGGAAGGCCCGTATCCTTCACTAAGTGTTCGGAGGCACTGCCGATCATGACCGAGTCGTCCCACATCTCGCTGGTTCACGGTCTCGCTCAGGCGCTGCGACCCACAGTCGACGGCTCCCCGGTGCGACGTATCGTCGACCACGTGTGGGAGGCCGTGATCGAGGGGGGGCTGGAGACGGGGCAGCGCCTGCCGACCGCGCGCGAACTGGCCGTCGCCCTCGGGGTCAGCCCCCGGACCGTCGAGCGGGCGTACGGCGAGTTGGAGCGACTCGGGGTGGTGTCGGCACGTGCCGGCGAAGGCACGTTCGTGAGCTTGGATGCACCCGACGCCACGGTCCGGGATCGTTACTTGCGCCTCGAGGCGATAGCGAGGGAAGCGGTGCGGGAGACCGAGGCGCTGGGCTTTTCACGTTTTGACCTGACCGACGCGATCGCTGAATTACCCGCCGCGTCCGCGCCCAATGAGGAGGCGGCCGAATCATGATCGTCCCAGTCCAGACTTCGACCCTCGTGAGACGCGCACCGTCGTCGCCCGATGACACGCGGTACCCTGTCCCGGCGGTTGCAGCGGGCATGGTGGGCGGTGCTGCCCTCGGGGGAATCGTACTCGCGCTGGCACCCGCCGGCGTCGCCATCACGATCGGTGCGGTGGTCGGGGCCCTGATCGGCTCGTCGATCAAGTTCGCGGACCAGTGGGAAAAGGCCGTGGTCCTTCGCATGGGGAAATACCGTGGACTGCGTGGGCCGGGCATGTTCTTCGTCGTGCCCGTGATCGACCGCGTGACCTACCACATCGACCAGCGGATCCGCACCACCGATTTCGGCGCCGAGTCGTGTCTGACGAAGGACACGGTTCCCGTCAACGTCGATGCCATCGCCTTCTGGATCGTGTACGACGCGGAGCGCGCGGCGCTGGAGGTCCAGGAGTACCAGTCAGCCGTCGTGTTGGCGGCGCAGACGGCGTTGCGCGACGCGATCGGCAAGCACGACCTCGCCGAGCTGATTCAGTCTCGGAAGGAGCTCGGTCGGGGGCTGCAAGAAACGCTCGACCGCAAGATGCACGACTGGGGTATTCAGGTGCAGTCGGTCGAGATTCGCGACGTGATCATCCCGAAGGCGCTCGAAGAGGCGATGTCCCGCCAGGCGCAGGCGGAGCGGGAGCGGCAGGCGCGGATCATCCTGGGGACCGCGGAAACGGAGATCGCGTCGAAGTTCGTCGAGGCGGCGGAGAGCTACAGCGAGAACCCGACGGCCATGAACCTCCGCGCAATGAACATGCTCTACGAGAGCATCGTGAAGCGCGGCTCCCTGATGGTGGTCCCGTCCGGGCTGGCGGACTCGTTGAATCTGCCCGGTGTCCTCGGCATGGCGGGTGCGGCAGGGATGGCGCCGAGCGCCGTGGCCCGCCAGGCCGTCATCGAGCCGCCGGACGACGAAGCGACGGATTGATCGTGTGGGGCGCTACCCCTCGCCCTTCACGTAGTGCCAAATCCAGTCCACGTAGTCGGCCACGCGGGTGAAGTGGTCCTCGGCCCCGTACGTTGCCGGGCCGTACCGCCCGTCGGTGCCTGCCGAACTCACGCCCGCGACGACGTAGCGCCCGTCGATCCGCAGCAGCGCCGGACCGCCGCTGTCCCCACGGCCCGGAGTTCCTTCGAGCTCGGTGGCGGCGGGCGGCTCGTCAAACCGGAATACGAGCCGACCCCGCTGCACCGCCTCGACGCGGTTGGTGGCTGCCCGACGGACGAAGTCACGCGCCCAGGTACCGCCCTGCCCCGTGCGCGTGTCGCCGTGACCCACGAGCGTCGCGACCGTGCCGGCCTCGCCGTCGCCGGCGTACAGCGTCAGGGGCGTGACGCCGTCCACGTCGCGATCCAATTCGAGGAGGCCCACGTCGTGCGGGCCCATCTCGTACCAGTCGGGATGGGCGATCGTGCGTACGATGCGAAACGAGTCCTCTCCGAACGTGACGCGGATCCGCTCGGCATCGATGCCGCGTGCCACGTGGGCGGCGGTGAGTACCCATCGTTGCGCGATGAGCGTCCCGTCGCCCGCACGGCCGATGCGCCCCACCGCCGCGAACTCCGAGCCGAGTTTGACGTAGAGGCTGTCCGGGCGGTCATGACGGATTACGATCCTGTTCGCCGCATCCGAACGCTCGAGCACGCCCGGAAGGGCGAAGATCAGGGCGGACGGGATGACCATCAGTGCGGTCGAGCGGAGCACGGACATGACGAGATTCTCCGGAAGCTGGTGACGCAGGTTGAGATGCGTGTGCGGCCGAGAGCGTCGCAGTCGGATGCCGTCACTCCTCCGCGGTCGCGTTCTGGTAGAGTGCGCCGAGCCGTTCGGCCAGGCGCAGTTGCTGCTCGCGCAGGTCGCGGACGTGCTCCCGCCTGGAACGGAGCAGCATGAAGCTCTGCGCATCCGCCCACGCGCGCTGCCACCGCTCGCGAATCCGCCGGCTGAGGACGGCGACCGGCGCGGCGGCAAGCACCACGAGGCCTGCGGCGGCAGGACGGATCGCGACGGCCGCCGTCACCGCAAGCCCGGCGATCCAGAGACCGTTCAGTGCCGTGCCGATCATCAGTTTGAACGTCGATCGTCGATCGACGTCGGGCTCCAGGCGGTCCGTGATCCGGCCCGTGAGTATGTAGGGCGGCCAGAACAGCACGAAGCCCACGGCCCCCAGGATCACCGCAGGCAGGGAGACGAGCAGGAGCCTGCTCACGGCCCAGCGGAACGCCATGCCCACCGTGGTGTCCCGCCCGAGATCGGCGGGGCGGAGACGGAGCCGGTTGAGCCGAAGCATGTGACGGCGGAGGTCGTGCACGACGTCGCGCCCCTCGACGCGCCCATCCCGAAGCTCACGAAGGAGTCGAGCGGCGATCGTGAGCCGGGTGACGTGATCGCTCGGCGTGCCCCCGGCGCTGTGGTGGGTTTCCCAGACGGCCACGCCGGCCTCGACGGTCGGGCGGTCTTCCCACGCGTCGAGGTTCACGGTCACTCCGCGCAGACCCTCGTCGATGCGCTCGGTGAGTGCGCGCACCGCGTCGGCGTCGTCCGCTCCGCGGTCCTGCAGATCGTCCCACCGCAGAGGATCGCCGACCAGCACGAGTGCCTCGGATCGGAAGATGTCCTTTTCACGGAACACCAGTCCGATCGGGACGATCGGGAAGGCGGCTCCGATGGTCCCGGCAGCGCCGAGGGCGATCCGCGCGGCGCCCGTCTTGAGCGGAGCCAGGGTCGGGTCGCTGTGGCTCAGGCCCTCCGGGAAGATCCCCACGGTCGACCCGGACGACAGCGCGTCGAACACGGCCTGGAACATCTCCTGATTGCGCCCCATCTGGCCGGGATCGTCCGACCGACGGTACACCGGGATTGCTCCCGAACCCCGGATCAGCCACCCCACCTTGCCGTCCTTGAAGAGGGGCGCCTTGGCCAGGAAGCGCACCCGCCGCCGGGCGGCGGCGATCACTAAGACGGGATCCAGCAAGGAGTTAGGGTGATTGGCGACCAGCAGGACAGGCCCCGTGCGCGGGACGGAGCCTCCCGCGTACTCCAACCGGTAGTAGACGGTCCCGGCGAGTCGGGAGATGACGGAGAAAGCTGGCAGGAGCCACATTGGCAGGGTGAAAGCTCGGGTTTCTCGGCCGGGCTGTCCAGCCGGCACGAAACTGAGCAGAGGCGCCCTACGTAGTTACTTAAGTCCTGAGAATCGAATCTCGTTGGAGGTGTGCATGAGTGAAGGTCGCGGCAATGTGATGGCGGGCATGGGGTGGATGCTCGGGATGTCGGTTGCACTGGCGTGGATGCCGGTCGTCGGGCCGCTCGTCGCCGGGTTTGTCGGCGGTCGAAAGGCCGGCACCATAGGCGCAGCACTGCTGGCCGCCATTCTCCCGGTCTTCCTCTTCATGGCAATTGCAGGGTTCCTTGGAGCGCTGCTCGGGTGGATCCCCATCATCGGGCAGCTGTGGGCGGTGGTGGCAGGTCTCGGAGGATGGGTCATCTCGACGGCATCCGGGCTTCCGCTGCTGATCGGCGCCATGATCGGCGCCGCTACCCGCTAGTCGAACCCCGCAGTCGCGGCAGGGCCGCGCGGATGGTGTCGTCGCTCAGGCCGAGCAGGGGCGCGGCGTCGACGAGCGCTTCGAGGTCGACGGGGTAAAGACGAAGACGGTTGGGGTCCGCGAGCCCCGCCACGTTGCGGGGTTCGAGCAAACGCCGGATATCGTCCGCATACTGCGGAGCGGTGTCCGGCGTTTGCCGTGCAACCTCCGCTCCGGCCGCAGCCTCGGTCACGAGCCGGACGGTGACGGGATCCGTGGCACCGAGGAATCCCTCCCAGGCCCACGCGCCGCCGCCCGATGGGGCGTCGATGAGACGCTGCGATGCCTCGGCGAAGCTCGCGGCGGCGAAGTAGACCATCGCGTACTCCGCGAAGACGGGAAACGACCCTCGCGCGGCATAGGCTCCCTCGATCAGGCCGGTCACGTGGTTGGCCTCCTGCTCGAGGAGCCGCGCGTACTGCGAGAGTGCCGGCAGAACGTCGGCGACTCCGGTCGCCCCCTCGAAGGCCATGGCCAGCCGCTCGACCGCGACGAGGCTCCAGGCGATGCCGGTGGAGAACATCGGGCTCACGAACGTGAACGTGTGTGGAAGCGCCGCCCAGCGGTCTCCCGCGGCGCGGTCGAGGCGGTGCTGGAGCTGCGGCAGGACGGTGAAGGGCTGCAGCGTCTCGGCGCCGCCGAACTGCGCCGCGAGGGACGGGTAGGCGTCGAGCAGTGCGGTCCACCGCGCTTCCGGTGACGCGGGCACGTCGGCGTCGAGCTCGGTCACGAAACCCGCACTCACGACGCCATGGTCGAACGGAAGCACCCACAGCCAGCCCTCCTCGATCAGGTGGTGGACGGCCGCCCGCTCGTCGGGGTAGGGCCCTTCGGGCAGCGGCACGCCCCGGTCGCGGGCGTCCGCTACGAAGTCACCGACGCCGCGCAGGTGAGCGTAGACGGCACTCGTTCGGAGCCGGATGTGCTCCAGCGCGTCGCGCGCGCCCGCCCGGCGGGCGACGACGGCGGACGGTCCAGTGGCATCGATGACGATGTCGGCCGCCGTGGCGAACCGCGCACCGTCGCACGTTCCCCGCAGGTCCCAGCCGCTCGCTCCGCGGTCGGCGTCGTCCAGCGTGACGACGTCGTGGTACTCCACGCCGACCTCGACGGCGCGGTCCACCAGGTATCGGTCCACGTCGGCGCGGACCCAGTGGGCGTCGGCGATCGCATCGTTGGGACTGGCGGCCACGAGGAGCCGGACATCGGTGTCGCCCGCGCCGAAGGGGCGGTCCCGTTCGTGTCCGAAGAACGTGAACCCCCGCTTGAGCCCGACCCCCAGGTCCGGGAGGTCTCTGATCCAGCGGCCGTGCGCGGCGAGGGCGTGCAGGTCGGGCTGGTCGTAGCGGGCCGCCAGGCGCTCGAGACAGATGGCCGCGAGCGGTGTCGAGGATTCGCCGATGGCGAAGCGCGGGTGGCGTCCTCGTTCGAGCAGGACCACGTCGTGACCCTGCACGCGCAGCAGGCGCGCGAGAATGGATCCGGCGAACCCGGAACCGACGATTGCGATCCGCACTGTTAGCTCAGTTCCCGCACGCGGCGCACGGCTCCAGCTCCGCCGGACGGCCGGTCGCATTCATCGTGTGGATGGCGGCGATCGTGCGGTCGTCGCATGCCGCGCACGACCGGAACCGCCCGAGGTCCCACGTGTCGGCTGCCACGACGGCGCGCGGACTCGGCAGGCATCGGGCGAGCGCCGCGGCGAGTGTGGACAAGGTGGGCTCGCGAAAGTCGCCGGCGGCGGCGAGCGCCTGGGTCGCCCCGTTGCCGGCCCGCACGGGGATCAGCGAGACCGCCGCTGCGCCAGCCTCGACGGCGTGCCGGACGCTCGCGACCGCCCAGGCGTCCGTCGCGTCGACCGGCACATAAGGCGCTCCCAGTAGGACGAAGGCACGCAGGCCGATGCCCTGCTCGGCCAGCCATCGCGACGCGCCATCGAAATCCTCGACGGTCATGCCTTTGTTGAGCCGGGCGAGGGCGCCGGGTTCGACCGTTTCGAGGCCCATGGCCACCTCCAGGGATCCGGACAGCAGGTCGGCAAAGCGCCGACACGGCGCACCCACGAGCTTCGGGTGGCACTCCACCACGACGCGGTCGAACGGGCGCACGAGTGCCGCGATGGCGGGGAGATCGTCCGGCGGCACGGCGCGCGGGTCGAAGAAGTTGCTTGCGTTGTAGAGCTTGATCGCGGCGCCCGGCGGGATCGCGCCGCCCGCGTCGAGCGCCTGCTCGAGTTGGGTCGGGAGGGCGCCTGGAGGGGTCGGTCCGTCGAGCGTATGCTGCCAGAGGTCGCAGAAGACACACGTGAATGGGCACTCGGCCCCGGTGAGAAAGACCGTGTACGCCGCACGGACGCCGTCGGGTCCCCGTTCTTCCTCCCACTGTGCGCCGACGGCCCGCTCGGCCGACACGGACGGCTTCGGTCCCCGCAGGCGCCGGATCGCCGCCGTCGACAACGTCACGGCGCCGTTCCCCGCCTAGAACAGATCGAGGAAGTGGCGCCGATACTGCTCGGGATGCTGGCCGAAGTGTCGCGCAAACTGTTCGTCCGAGAGCGCACCTTCCTGAAAGCGGCGCTTGGCGAACTGCGGCATGTCGCGGCCCAACACCGCCTGAATGCCGGCGCTCACGACCTCGCCCTTCAGCGCGTACAGGCGCTCGTGGGATCCCTCGGTCAGTGCAGCGAACGGGATGGCCTCGGCGACCGCGACGACGGCCGGGGCCGTGAACGGGCTGAACATCTGGAACCCGAAGTGCTGAGCGGGCGCGTACCCGCGGACGCAGCCCCGCGAGAGCCCACCCGAATACGTGAGCGAGTGCTTGATGCGGTCGACGCCCCACCCCTCGTGGTACAGCATGCGGTTGTTGACGACCGATCGGATCGTGAGCTCGGGATTCTCCTCGATCGGGTAGTCCTTGAGGTTCTCGTCGCCCCCGTCGCCGTCGACGAGCCGTCGCCAGTCGGGGTACCGCTCCCGGATCGCGCGGAGCAGCGCGACACCGACCGCCGCACACTCGACGTCCCGCGGCTTGTAGTCCTCGATCACGCGAATCGCCTCGTACGGGTCCACCGCGGCGGGGTCGACCGAGACGTCCTCGCCGAGGAACTCGAGCCCGGTCTCCCGGAGGAAGGCGCGCGCCTGAGCCGCGTCGGCGCCGCCGCCGTCGACCGAGAGTGTGAATGCCTTGAGCCGAGACGCCGGTTGCCCGCGGGCGAGCAGCTCGTCGTGGAGCACGAGCAGCACGGCGCCGCTGTCCAGTCCGCCGGAGAAGAGCACGCCGATCGGTTCGTCGGCGGGAATGCCGTTGAGCCAGCCACTCACTTCGCTGCGCAGCGCGGCGATGTACGCCTCGCCGATGGTGGACACGTCGGGCGGCAGTGTGCCGCGCGGCGGATCGAAGAAGCGGTAGTAGATGGGATTCGGATCGGGGCAGCCGACGAGTTGAATCTCCGTCACGTGATGCGCAGGCACCATCCGGGTGTAGCTCGGGTGGAACTGCTCCCCGTGTCCCTCGGTGGCGAGTCGTTGATGGATCTGGTCGATACGGTCGGCCACGACGAGCATGGGCCCGTCGACTTCCTTCGCCAGGAAGTAGCGCATCGGTCGGTCGAGGCTGCGCGCCATGCGCACCTCGGTCCCCCGCTGGGCGAGCAGCGCGAAGGATCCCTCGATCCTGAGCGCCGCCGCGGGATCGTCGTCGAGCAGGAGCGCGCGAGCGTCCTCCACCGACATGTTGCGGATGTGCTGGTCCTCGTCCGGGATGAGGTTCACGACCCGGTGCAGTGTGTGCTCGTTCATCGCACTTCCAACCTCGTTATGATGCCTCTCTGGGACTGCGAATTCCGACGTCCTTGGGAGAATCTAGCGCGTCGCACCCACACGGTCAGCACGCCGCGGCAGAACTGCGTATACCCTTGAGGATCCACTCCTGCTCCATCAATGAGATTGCCGATGTCGCCGTATCGTCGCTGGGTTGGTCTGTTCCTTTTCGGGAGCGTGCTTCCGTCCACCGCCTTGGCGTACCAGACGCCGGACCGGACAGCGCGTCGTGTCACCGCGGCCGAACGCACGGGAGACGTCCGGCTGGACGGTCGCCTGGACGAGGCGGCATGGGCGGGCGCGCCGGTCGCGACCGACTTCATTCAGCGGTCGCCGGTCGAAGGGGACGCCGCGCAGGAACGGACCGAGGTCCGGATCCTCTACGACGGGCAGGCGCTGTACGTGGGCGCACGGCTGTACGATCGTGAGCCGTCGACGATCGGCCGCCAGCTCGTTCGCAGGGACGAGTGGGGGCAGTACGACTATTTCGAAGTAGCCTTCGATCCCAACCTCGACCGACGCACGGGCTACCAGTTCAACGTCAGTGCGGCCAACCAGCAGCGCGACGACTACCTGTTCGACGACTCCGACGAAGACGGAGCCTGGGACGCGGTATGGGAGTCGGCCGTGCACATCGACAGCGCCGGCTGGTCGGTCGAGATGCGTATCCCGCTGTCTCAGTTCCAGTACGAAGCCTCGGACGCCGTGCAGTCCTGGGGAGTCAACTTCACCCGGCGCCGGGTGCAGTCCAACGAGTTTTCACAGTTCGCCCTCGTCTCGCAGCTGCAGCAAGGGGTGGTGAGTCAGTTCGGGGTGCTGGACGGGCTCCGTTTCGCGCGGCCGTCGCGTCGGCTCGAAGCGCGTCCCTACGTGCTGTCGAGCGCGTTTGCCGGTCAGCCCGACCCGGGCGACCCGTTCGCGTCCAACCCTGACCTCGCCGCGCGGGCGGGCGTGGACCTTCGCGTGGGCCTGGGGTCGCAGTTCACGCTGAACGCCACGGTGAATCCCGACTTCGGTCAGGTGGAAGCCGATCCGGCGGTCATCAACCTCACCGCATTCGAGACGTTCTTTCAGGAGCGGCGGCCGTTCTTCGTCGAGGATGCGCAGATCTTCAATTACTCCCTGTCGGGCGGCCGGAACCGTCTGTTCTACAGCCGACGCATCGGCCGGGACCCGCACGGCAGTCCACCGGGAGGGGCGACCTACTCCGATATACCTGACGCTGCCACCATCCTCGGAGCACTGAAGGTGACCGGCCGGACCACCAGCGGCCTCTCGCTCGGGGCGCTCGCGGCGGTGACGCAGCGCGAACGCGGGCGGGCGTTCTTCGCCGAGACGGACTCGACCGGGACGTTCGTGGTGGAGCCGCGGTCGGGGTACGGGGTGCTGCGCCTGCGGCAGGACTTCAACGACGGCGCGTCCACGGTCGGGGCGCTGAGCACACTACTGGTGAGGGACCTGCCAGAGGATGGGAGCTTCGATTTTCTGCCCCGTGTCGCGGTGGCCGCAGGCGTCGATTGGGAGTTGCAGTGGGCCGACCGCGGCTGGGCCTTCTTCGGCTACGCGGCTGGCACGCACGTGCGCGGCGATTCGACGGCCCTGATTCGCATCCAGCGCTCCAGCACGCACTACTTCCAACGGCCGGATTCGCGGTGGCTGTCGCTGGACTCCTCTGCCACATCGATGACCGGCATCGATTGGCGGATGACGCTGGAGAAGCGGCGGGGTCGCCACTGGACCGGGTCCGTGTGGGCCGCACAGGTGACACCCGGGTTCGAGGTGAACGATCTGGGGTTCAGCAGCCGACAGGAAGTGCTGGACGGGGGGATGCGGATCCGGTACCGCGAGATCGAACCGGGCCGGGTGTTTCGCAACTACGACGTCACGTTCTTCACCTTCCACAACTGGACGCACGACGCCCTCAAGGACATCGGGTCGTCGCGTGCTTGGCAGCGGGCCCATGTGCGGGGGTCGTTCAACCTGCGGGGCTCGGTGGAGTTCCTGAACTACTGGGGTGTCAATGCCGCCGTCTCCATCCGTCCGGCCATGATGGACCGCACGGCGACCCGTGGCGGGCCGCTCATGGCGAGCCCCCGATCGTACCGCGTCGATCTGTCGGCCGAGACGGACGATCGCAACAAGCTGAGCCTCGAACCGGGCATCGAGTACGAGGTGGGTGAGCAGGGGTCTGGAACACGCTTCAGTGCGAACGTGCAGGTGTCGTACCGGCCGGTCTCGCAGGTGGAGATCGAGGTGGAGCCCGAATGGACGTCTCAGACGAACGCGTCCCAGTACGTTCGGACCTCGACGGCCGTGCCGTTCTCTCCTACCTTCGGGCCGCGGTATCTGTTCGCGGATTTGCGTCGGCGCGAGCTGGCGCTGCAGACGCGCCTGAACATCACGTTCACGCCGCGCTTGAGCCTGCAGCTCTACGCCCAGCCGCTCGTCTCGTCGGGGGATTACGTCGCCTACAAGCAGTTCCTCAAGCCCGAGACGTTCAGCTTCTGGACGTTGCCCGAAGGCGAGCATCAGTCCCTGAACGGCGCGGACACGTGCGTCGGAGGGCTCACGTGTATCGACACGGAGGGTCGCCGGTACGTCGACTTCGATGGTGACGGCGCCGTGGACGACGACTTCGGGGACCGCGACTTCAACGTTCGCTCGCTCATCGGCAACGTCGTGCTGCGGTGGGAATACCGACCGGGCTCGACCATCTTCGTCGTGTGGCAGCGCCGGCAGCGCGACCGGGTGGGGATTGGAGACTTCTCCTTCGGGCGGGACGTTGCCGCACTGCTGACCGCGCCGGCGGAGAACCTGTTCATGGTGAAGGTCAATTACTGGTTCGGATTGTGAGCGTGTGACCGATGGCGTATGAAGAGCGTCCGTTTCCCGACTTCTCGTGGTCGCAGAGCCGGCGCAGCACGTTTCGCGAGTGCCCGCGCAAGTACTACTGGCAGTACTACGGCGCCCACAACGGATGGTTCGAAGATGCCGAACCGACCGCTCGCACCGCGTATCGCCTGAAGCAGATCAAGTCGTTCCACGAGTTCCTGGGCGGGGTGATTCACGACCTGGCCGCCGACGCGGTGCGCGGCGCCCGCGGCGGAGAGCGGCCGCTGTCGGTCGACGAGCTCGTCACGGCCGGCCGGCAGCTCCTGAACCGTGCGTATGCGCAGTCGAAGCGGCTCAAGGACTGGAAGCGACGGCCCAAGGCGCTCTCCATGTTCTTCGACTTCTACTACGGCGACGGTCCGTCCAAGCACCTCATCGAGCGCATCAGTGAGAAGCTGCATACGTGTCTGCGGAACCTTCCCGAATCTCAGAGCTACCGGGACGCGCTGCAGGCGCCGTACGTCGAGGTGAAGGAGGTCGATCGGGGCCCGGAGTTTTTCACGCTTCGGGGCCACACGATCTATGCCCAGCCCGACCTTCTGTATCGCACCGGCGACGGGGTCTACCACGTGGTGGACTGGAAGACGGGACAGGAGGACAGGGATCTGCACCCGCTCCAGCTGCGCACGTACGCGCTCTACGTCACGAGCCGGTCCGACCTGGAGCCGGGACCCATCGAAGGGCGGCTCGAGTACCTGTTCACGGGAACCTCCGAGACCGTCGACCTCGACGAGGACGCGATCGCGTCCGAGGAGCAGGGCATTCTCGACAGCATCGCGATGATGCAGACCTACCTGGCGAACCCCGACACGAACGAGCCGCGGCCCGTCGAGGCGTTCCCGCTGCGGGACGACACCTCCGACTGCCGCTACTGCAAGTTTTTCGAGTTCTGCGAGGAAGCCATCGAAGGGGCCGAACTCAGCGGCCCCTTCTAGTGCACGACGTCAGCGCCGGATCTGGGTCCACTGCAGCAGGCGTTGCCGCACGTCCGCGGCGAGGCCGCGGCCTTCGAGTTCCCGCCACAGCGCCTGCACGGTCGCCGAATCGACGAGCCCGGGTGGTGATCCGAGGGTCGGCGTCGAGAACCCCATGTCCGCACGGAAGGCGTCGACGGCTGTGACCGTCCCGGGGTCGAACAGGAATCCGGAGCGGCTGGCCACCAGACTGTCGGCGTCGGCCCGGTAGTACCCCAGCGCGTGCAGCATCACCTTGAGCTGCCAGACATCCCGGCCCGAAAACATCTCCAGCCGGCGAAAACCGAGGGTCTGCGAGATGGCATCGTGGATCCGCCGGAGCTCTGCCACCGGCGTCGGATGCTCGCACACGTTGATGTGGACGGTGACGCCGTCCGGCCGGCGCGACACGCCGGGGCGGGCGTCCGCGACGATCACGGCCGCCGACTGAGCGCGCCCCTTGCGCGCGTCCCCGCCCGCCGCTTGCCCCGCGGCCAACGCGTCGATCAGCCGGTCCGCAAGGTGGCGGTGCGTGCCTTCCGAGGCTTCGAACGTCGTCGCGACGGCATCGATGACCCGCGGGCCTTCCAGGAGGTTGCCCTGGGTGACATAGGTAGCCCCGGCTCGGTGTCCGGCCCACACGAAGGTGCTGTCGCCGGTGTGCTGAGCGTGGCCCGCATCGAGGCCGATCACGCCGACCTGGCGCGTCGCCGCCCGTTCGTCGTCGGCCATCGCCTCTCGCAGCGCGTCGTCCGCCGCCATGCCCTCCGCCAGCATGTCGAGGAGTTCGACGCCGTACGCGACCCGGGTCGACGCCTGGGTCGCCACCGCACCCACGCCGGCACGAACCCACGGGACGCCGTTCCCGACACACGCGACCCGTGTGGTCACGGCGACCCCCACCTCGCGGGTCGCGGTGTCGACGGCGGCGATCGAGAAGGTGTGAAACGGTACGTCGCCCGTTCCCCACGACGCGGGTTCCTGCGCAGGCAGCGGCGCCGCGGCCACGAGTACGGCGGCGAAGAGGTGGGTCGATCGCATGATCATTCTTCCTGCACGAGCGCGTCGAGCGTTTCGCGATGGAGTCGATGCCCCGCATCGTACCAGCGGAGCGTGTACGGGATACCGGCCTCGGTCAGCCGCGCTTCTTCGCGAGCGACCATCTCCGACGTGATGTGTCGATCGGTCCGCCCGAGCGCAACAGTGAGGTCGTACTCGGCCAGCGCCCGCCCCGGTCCCGCAAGATCGAGGTCCGGGGGAACGCCGCTGCCCCAGAGGATCAGTCGCGCAGGTCGCACCCGCCCGAACGCCGCCCAGCGACACACCGTGTGGGTCCCCTGTGAGAACCCGAGTACGTGCACGGGGGCGTCGGGCACCGCGCGCTCCCGCACGGCCTCGATGAGGTCGTCGAGATAGGCGACGTAGTCCTCGATGTCGACGAGACGGTCTTCGCGCGTCATCCACGTCGCCCCCACCGCACCCGCACCGTGGTCCACGTAGTAGCGGGACAGACCCTCGGGCGCCACGATCAGTCGGCTTCCGTCGTCCCAGTGCCGGAACGCCTCGAGGAACGGGCCGGCGAGCTGGCCGTACCCGTGGCACACTACCCAGATGACCGAGGCGCCGCTGGCGGGCCCGAGGGTCCAGTACCGCGCGGTGCGTCGGACGGGAAGGTGATGGCTCTCCATGGCGGTCATCGGGGACGACGCAGGACGGCCGTGACCGGATAGTGGTCCGACGGGAACGGCACGGCGCCGGGCCAGCGGTCGATGGTTGCCTCGTCGACGTGCCACTCCGGCGAGACGAAGATGGCGTCGATCATCTCGCCCTCCTTGCCGCCGCGGAAGCCGTGAAACGTTCCGACCGTGTCCACGGCCGGGTGCAGCACCCGGAACGTGTTCCGGAAGCCGTCGGCCGTGAGCTTCGTCATCGGCGGCGCCGTCTCGCCGGCGTTGAAGTCGCCCATGATGACGACCGGATCGCGATAAGCCCGTGCGCGGATGCGGCTCAGCACGAGTTCGACGCTCCGCACCCGCGACGGGGCCGACTCGTGGTCGAGATGCACGTTGAACACGTAGAAGCTGCTGCCGGAGCCGCGGTCGACGAACCGCGCCCACGTGCAGATGCGCGTGATCCGGTTGCCCCAGGACGTGGAGCCGGGTGTGTCCGGCGTGTCGGATAGCCAGAACGTGCCGCTCTCGGCGATGTGGAAGCGATCGGCGCGATACAGCAGCGCGGCGTACTCTCCGCGGGCGAGGCCGTCGTCACGGCCGACACCGACGACGCCCCAGCCGGAGAGACGCGCCGTCAGTTCGTCGATCTGAAACGCCAAGGCCTCCTGCAGTCCGACGACGTCGGGCAATGCACGCTCGATCGTTTGCTGCACCAGATCCGTCCGCAACGCCCACGCATTCGGTCCGTCGTTGGCCGTCCCGTAGCGGATGTTGAATGTCATGACGCGAACCGGCGCGGCCGTCTGCGCGGGTGCCGCGGTTACCGGAAACGAGAGCCCCACGATCGCCATCGCGCACCATCCGTTTCTGGAAAACGGCCGCACCGGCTTCATGGGTGGAGCAGCACCTTGCCGATGTTCGCCCGCGATTCCAGCCGCTCGTGCGCGGCGGCCGCGTCCTCGAAGGCGAAGGCTTGGTCGATGATGGGTGTGATGTGCCCGGCCGCCAGCAGCTCCAGAAGGTGCTCCATCTGCGGCCGCAGGAGGCGGGTCTCTCCCCACAGGTGCCCAATGTGCGCTCCGAGGACGCCGCGGTTCCGGTTCATGAGTTCGATGGGACTGAAGCGCGGCATGCGCACGATCGAGAGTAGCGCACGCACGATGCTGCGACGTCCGGGTCGCGCCATGGCGGAGTTCCCGAAACACAGGAGCCGGCCGCCGGGCGCCAGCAGGTCGTAGCTCTTGCGGAACGAGGCGCCGCCGATCGAGTCGAGGGCGATGTCGACGCCCCGCCCGTCCGTCACGTCGCGGACGTGGTCGGTCCAGTCGGGACGGGTGTAGTCCACCGGGACGACGCCCATGTCGCGCAGCCGCCCGTGCTTGGCGGGAGACGCGGTGCCCAGCACGCGGGCGCCGACGAGGTGGCACAGCTGAATCGCGGCGGTACCGACCCCGCCCGCCGCGGCGTGCACCAGGACCGTATCGGTCGACTGGACGCTCGTGAGCCGGTTGAGCAGGTGGTGGGCGGTCAGATAGGTCACCGTCAGGGCGGCGGCCACGTCGTCGTCGACGTGCTCCGGCACGGAGAAGACCTGCGAAGCGGGCGTGCACACGTACTCGCTTTGGCCGCGGAAGCTGGTGGGCGCGAGCACCCGCTGGCCCACCGTGATCCCCTCCACGCCGCGGCCGACGGCGTCGATGGTGCCGCTCACCTCGTAGCCCATCACGCACGGCGGCTTCGGCGCGTCAGGGTAGAGCCCCGCTCGGGCCAGCACGTCCGAGAAGTTCAGGCCGGCGTACCGCACCTTGATGCGCACCTGACCGCTCTGCGGCTCGGGTATCGGCGCGTCGCGAACTTCGAGGACGGAGGGCGGACCGTGTCGGGGTATGCAGACGTGTCGCATGCGTGTGCTCAGTAGTGGCCGAGGAGACCGCGGGCGCGGGCGAGCCGCTCGAACAGCGTAAACACCCCGAACCCGGCTGCAAAGTAGGCCACGCCGACGATCGTCAGTGTGGCGACGTCGCCCGCCGGCATTTCCCAGAGGCGCTCGCCCCCGGCCATGGCCCGTCCGACCAGGTGAGTGCCCCACGTCAGCGGGAGAAACTTCGCCTGCGGAACCTGGTCGAGGGGGATGGCGATCAGGCCCACGAACAGGAACTGCAGAATGCCCAGCGCGGCCTGGATCTGCTTGAACACGAGCGCGAGCCCGCCCATCACGAAGCCGATTCCCTGGACGCTCGCCACGGTGAGCACGAGCAGCGGTATCACCGTGAGGAGGTCGACGCGCAGCCACGTGCCGGTCGTGGCCATCATCACCACGAGAAGCGCGAACATCACGATGGTGCGGAATGCGAGCGCCGCGAAGATCCGCGCGATGATCACCCGCCCGAACCCGAGGGGCGACATGGAAAGCTGCTCCAAGGTGCCCTGCTGTGCCTCGCCGATGAGGACCCACGACAGCTCGGCGTAGGCGTACACCACGAGGTAGAAGACGGTGAAGCCGATCACCATGCCGTCGAGCGCCTCGCCGAACTGGGCGTTCGGGCCGACGAACGTCCGGATACCGAGGAAGAGCAGCAGGAACACGAGGTAGAACGACAGGAGCATGGAGAACGTGTTGAACGCGTACCGCCGAAGCTCGATGCCGTAGCGCTTGATCATGGCCCAGGCCATCACCAGGGTCCGCATCTAGGCGTCGTCCCGCACGATGGAGAGGAAGACTTCCTCGAGGTTGGGTTCCGCGCCGTCGATGCTCGCGATCACGCACTGCCCGGCACGCAGGATGTCCATGAGCTCGTAGATCTGGTCGCGCGCAAAGAGCTCGACCTCGATGTCGGTTCCGTCGTCGTCGGGGCGGATGTGCACGAGCTCGAAGCGCTCGTGCAGCGCGCGCGCGACCCCGTCGTCGAGTGCGCCGTCGAGCCTGACGCGGTACGCGCGGGCACGAAAGAGCTGGAGGAGGTTGCTGACGAGATCGTCCGTGACGACCCGCCCCTCGTGAATGATGATCACGCGCCGGCAGATGTCCTGGACCACGTGCATGTCGTGCGACGACAGGATGATCGTGCGGCCGTCTTCCCGCGCCAGATCGACGAGCAGCGTGCGAAGCTCGTGGGACGTTTCCACGTCCAGTCCGAGTGTCGGCTCGTCCAGCAGCAGGACGTCGGTGCGCTTCACGAGCGCACACGCGACGGCGAGCTTCTGCTGCATGCCGCGGGACAGCTTGCGTGCCGGCACACCGGCCTTCGCCCCCAGGCCGAAACGCTGGATCAGCTCGTCGATGTAGGGGCGGATCGTCC
>JBDHIW010000168.1:0-8658 GCA_039587215.1 Gemmatimonadota bacterium | reverse complement strand
AGCTGGGGAAGCATCGAGGAGTCCAGCGCGCAGGACATGCGCGAACAGCATACAGATCTGCTGACGACGCAGCGCCGCGTCGCCCTGGTGGTCGATTCCACGTGCGACCTGCCGGACGAACTCGTCGACCGACACGGCATCGTCATCGTCCCGGTGCAGGTCATCGACGGCGACGAGGCCTACCTCGACCGCGTGGAAGTGCAGGCCGAGGACCTCTACCTGCGGATGCGGAAGGGTGACACGTTCACGACGTCCCAACCGCCGCCGGGCACCATCGTGCGCACGTTTCAGGACGCCCTCTGCGATGCCGACCGCGTGCTCGCCCTGTTCCTCGGCAGCAAGCTCTCGGGCACGTACCAGTCCGCGCAGGTCGCGGCCGGGGCGGTCGACGGATCGGTAACGACGTTCGACTCGCGGACCGCGTCGCTCGGCCTCGGGCTGCTCACGCTGCGGGCCGCCGAACTCATCGAGGAGGGTCATCCAATCCCCGACGTGGTGGCGGAGATGGACCGAATTCGGGACCGCTCCGGCGCGTTCTTCACGGTGGACACCTTCGAGAACCTCCTCCGGTCGGGCCGCGTGGGCCGCGGGCGGGCGTGGCTCGGAGGCATCCTCGACATCAAGCCCATCCTCGAGGTGACGCCCGAAGGCACCGTGGCACCCCTGGATCGCGTGCGCGGCAGCGAGGCCCTGATCCCGCGGGTCCTCGAACACCTCGAGCGCAGGCTCACCCCCCGCCCCGCGCGTCTCCGAATGGGGGTCGTCCACGCGGACGCGGCCGACATCGCCAAGCAGCTGCGCGAGGAGTTCGAACGCCGCTTCGACCCGATCGACGTCCTGACGCACGCTGTCACGGCCGCCTTGGGCGTCCACGTCGGCCCGGGCGCGTGGGGGGTCTTCTTCCAGATCGAGGAGCCCGCACCGACGTCGTGAGTACGGGACGACGCACTCGGCGCGCCGCCGCCGACACGCCCCCCGCAACCGATCCGATCGCCGTGACCCGTCGGGAACTGGCGCTCATCGTTGGGGCATTGCAGGACCGCAAGGCAATCGACCTCATGGTGCTCGACCTCGCACCCGTGAGCGACGCGGCGGACTACTTCGTGATCGCGTCCGGATCCTCCGACACCCACGTCCGATCGCTCGCGGAACACGTCACCGAGGTGCTGCGCGCCGAGAACATGCGGCCCCACCACGAGGAGGGTGTCGCGGCCGGCCGATGGGCCCTGCTCGACTTCGTGGACTGCGTCGTGCACATCTTCCACCCGACGCTTCGGGAGTACTACCAGCTCGAGCGCCTGTGGGCCGATGCCGCTCCCGTCCCGGTGGAGGAACTGGCCCCGTAGGCCTCCGTCTCCCCACCCCCACGGGGGCGCTTGCCTGCCCCCCGCCCTGCTCCTAGCTTCCGCCCGTGCAATCCCGAATCATCCCCCCCCTCGCGCTCCTCACCATGCTCGTCGCCTGCGACGACGCGCCGCGACCAAATCCGGTGCGGGACGCCCTCGCCGCGACCCCGCCCACGCTCGACGCCGGTACGCCGGTTGGGTTCCGCCTCCCCGTGACCGGCCAGCGCAACACCCGCCTCTACCGACTGCCGTCCCTGGAGGAGGTGGCGTGGCGCTTCGAAGCCTCGCGGAGTCCCGTCCGAGCAGTCGTCGGGTTCGCGGCCGATGAAGACCTGGTCTACGCGACGACCGTCCAAGGGGACCTCGTGGCGCTGGATCTCGCGAGCGGGCGGATGCGGACGTTCGATTCGACCGTCACCCTCGCCGCGCTGTCGCCCACCGGCGTCGTTCACCTGATGCGCGAGGACAGCGCGATCGCCAGCGTGTCCCGCCGGGTCGTCACCCGGTGGACGTCGCGCTTTTCGGCAACGCCGACGTGGATCCGCGGAACCGCGCGGAACCGCCTCGTGGCGCTCATCGATGCACCGGACGCACGACGCCTCGAGGTCCTCGCGGACGGGCAGGACCCGGAACCCCATCCGATCCCCGACGGCACGGTCTCCGTGTCGCCATGGGGGGACGTCGTCGCGGTCGCGACCGACTCGGGCCTCGTCGTGGTCGATCCGCTGCGGGGCGACGGCCCGCGTTTCCGACCCTTCGCCCCCCCACCGGCGCTGCTCACGTTCTCCGCATCGGGGCACCGGGTCGTCAGCGTGGATTCAACGGGGCTGCTCACGGTCATCGAGCGCTTCGAATTGGACATCATCGACACGCTGCGCCTGGCGGCGCTGCCGTCGGACGTGCGCGTCGACCCGCGCGGCCGGGTCCTGCTCGCCGCCGGGGGCGACGACACCGTACACGTGGTGAGTCTCGCCCCCCTCGCCGTGGTCGGGACGGTGCGGTCGTCGTGGGATGCGGATCTTCCGGCCGTCACCGGCGACGGGTCGGTGCTGGTTCGGCAGGACGACGCCGTCGCGGCGATCGACCCCGTGTCCGGGGAGGTACGGGGGGACGTCGAGGTTCGGGCCTCCGACCGCTGGCTCGTGGCGGACTGGGATCCGCGTCGGCCCGGTCTCGAACTGGCCGCCGAGGCGGCCACCGACGCGCCGACGCCCGGTCAGCTCATCTACGTCCAGGTCAGTTCGTCCCACAATCCGATCTGGGCCGAGGACTTCGCCGCCAATCTTCGTCGGGCGGGCGTGGTCGCTGCGGTGCTGCCTCCGGAAGACGACGACGAGCTGTACCGGGTCGTGCTGGGCCCCCACGCCACCCGCGAGGCCGCCGAGGCGACCGCGCAGCGACTGGGCCTCCCCTTCTGGATTTTCAGTCAGGACACCACGACCACCGATTCGACGACGGTCCCGCAATGACGGGACGTTTTTCATTCTCCCAGACGCGCACTCGCGCGTACGAGGCTCGATCATGAAGCTCACCCGGCTCGAACTGTCGGGCTTCAAGTCCTTTGCCGACGGCTCGTCACTCGCGTTCGAGGACGGCGTGACCGCGATCGTCGGACCCAACGGCTGCGGCAAATCGAACATCTCCGACGCCGTCCGCTGGGTCCTCGGCGAGCAGCGCGCCCGCCTGCTCCGCGGGAGCCGCATGGACGACATCATCTTCCAGGGGTCGATCAAGCGCCGGCCGATCAACATCGCTGAGGTTGGCCTCGTGTTCGACAACGACGACGGCTCACTCGACGTGCCCTACGGGGAAGTCGTCGTGTCCCGGCGCCTCTCACGCAGCGGGCAGAGCGATTACCTGCTGAACGGCGACCAGATCCGGCTTCGGGATCTGCAGGACCTCCTGCGCGGCACCGGGCTCGGCAGCGACGCGGGCGTCGTGATCGAAGCGCAGATGATCGACCGGCTCCTCTCGGACCGCGCGGAGGAACGCCGGTCGCTGTTCGAGGAGGCGGCCGGCATCGGCCTGTACCGCGACCGCAAGGACTCGACCGAGCGCCGGCTCGAGCGCACCGCCGAGGACCTGCAGCGACTGGACGACGTCATTTCGGAAGTGCAGACCCAGGTGCGAAGCCTCGCCCGGCAGCGCGGCAAGGCCGAGCGGCAGGCCAAGTTTGTCGCCGAGCGGTTTGCGATCGTGATGGCCCCGCGTGCGAACGAGTGCCGCACGGATCTCCCCGCGCGACGCGAGCAGCTTCAGACCCTGACGGGACAGCGCGAAGAGCGGGTCCATGAACGCGGCGCTGCCGAGTCCCGCCGGACCGACCTCGAACGGCGGCTCGCCCAGATGCGTATCGATCTCGGGGCGCTCGAAAGCGACATGCACCTGGCCGGCGAGCGCCTCGACGACGCGCGCGCCCGACGCGAGCGAGCCACAGCCGAACGGGTCGACACGTCGGGACGCCAGGAGCGCGCCGAGCAGGAGCGCGAGGCGGCCCTCGCCGAACGGCAAGCCGCGGAGGAAGCGCGCCAGGCCGTGCAGATGGAACTGGACCTGCGCTCGGCAAGCGAGCACGAAACGCGCGAGCGGCTGGATCAGCAGCGGGCATCGGTGCGTGAGCTCGAAAGCGGTCTGCAGCAATTGGCCGAGCGCGGCCGCGCGCTCCAGGGAGAACGCGCGACGCTCGAGCGAGATCTCGAAGACCTCGGCTCCCAGGAGCACGACGCCGCCGCGCAGCTGAGCGAGGCCAGCCGCGAACTGGAGTCCGCTCGGGAGGACCATACGCGGCTCGCCGCGGCGGTCGAACAGCAGTCGCAGGAGGCTCACCGCGCGGACGAGGCGCTGGAGGAGATCCGTCACCGGCTCCACGACGTCCGCGAGCGCGAAGCCGACGTGCGAAACCACGTCCGCCGCCTGGACGAGCGCCTGACCCAGGCACAGGCCCGCAAGGAGGCCCTCGACGCCCTCGAGCGCAACCGCGAAGGGCTGGCCCCGGCGGCACGCGCGCTGCTGGAGCAGCGCGACCGCTTCGACGGCGCCGTGCTCGGCCCCATGTCCGACTTCATCCATCCGTCGACCGAGCAGGCCACCGAAATCGAACGACGGCTCGGCGAGTGGCTGCAGGGCGTGCTCGTTCGCGATCTCGATGCCGCGCGCCGTATCGCGGCGTGGCACGCGGAGCATCACCCCGGCCCGCTGTTGCTGCTTCCGATAGCCCCCGGGCCGTCCAGCAGTTCCTCGGCAACGACGGTATCCATCGCCGTCGACACGCCGGCCGAACCGTGGGTGGCGTCGCTCCTCGCGGGCGCCGAGTTGCTCGACGGCATCGCCACGGCGATCCGCCGACCCAACGGCGCCGTGTTCCTCGCGGCGTCCGATGCGGGCGGCCCCCTGCGCCGCCGCGCGGAACTGGACGATCTCGGGGTCGAACTCGCCGAGGGATCGCAGCGGCGCACAGAGCTCGCCGCGCAGCTGGCGGGCGTAGAGCAGGAGCACGCGACGGCCGAGCGGGACCTGGCCGGCGCCACGGAGCACGCCGCGCAGACCAAGCAGGCGTTCCGGGAGGCCCAGAGCCACGCGGACGCGGCGAGCCGCCGCGCGCTGCGATCCGAGCGCGAACACGGCGAAGCCGAGGCGCTCCTGGCCCGGATCCGTGAGCGTCTCGCCGAGCGGCAGGAGCGCCTGCAGTCCGCCGTCTCCGAGGCGGAAGGTGCCGGCAGCGAACGCGCACGGCTCGAGGAGACCCTCGACGCCGAGCGGTCCGCACTGGCCGACGTCGAGGCCGCCCAGGAGGCCGCGCGCGAGCGCCGCGTCCACTGGCAGGTCGAAGAGGCGCAGGTTCTCGCCCGGGAACAGGCGGCACGGGAGCGTGAAGACCGTGCCCGGCAGGAACTGGCCGCCACGCAGGATGAGCAGGCCGCCCTCCGGACCGAGCTCGAAGAGATCGAGCTGCGCATCGAGGAGCTGACGGGACGCCGCGGCGAATGGTCGGACCGACTCGGCGAATTGCGCACGACCATCCAGGAGCTGGAGCGTGCGGTTGAGGAAGCCGAGGCGGCGGTGACCGCGGCAGACGCGGCCGTGGAGCACACCGACGCCCAGCTCGCGCAGGGCCGCACGGAGCTCGACGGCATGAGCGAGCGGCTCCACACCACCGAGGTCGAACTGACCGCCCTGGACGGCCGACGCGCGGCACTGGCCGAGCGGCTCGAAGCGGAGTGGCACAAACCGCTCGATCAGCTGCTGGCCGACGCGGAACCGGTCGAGGGCGAGTGGGACGTGCTGCGCACGCGCGCGACGGAACTGGCCGAGACCATCGAGCGGCTGGGCCCCGTCAATCCGCTCGCCATGCAGGAACACGCCGAAGAGGTCGAGCGGCTGGAGTTCCTCACGGCACAGCGCGAAGACTTGGTCGCCGCCAAAGCCTCCCTGCAACAGGCACTGCGGGAAATCGAGGAGACGGCGCGATCGATGTTCGTGGAAACGTTCGCTGCGATCCGCGACAACTTCCACAAGGTCTTTCACACGCTGTTCGAGGGCGGGGAGTGCGACCTCAAGCTGTCGGACCCCTCGGACCCGCTCGAAAGCCCGATCGACATCCACGCCGCCCCGCGCGGTAAGCGCACGCAGCGCATCCACCTCCTGTCGTCGGGCGAACGCGCGCTGGTCGCGATCTCGCTGCTCCTGTCGATCTACTTGACGAAGCCCGCGCCGTTTTGTCTGCTCGACGAGGTCGACGCCCCGCTGGACGACGCCAACGTGATGCGGTTCGTTCGACTGCTCGACGAGTTCAAAGCGAGCACGCAGTTCATCGTGATCACGCACAACCCGCGCACGATGCAGGTCGCCGACGCGGTCTACGGCGTCACGATGCAGGAACCGGGCGTGTCGACGATCGTCGGCGTGCGGCTCGGCGAGGCAGCCGGCACCTCCGTGTGAGCATCCGCGGCGCGGTCCTGCTCCTCGCGGGTGCGCCGACGCTCGCGTTCGCCCAGGCGAGGGCGGCGCCCGCGGCCGTCGACCGCCTCGTGCGGCAGTCGGACTCGGCCCTCGTGTGGGTCTTCGGTCGCCCCGATACACCGCTGACCACGATTCGCGCCGCGGTGGCTGACGCGGGAGCGACCGCGCGTTTGGACAGCCGGTGGCTCGGTGCCGTGTCGGCGTGGGTACGCACCCGCCAGGTCGCCCGGCTGCGCGAGGACGCCCGCGTCGACTTCCTCCGCCCAGTGGCGCGGTTCCGGGCCGGGCCCGAACCGCCGAGCTCGCCGATCGCGGGCCCCGTCGCCGTGACCGCCGCGGACTCCGCGTTCGGCCCGTCCGCGACGGTCGTGCGGCGCCTGAATCTCTTCCCGCTCGTTCAACGCGGCGCCGAAGGGCGCGGGGTACGCATCGCGATCCTCGACACGGGATTCGAGACGGAACTGGCCGCCTTCGCCGGGGTGACTGTGGCGGCGGCAGCGGACTTCATCAACGGCGACATCACGGTCGCCAACGAGGCGGGCGACCCGGCGGGTCAGTCGCAGCACGGGACCCAGGTCTGGTCACTGCTCGCGGCCAACGCGCCCGATACGATCGTCGGGATCGCACCTGGCGCCGCATACCTGCTGGCCAAGGTCGAAGACATCACGTCGGAAACCCGGCTCGACGAGGACCGCTGGATCGCCGCCGTCGAGTGGGCGGACGCGAACGGCGCCGACATCATCACCTCGAGCCTGAACTACCTCGCGTTCGACGACGGGTTCGCCTACGGCCCCGGCGACCTCAACGGGGACGTCGCGCTCACCACCATCATCGCGGACTCGGCGGCGGCGCGCGGGATCACGGTCGTGACCGCGGCAGGGAACCTCGGAGCGTCGTTCAGAACGCTGATGACACCGGCCGACGGCGATTCGGTCATCAGCGTCGGTGCGGAGGACACACTGGGCGTGCTTGCGCCGTTCAGTTCGCGGGGACCCACGGCGGACGGGCGCCTCAAACCGGATCTCGTCGCGCCGGGCGTCGGCGTGCTGGCGCTGAATCAGTTCGGCGCCCCGGTGCGCGTTTCGGGGACGTCCTTCGCCGCCCCGCTCGTCGCCGGGGGCATCGCGCTGTTGCGGGAGTTTCAACCCGCCCTCGGCCCCGTCGACGTTCGCGAGAGCCTTCGCGCGACCGGGACCGACCGGGCGGCGCCCGACTCGGCGCGCGGCTGGGGACGGCCGGACATCGCCGCCGCGACCTACTTTCCGCGCGGGGTCACCGTCACGGCCCCGGGGGATTCGCTACTCGCATCGCCGACCCCGACCTTCACCGTGGCGGCCGCGCAGTCCGCGTCGGTCGCCGCCCCGTTCACGCCGCGGGTCCGCATCGCCCGCGACGCGAGTTTCCTGGACCTCGTACTCGACTCGACCCTCGCGTCCCCGACCGTGACGCTGCCCGCGGTACTGCGGCCGGGCGACACGGTCTACGTCGAGGCGACCATGACCGCCAGCGACTCCGTCGCCTTCACCGCCCTTCCGGCGGGACCGTTCGTGGCCCCGCCGTGGGTCGAGCTGACGGCGTTCAACAATGCAGCGGGAAGCATCGCCCGGACCCGTCGGCCCACGTTCACGTGGACGTCACCCTCCATTGTGGAACCGCCCGGCCCGTTCGTGTATGACGTGACCGTCGTTCGCGACGGTGACGGCGCCGTCATCGCCGAGGCGCGTGGGCTGACCGACGTCAGCTTCGTGCCGGCGATCGATCTCGAGCGCAATACGCCCTACCGATGGCAGGTGACCGCTTTCGCCGGGAGCGACTCGTCGCGCACCGAGAGCGCCGGGACATTCGTGGTCACCGACAACTCGCTGCCGACGGTCACGCTGCTCTTTCAGAACTTTCCGAACCCGTTCCCGAACCCGTCGCTGGGACGCCGTGCGACCTGCGTGTGGTTCGACCTGGCCAACCCCGGTGAGGTACGATTGGAGATCCTGGACGTCCGCGGCCTGGTCGTGGCGACGCTCATTCCAAACGGAGACCTCCCGACCAACCTTCCGGCCGGACGGTACGGGCGGCCGGCCGGGGGCGGTTCGTGCGACGCGCGGTTCGAGTGGGACGGGCGGGCCGCGAACGGTACGCCCCAGCCGCGCGGGCTCTACCTGGTGCGGCTCGTCACGCCGGACGGCACGTTCTTCAAACGGATCGTCTTCATGGGTACCGACTTCGAATGATCCTGACCGTGCTGGGGACCGGAACGGTGGCCCCACACGCCGAGCGGACCGCCGCGGCGCATTGGGTCGAGGCCGGAGACGTGCGCCTCCTCATGGACTGTGGCGCGGGGACGCTGCATCGCGCCGCC
>JBDHIW010000167.1:0-5111 GCA_039587215.1 Gemmatimonadota bacterium | reverse complement strand
GTTTGCGCCGTGTCGTCCCCTGCGAGCCACAAGTGTTCGACGTTCGGGAAGAGGTCGCGATTGTGTTGCAAGCCCTTCACCCGGCGGTGCGCAACGACGTACTCGAGCTCGGGGTGCAAGTAGGTAATCGGAATCTCGGCGGCGACGATCTCCCAGACCCGCTGCAGGTAGGTGTCGCGCTGCTCCCGATCGATCTCATACCAGATCGCGTCGCGCAGGCCCTGCAGCTCAGGATGGAAGAAGCCCGACGGATCCCGGTCACCGAACTGCTCCACGAAGTTATAGGCCTCAAGCCCTGCATCGAAATCGGCGCCCCGCACGCGCTGGCGCAGTACCGCCCGCTCCAAGGTCGCGACATCCATGCGGACACCGATGCGACGGAACTGCTCCTGCAGATAGACGGCTTGCGCGGATTGCGCCTCCGTCGCGATCAGTGTGAACCGAAACTCCCGCTCACCGTTCTCGCGCACTCCGTCGCCGTCCGTATCGATCCATCCTGCCTCGCGCAGCAGGCGCGCGGCGGCCGCCGTATCGTGCGGGAGCGGCGCCGGCACGGTCCCCCGCCGATGGTGGCGGCGAAGCGTTGGGACGTCATAGACAGGCACCTCGTCTGGGAAATACAGAACCTGATGCAGCTCGTGCCGGTCGATTGCCAGTGTCAGCGCCCGTCGGATGGCGGCCGAGGCGAACAGCGGGTTGCGATGGTTCCAGATGACGGACAGGCTGCGCACATACCGCACGCGGTGATACGTCTGAAACCGCGGGTTCGCATCGAGGCGGGCCGCGTCAATGGGAGGCACGCCAGTCGCGATGTCGACGCTGCCACTCAACAACTCGGTCACCTGGTGGCCGCCGAACCGGAGCATCACGCGCGGGATCCGCGGCGGCCGGCCATAGTAGGCCGGGTTCGCCGCGAGTTCAACCATGGTATTCGGTATGTGACGGACGTAGCGGTACGGCCCGTTGCCGATCGGCTGAATCCAAAAGGGCCAACTGAACAGGTCGTCAATGTCGAGCGTATCCAGCAGATGGGCCGGAAGCATCGCCAGCCAACTGTAGACCATGATCTCGTCCGGCTGCGAGTACGTGAAGTGGAGCGTCAGGCTGTCCACGACCGTGAGCGTGTCGTAGAACCGGTACTCGTATCCGACGTCCGGGTGCGTCCAGAGATCAAGGCTGAATTTGACGTCGCGTGCCGTCACGGGCACGCCGTCGTCCCATTGCAGGCCCGGGCGCACATACGCCGTCCATTCGGTGTAGTCGGGCGTGTGCTCCCAGGATGCCAGGAGCCGCGGTTGGGGGTCCTCGGTGGCGTCCGTGCCGATGGCCTCGGGATCGGTGACCAGGCCAAGGAAGACAAGGAACCACGGATTGGCGCCGAGCGGACCGAGGACGCGCTCATCCTGGTTGGCAACATGAATGATCAGCGTCGCGTCGTCGCGCTCACGGCGACCACCCGGTGCCTCGCATGCCGTGTTCCCCAGAACGCCGGCGCACACGGCCCAAAGCAGTGCACTGCGCCGCAAGATCCCACCACAGCCGATTGCGCCGGCCGAATGCATCGAATCTCCGTAGCGCAAGGTACTCGCAAGATGGGCATCGGCTCCGGCATGTGCTAGGGCAGAGCGATGCGCCTGACGACGACTGGCAACGAATGTTGGGATACGCTGACACTCGGCAGCACCATCTCAGCGCCCGGAAAGACTTCCCGTCAAAGTGCGAATGAGGAAGCACGGCGCAAAGGAAGTTGAAAGAGTCGGCTATCCCATCACGCGGAGGCACGCTGTTGGGAAGGTCTTGCTGTGAACAGATGCAAAGGAAGGCAAGGAAAGCGAAAGCTCAGACGCCTATTCGACCCAGCCTAGCAACGATGAGCAGAGGATTCGCAGGAAGAAGCAGAAACTCGGCAGAGACTTGAAAACCGCCGCGGGCAACCGCTTGAGGGTTGATGCTCCGACCGGCGGCGGCCGCTCGGGACATCCGCTCGCTCACGCTTCGCGTCGAGTCCCTCGCCCTCCGAGTTCGGTGTGCGTCCACGAGTTGCGTGTAGAATCAGCCGCCGCATATTCTCTCGCCTGAGACGGTGGATGACACCTGACGCTGGAGAGACCGATTGAGGGACGCACACTTCTGGAAGTGGATCTCGTTCGGCGGCCGCATCGGTCGCGTGGAGTATTGGCTGTCCTACATGCTCCCGTCCGGCATGGTTGCGTTCCTGTCAGGATGGGGCGCCATAGCGGTTGATGCACCAGGAATCCTCGTGGTGGGCGGACTGGCCGCGGCCTGGCTGTTCACGGTCGGTCACATCAAACGGTTTCGCGATCTCAAATGGCCCGGCTTCGCGGGTGGTGCGGCGATGGGCGTTTGGTGGGTCGTAGTGGCCTTCTTGGTGATCGGGGTCGGCGGGGTGGTGGTCACCGCTGTCCTGCTCGGAGCAGTCTTCACGGGTGTCACCGGTGGACAGTGGTCTCCCAATTTGGGCCCCGATCTTGACAGGGTCGTCTTCATCTTCGTCGTCGTGGTCGCCATTCCGTTTCTCACCGCCGGGTTTGTCCCCGGCGTGAGCGCCAAGGAACACGGAGACCATCCGTCGTTGGGCAAGGTGGTAAAACGATCGGGGGTCATTGTAGCGGCATTGGTCGGGGTGCCGGTGATCGCGTTGGGAGGCTACCGAACCTGGCACTTCTTTGATCAGAGGGAACCCGCACTGATACGAGCGGTTCATTCCGCGCAGTTTGAACGAGTCCGGACCAAACTCGAACGGGGAACAGACCCGAATCAACGAACAAAGGGTGGAATAATCGCGCCGACGGGGACAACCGCTCTGGAGCTTGCGTCCATCGAGGGGCTCCAGGACATCGCCGCTGCCCTACTGGAACACGGTGCGGACCCCACGGGCCGAGCGCTCGTCGCGGCGATCGAACGTGGCGACTCCGCACTGGTCGAGTTCATCGTAATCCACGGAGCTGACGTGAACACGCCGGTCATGCCCCTGGAACTGAGGCTCCGCGACATACGCAGGAACCCGTCCCGGTGCAACCAGGAGGTGAGCCAGCGGAGGGAGGCCGTCACCCCGCTCATGGCGGCGGTAGCCACCGCCCAGGAGATGTGGATGACCGCCCTTTGCAGCGGAGGGAACAGACAGTCGAGCTTGGCCGCCCGCAAAGCGGACGCCGCGGCCCCGTTCGTCGGAGTAGTACACGTGCTGCTGCGCGACGGGGCAAACGACTCGAGTGCTTTTGCCAGAGCTATTCTGGACGGACACGTGGCGATCGCTGGCGCATTCCTGGACCACGGGTGGGATATCAACGGGGTGTACGGCTACTTGGCGGAAGACGGTCTTGAAGAGGGACTGCCTCTGGGAATGGCGTTTCGTGCAAACCCCGCGGAGGCCATGGTGCGGATGTTGTTGGAACGGGGGGCGGACCCGACCATGAGGGCACCGCGCGTATTGGCCGGCACGAGAATACCGGCGGAGTCAGCGCTGGACGTGTTTACCTCGCCGGGCCCTCCGCAAAACCCCCGCCACCGGGGGCAACTTGAATTCGAGCGGCGTATGAGGGAGTTCCTGCTGGGTGGTTGGGCTCGCGGAAGCGAATACCCTCGATGGCGGTAGTGGACAGTACGTAGAATGCATGAGGCCCGCCGGAACGCCCTCGTACCACAGCAAGGCGCGATCGGCCTCTGCTGCATTGTCGATGCGGGCGTACCGATCGCCCGGCGCCAATCGGTGCAACGGTCGAAGGTACCCGCGCGACCGCGCCGAATCCTGACGACTCGGCAGCCGTGCCGCTCCCCTCACGTCTCCTTCCGCAGCCATCTTGAAGTCGTCGAGTGACACCTTGTATTCGGGATACCACAAGGCAGCCGAATCCGATGAGGACGCATTTGACTCTAAGGTGGCAAGTGCCTGATCCAGACCGCTCATGCCCCCTGCGTGGGCCGCAAGAACGCCGTCGAGCCACGTCCCCCCACCGCTGACCCTCCCGCCGACTGGGGCTCGACACAGCGGGCCCAGACTCGCAACCTCGATGTGCGATCACACAATGCGTCCCGGCGCGGGCGGAGGCGTCCGGAGAATTGCCGTGCGCGCGGTACCGTTGCTCGGAACCGGAACGGAACGCCCAAAGTAGCGGCGTTCTGGGTATGTTTCACCGATGCAGGCACGTTAGTGGTTCGTCACTTCGGTTGGCTCGGTCCCGTACGGGGCCACACTGATCTCCCAGGTCACCGACTACACTGTGACCGGCCGTGGCACACGGCCCACCGCTTGCTCCATTCGGCACCACCCCACACAATGCGCCGCCTGTCGTGAGCGTCGACACCGTTCGCCGCGTCGCGATGCTCGGCAACTACCTGCCGCGCCAGTGCGGCATCGCGACGTTCACAGCCGACTTGAGCACGGCGATCGTCGGGGAGCGCCCAGCGGTCGACTGCGTCGTGCTCGCCATGAACGACGGGGGCAGCCAGTACGCCTACCCGCCCCGCGTGCGCTTCGAGATTCCCGAAAACGAAGTCGCCGCGTACCGGCGCGCCGCCGACTTCCTCAACGTCAATACCGTCGACGTCGTCTCGGTCCAGCATGAGTACGGCATCTTCGGCGGCAAGGCCGGTACGCACGTTCTCGCCTTGCTGCGCGAGCTCCGCATGCCGGTGGTGACAACGCTGCACACCATCCTGGCCACGCCCGATCCGCACCAGCGCCGTGTAATGGACGAGCTCACACGGCTCTCGGAGCGCCTCGTCGTGATGAGCGCGCAAGGAGCCGCGCTCCTGCAGGACGTGCACGACGTCCCGGCATGCAAGATCGACCTGATCCCCCACGGCATTCCGAGCGTGCCGTCCCCAAGCACCAGCAAGGACCGCCTCGGCGTCGAGGGGAGAACCGTCCTCCTCACCTTCGGGCTCCTCTCGCCCGACAAGGGGGTCGAGTACGTCATCGACGCGCTGCCCGCGATCCTCGCCAGGTTCCCGCAGGCGGTGTATATCGTCGTCGGCGCGACCCATCCGCACGTCCGGGAACGCCACGGCGAAGCGTACCGGATCATGCTGGAGACGCGGGCGCTGCAGCTCGGGGTGGAAGCCAGCGTCATCTTCCACAACCGTTTCGT
>JBDHIW010000166.1:0-5185 GCA_039587215.1 Gemmatimonadota bacterium | reverse complement strand
TTTGCCTGCACCCTGTGTCACGCGTCGATCGACGAGTATCCGCACGACCGCATCGAGCCGGTGGACTGCGGCGGATGTCACCACACCGAACAGGAGCACCTCGCCGACAACGTGCACGGCCGCCCCCACCCGGCGACGGGGGAGCCGCCGGCGACGTGTGCGGACTGCCACACCGACCACCACATCCTGTCGCATGACGACCCCGAGTCGTCGGTCTACCGACTGACCGTCTTCGAGGTGTGCGCGGGGTGCCACTCCAACGCCGAGACGATGACGCGGTTCGGGCATCCCGACGCGGACGCCGTCGCGTCCTACCTCCACTCGGTGCACGGGCGGGGGCTGCTGGCCAAGGGCCTGGCCCTCGCGCCGGTGTGCATGGACTGTCACAGCGCGAACGGCGCGCACGACATCGAGTCGGTGAGCAGTCCCGAGTCTCCGGTCGGCCGCGACACGGTCGCCGCGCTCTGCGGCAGCTGCCACGTGGGCATCCTCCGGCAGTACGGCGAGGGCATCCACGGCGCCATGTTCGCCGAGGGGAACCGGGACGTGCCGACGTGCACCGACTGCCACCTGGAACACGGCGTGGAGCCGATCACGAGCCCCACGTCGTCCGTATACCCGACGCACGTGGAACAGACCTGTACCGCGTGCCACGATCGTGAGGACCTGAACGTCCGTTACGGCATTGCGCCGTCGCGACGGAGCACGTACCTGGGATCGTTCCACGGGATCGCCCTCGAGAGCGGCCAGCTCACGGTCGCGAGCTGCGAAAGCTGCCACGGGTCGCACGGGATCCTGCCGTCGTCGGACCCGCGGTCCATGATCCACCCGGACAACCTGACCGAGACCTGCGGGAGCTGCCATCCGGCCATCGGCGAGGGCGTCGCCAACGGGAAGATCCACGTCCGGTCGCTGCGGGAGGACGTGAACCTCGTGGCGTACGGCATTCAGTGGTTCTACTACCTGCTCATCGGCGGCATCGTGCTGTACGCGGCCGGGATGATCTTCCTCGACCTGTACCGGCGCCTGGTCGTGGACCGCGGCGCGGGGGCGCATCCATGAGCGACTGGACGGCGTACGAACACGACCTCGACCAGACCGTGATCCGGTTCACGCTGGCGCAGCGCGTCCAGCACATCGCGCTCATCGTGATCTTCACGGTCCTGATCCTCACGGGCCTGCCCCTCCTCCTCCCCGGGATCGGCACCCACGTAGTCGATGGCGCGTTCTCGCTGCGGACGGCCCTGCACCACTTCGCCGGCGCCGGGCTGCTCCTGCTCGGGATCTTCCACGTCGTGTACGTCGTCGCGACGGCCGAGGGGCGCGCCGACCTGTGGCGGCTGATTCCGCGCTTGCAGGACGTGCGCGACGTGTGGCATCACATGCGGTACCAGCTGGGGAAGACCGATACGCCCCCGCCCTTCGACAAGTACGACCCCTTCGAGAAGTTCGAGTACCTGGCGGTCGTGTGGGGGTCGGTCGTCATGGTCATCACGGGCTTCATGATGTGGTTCTTCGAGACGACGCTCCACGTCTTCCCCAAGTGGGTGTACGACGTCATCCTCGCGATCCACGGGTACGAAGCGGTGTTGGCGTTCCTCGCCATCATCCTCTGGCACCTCTACAGCGTGCACCTTCGTCCCGGCGTGTTTCCGATGAGCCGCGTGTGGCTCGACGGGAAGATCACCCTCGCCGAGCTGAAGGCCCACCACCCCAAGGAATTCGAGCGCTGGCTCTCGACGCAGCGCCTTCAGGCCCCGGCGTCCGACGCCGAACGCTCCAGCGCCGATCCGCAGCCGCCGCAGTAGGCCGCTCCCTTGAGATCCACGTCCTCGACATGGGTCGAGGCGTGCATGACGCAGCGGTAGTCCGGGCAGTGCACCAGCCCGTGGGCGTGCCCGAGTTCGTGCACCGCCTCCTTGATCGCGCGCTCGAGCAGCAGCCCCTCGTCGGGCGCCAGTCCGTAGAACTCGTTCTGGAGCCGGCACGTCGACAGCACCGCCGCGCTTCCGGCGAGCTGCGCCTGCCCGAACACGAACGTGAGCACGGGCACGAACAGGTCGACCGCCGTCACCCCCAGCACCTTGTCCTCCGGCGCCGGGAGCGTCCGCAGGAGCGCGCCCAGCAGGAACGTCGCGTGGTACTGTCCCCGGTCGGGCGCAAAGGCGGGACCGAAGTCGAGCCGCATCTCTCGGTCGCGCACTGGCCCCGGCAGAACGTCCCGAATCCCGTCGCCGAGGGCGTCGACCCATGCGGGCCGGTACCCGTTCAGGAGCGCGAGGTGAATCACGCGGCCTCCGCTAGCGCTTGATGCCGTAGCGTCTGACCTTGTTGTACAGCGTCGCCCGGTCGATCCCCAGAATCTTGGCCGAGCGCGTCACGTTGCCGCCGGCCTCCTGCAGCACCCGCTCGATGTGCTGCTTCTCGACCGCCGCGAGCGACGTGTCGGCAGGCACGACCTGGCGCTCCAGCTGCAGCGGCAGGTCCGCGGGCACGATCGCGCCCTCCCGCCCGATGACCATCGCGCGCTCGACGGCATTCTCCAGCTCCCGCACGTTCCCGGGCCACCGGTACCTCTCGAGCAGTTCGACCGTCTCCGGCGCCAGCGGTTTCCGGTCTCGCCCCATGGCCCGTGCGTACTTCTCGACGAAGAACTCCGCGAGCGGGATGATGTCGTCGCGGCGGTCGCGGAGCGGCGGGACGTCGATGCCGAACACGTTGATGCGGTAGTACAGGTCTTCCCGGAACGTGCCGACCTCCACGAGCTTCTCGAGGTGCTTGTTGGTGGCGCAGATGAGGCGGAAGTCGGATTCGATCTCCCGATTCCCGCCGACGCGCGTGAACCGTTTCGTCTCGAGCACGCGCAGCAGGTCGACCTGCGTCTTCGCCGTGATGTCGCCGATCTCGTCGAGGAACAGCGTGCCGCCGTCCGCCAGTTCGAGCTTGCCTTTGCGCCGGTACTGCGCACCGGTGAACGCCCCCTTCTCGTGACCGAACAGCTCGCTCTCCAGGAGACTCTCGGCGAGCGAGCCCGCGTTGACCGCGACGATCGGAAAGAACCGCCGGCGACTCCGCTCGTGAATGGCCCGGGCCACGAGTTCCTTGCCCGTGCCGCTCTCGCCCCGGATCACCACCGTCGAGTCGGTTTCCGCCACCGAGTCGACCAGGTCGAAGACGTGCCGCATGGGCGCGCTCGCCCCGACGATTGGCGCCGTGTTGCAGAGCGTCGTGAACTCCTTGAGCCGCACGTTCTCCTCGGCGAGCGCCCGCTGCTTGAGGATGTTCCCCACGAGGTGCGACAGATCGTCCGGGTCCACGGGCTTGGTGACGTAGTCGTAGGCACCGAGCTTCAGCGCCTCGACGGCCGTTTCCACGGATGCGTACGCCGTGAGGATGATGATCGCCGCGTGCGGGTCGATCTCGCGTACCCGCTTCTGCAGTTCGATGCCGTCCATGCCGGGCATCTTGAGATCGACGATCACGATGTCGAACGGGCCCTGGTGCATCTTCGCCAGGGCGGCCTTGCCGTCCTCCGCGATCTCGACGGCGAACCCGTCTTCACGGAACCAGCCCTCGAGCGACTGTCGGACCGACAGCTCGTCGTCGACGATGAGAATCTTGCGTTGCGTCATCGGTCTGCCACCGCGCCTGCGCCTCTCGCGTGTGCGCGCGCCGCGCTCTCCGGATCCCGGGGGAGTTCGAGCGTGAAGGTCGTCCCCGTGCCGACCTCCGACGCCACTTCGATGGTGCCCTCGTGCCGCTGCACGATTCCGTACACCACCGCGAGGCCCAGGCCCACGCCCTTGGCCGCGTTCTTCGTGCTGAAGAACGGATCGAAGATCTGCGTGCGGATGCCTGGGGGGATGCCGCCGCCCGTGTCCCCGACCTCGATGCGGACGCGCGAGAGCGGCGACGACAGCGACGGCGACGTGCGCACCGTGAGGCAGCCGCCGTCCGGCATCGCCTCGACAGCGTTGATCATGAGCGCCACAAGGGCCTGCACCAGCTGGTCCCGGTCGCACGTGACGGCGTCGTCGGTGAGTGTATGGGCGATGTCCTGCCGGATGTTGGCGAGCTGAAGGTGGTGCGCCACCAGCTTGACCGCGTGCTCGACGAGCTCCTGCAGATGTGCCGGCTGGAAATCGTGGGTGCTTTCCCGCGCGTACGTGAGCAGATCGCGAACGATGATCCCGCAGCGCATCGCCTCCGACTTCACGAGCTCCAGATTGGCGAGGACGCGAGCGCGATCCTCACCGGGGGGCACGAGCCGCTCGAGCTGACGACTGGCGAGCTTCGCGGAGGTCAGGATGCCGGAGAGCGGGTTGTTCAGCTCGTGCGCCACGGTGGCCGCCATCGTGCCCAGCGACGCCGTCTTCTCGACCTGGATCATCTGCTTGTGGAAGTGCTCCAGCTGTCCGGTCTTCTCGCGCACGCGATCCTCGAGGGTGCGCGACCACGCCCGCACCTCGGCGTCCGCCGAACGCAGGCTCGTCGCCATGTGATTGAAGGACGCGGCGAGCGCCCCGAGCTCGTCCCGTCGATCCAGCACAATCGCGACGTCGAGGTTCCCGTCCGCCAGCTGCTCGGTCCCGTGACGCAGCTCCCGGGTGGGAACGTGCACCGCCCGGTACACGACGACCGCCATGAGGCACATCGAGAGCACGATCAGCGCGAGACCGACCCCGAACTCGGTGCGCCACGCCTCCGCGAGTGCCGCATCCACGCCGCGCATGGACATCTGCACGTCGAGCACGCCGAGGATCGACTCCCCGCCCGTGTGACAACCGGCCGCGACGCAGCTGGCGCTGTTGCGGATCGGCGTAATGACCCCGAGCACGCGATGCCCGTCCTTGCCGTACACCCGGGCGCGCTCCGTCGTCGGCACCGAAGCGAGGGCGTCGGTCGTCGCGTGACACACGAAGCACGCCTCCGCCTGGAGATCGACCGACCGGCCGATCTCCTCGTCGTGCGTCGAGAACTTGATTTCGCCGCGCTTGTTGTAGATGCGGATCGTCTCGACGTCGGGCTCGGCCCCGAACCGGCGGATCATGGTGTAGGTCCGGTCGCGCTCGTTGCGGAGCATGCTCTCGTGGAGACTCTGGCGAATCAGGTCGCCGGCTCGTAGCGCTTCGCTCCGAACGAGGGACTCCAGCTGGCGCCGCTCGTACGTGCCCGAGACGGCGAT
>JBDHIW010000018.1:0-30733 GCA_039587215.1 Gemmatimonadota bacterium | reverse complement strand
TCCAGGCCGCGACTCCGCTACGGCCGTCACGACCCCCGCGAGGAGACCTCCCCCGCCGACCGGGACCGCCACCGCACCGACCTCCGGCAGGTCCTCGAGAATCTCCAGCCCCGTCGTCCCCTGACCTGCGACGATGTCGGGGTGGTCGAACGGCGGCGCGATGGTGAGGCCCTGATCGGCGGCGAGCGCGGTGGCCCGTGCGAACCGATCCTCCGAGGTCGTGCCGGCCAGCACCACCTCCCCGCCCCAGCGCTCGACCCCGGCCACCTTCACGGCAGGCGCCGTCTCCGGCATCACGACCACCGCCCGGATGCCGGCGTGCCGCGCCGCATACGCCAGGGCCTGCCCGTGATTCCCGCTGGAGTAGGTGATGACGCCGCGGGCGCGGGTCGCCGCGGCGAGGCGGCGGACGAAGGTCCACGCACCCCGGAGCTTGAAGGCGCCCGAGGGTTGGGCGTTCTCGAGCTTGAGGTACACCGGCACGCCGAGCCGCTCGGCGAGCGGCGCACACGGCACGAGCGGGGTCCGAACCGCTACGTCGTAGAGCCCGTCGGCGGCGTCGTGAATCCGCTCCAGGAGAGCGGCGGCGTCGAGCGTGCTCGCTACAGCCGCATCTCCCGCTGATCGCGTCCCTCGACGACGACCTGTGTCGCGCCATCGTCTTCCCCGACGTCGTCCTCGCGCACGACGCGCGCCACGTCCATCACCGTATCGCCGGAGTCGAGATTCATCACCTTGACCCCCTGTGTGTTGCGGCCGATGACGCGGATGCCTTCGGCGGGGACGCGGATGATCACCCCGTGCCGCGTCACCATCATCAACTCGTCGTCCTGCAGGACTTCCTTGAGCGCGACGACTGCGCCGGTGCGGTCGCTCCGACGGACCGTGATGATGCCCTTGCCGCCTCGTTTCTGCACCCGGTAGTCGGTCAGCGCCGACCGTTTCCCCAGGCCCTTTTCGGTCACGACGAGCAGCGTCGCGTCCCGTCGCACCACCACCATCCCGATCACGCGGTCCGCGGTGGCGAGCTGAATACCCCGTACCCCGGCGGTCGCCCGGCCCATCTCCCGTGCGTCGGCTTCGCGGAAGCGGATGCTCATGCCGTTGCGCGTCGCCAGAACGACGTCATTGGAGCCGTCGGTCACCTGCACGTCGATGAGCTCGTCGCCGTCCTCGATGTTGATCGCGTTGATCCCGGAGGACCGCGGATTCCCGTACGCCGAGAGCACCGTCTTCTTCACGATGCCCTTGGCGGTCGCGAACATCAGACACTGCGCGTCCGAGAACTCGCGAACCGCCACGAACGCGGCAATGCGTTCGTCGGGCTTGATCTGGATCATGTTGACGATCGGCTTTCCGCGCGCCGCGCGTCCGCCCTGCGGGATGTCGTACACCTTGAGCCAGTACACCTGCCCGCTGTCCGTGAAGAACAGCACGTAGTCGTGCGTGGACGCGATGAAGAGGTGTTCGACCCAGTCGTCCTCGCGCGTCCCCATGCCGTTGAGCCCGCGCCCGCCGCGGCGCTGCCGCCGGTACGTTGTCACCGGAATCCGCTTGGCGTAGCCCGCATGCGAGATCGTGACGACCATGTCTTCCTCGGCGATCAGATCTTCCACCGAGAAGTCGCCCTCGTCGGCGACGATCGTCGTGCGACGGTCGTCACCGAAGCGGTCGGTCAGCGCATCCAGCTCCTCCGTGAGGACGGCCATGCGCTTCTCGCGGGACGCGAGCAACGCCCTCAGAGACTTGATCTGAGCGCGGACCTCCTTGAGCTCGGCTTCCAGCTTGCCGATCTCGAGCGATGTCAGCCGCGCGAGCCGCATGTTGAGGATCGCTTCGCTCTGCTTCTCCGACAGATCGAACCGCGTGCGCAGGGCCGCATCCGCCGCCGGCACATCCTTCGCCTGCCGAATGATCTGCACGACCTCGTCGATGTTGTCGACGGCGGTCTTGAGCCCCTCGAGGATGTGTTCGCGCGCGAGCGATTGATCAAGCTCGTATTGCGCGCGACGCGTGATGACCTCGTGGCGATGCGAGACGTAGTGCTCGAGCATCTCCTTGAGGGACATCACCCTCGGCTGGCCGTCCACCAGCGCGAGCATGATGGCCCCGAACGTGGTCTGCATCTGCGTGCGCTTGTATAGCTGATTCAAGACGACGGTCGGATTGGCGTCCCGCTTGAGTTCGATCACCACCCGCATGCCGTCACGGTCCGACTCGTCGCGCAGCGCGGAGATGTCTGTGACTTTCTTGTCGCGGTGAAGATCGGCGATCTGCTCGATGAGGCGGGACTTGTTGACCTGGAACGGGATCTCCGTAATCACGATCCGCTCGCGGCCGGTCGATTCGGTTTCTTCGACCTGCGCACGGGCACGCATCACGATGCGGCCGCGGCCCGTCTCGTAGCAGTCCTTGATCCCGTCGGTGCCGTAGATGAACCCGCCGGTCGGGAAGTCGGGGCCGGTGACGATCTGACGGAGATCCTCCACCGAAGAGTCCGGGTTCGCCACCAAATGCTTGACGGCCGCGCTCACCTCGCGAAGGTTGTGCGGGGGAACGTTGGTCGCCATGCCGACCGCGATACCGGACGACCCGTTGACGAGCAGGTTGGGGAGGCGGCCCGGTAGAACCGTGGGCTCCTCCAGCCGGTCGTCGAAGTTCGGGACGAAGTCGACCGTGTTCTTGTCGATGTCCTCGAGCATCGTCACGGCGAGGGCCGTGAGACGCGCTTCCGTATACCGGTAGGCCGCCGCGCTGTCGCCGTCGACCGAGCCGAAGTTGCCTTGACCGTCGACCAGCGGGTACCGCAGCGAGAAGCTCTGGACCATACGGACCAGTGAGTCGTAGACCGCCGAGTCGCCGTGCGGATGGTACTTGCCGAGCACGTCGCCGACGACCGTCGCGCTCTTCTTGTAGGGCCGCCCGGGCTGGAGCCCGAGCTCGTTCATCGCATACAGGATGCGGCGATGGACCGGCTTCAGGCCGTCACGCGCATCCGGCAACGCCCGCTGGACGATCACGCTCATCGAGTAATCGATGAACGACTCGCGCATCTCGTCCTCGATGAGCCTGGGGAGGATCCGCTCTCGCTGATTCGGTGCTGTCATGGTGTCCCTTGAACGAAAAAAGGGGTCGAATTCGACCCCGGTGAGGTCCTCGTAATATACCCGGATTCGGGGCGCGGATCAACCGGCCAGCGATACTCTAAGTTGTTGTAATTGTGACATTTACACGCCAGCCCGACCGACCGCGACCCCCGCACGCGCCGGGCTGATGCAACCTTTGCCACCCTCGGTGCATCTAATGGGGTGAAGGCATCACTCGGGGTCCGGACGGCCCCCACGGCAAAGGTGAAGACGATGACAGCTCGACCACTCGAGATCGTACATACGGGACCGCGGCCCGTCGGCCTTCCCATGGTCGACGCCGTGCTGCGATCCATCGGTGGCGCCCGCTGCATCCGCACCCGCCAAGGGCTCGCGCTGTTCGACGATGCGGGGCGATTTGTCGGGATCGTGCGCCGTCCGGATCACGAGACCCAGTTCGGTCCCGCCGGAAGTACGGTGCTGCTTCGGCGCTAGGCGAGCGCGTCCTCGCGGACGGCGATCGTGACCTTCCCAAGCTGTGATCCGCTCTCCAGGCGGGCGACGGCCTCGACCCCGTCGTCGAGCGAGAATACGCTGTCGATCGTGGGACGGAGCTTCCCCTGCTCGAGCAGCCGAACGGCGTCGCGGAAGTCTTCAACGCCGCCCATCGTGGACCCCAGAATGTCCCATTGAAACCAGAACAGGCGGCGGACGTCGATCTGGACCTTGGGGCCGGTCGTGGCTCCGCAGGTCACCAGTCGTCCGCCGCGGCCCAGTACTCGCAGCGAGCGTTCCCAGGTCGCCTCGCCGACATTCTCCACGATGACGTCGACGCCGCGCTTCTCGGTGAACTCGCGCACGCGCTTGACGACGTCCTCGGTGTCGTGGTTGAGCACGAGGTCCGCGCCGTGCTTCCGCGCCCACTCGAGCTTGGGCTCGCTCGACGAGGTCGCGATCACGCGGGCCCCCGTGAGTTTCGCGATCTGCAGGGCCATGCCGGAGACGCCGCCGCCGACACCCCAGATCAGTACGGTCTCTCCAGCTTCGAGATGCGCGCGGGCGGCCAGCATATGCCAAGCCGTGAGCCCGACCAACCCGAACGCAGCCGCCTCCGGCCAGGACAACGGCGGGTGTGGCGCGGGTGGATCCGGAATCGGCAGTACGTTCTCCGCCGGAACGACGACATACTCGGCCGCCGTCCCGTTGATGTGCTCTCCCAGCAGCCGGTACTCGGGGCAGAGCGAGTGCCGCCCCGTGAGACAGTACTCGCAGCGATGGCAGGAGACACCCGGGTTGATGAGGACGCGGTCGCCTGCCTGCACCGTCGTCACCTCCGACCCGACGGCCTCGACGACTCCAGCCCCGTCACCCGCGAGCACGTGGGGAAACTCGAGCGTGAGCCCGGGCAGTCCGCGCATGGTCCAGAGGTCGAGGTGGTTGAGCGCGGCCGCGTGCACGCGGATCCGCACGTCGTCCGGGTGCTGCAGTTGGGGATCCGGAACCTCGGCGACCGCCAGCTGCGAGCGGTCACCGTGCCCGTGGAGAACGAGTGCCCGCATGAGCGAAGGCGTTCCCCCGCCCGAACTACGGGCGGAAGCGCGGGTGGGCGAGCTGGTCGCCGCTGCTCGCGCGGACGACCTCGACCGCCATTCCCTCTCGACCCTCCGTCGGGAGCACGTACAGCCGCTGCTCGACGTCACCCGTCGGTCCGGCCGTGAGCAGGATGACCGCGAGCTGATCGCCGCCTGGGTTGATGTCGAAGGCTTGGATCGGCCGTTCGAACGCGAGGGTCCGTTCTTCTCGCGCCAGGGAGAGACTCACGACCTCCGACATCTCGTCGGCGAATCGGAGCACGCGGCGATCGCGCGCTCGGCGCTGGCGCCGGAGAAATGCCAAGGTTTGCCCATCGATCCACTTCGGCATGAACTCGTTGAGTTCGGACGCCGTGAAGTTCCGCTGATTCGCCCCATTGATGTCCATGAGGTAGATCTCGGCGTTGCCGTCGCGGAAGGACGTGAACGCGATCAATTGTCCGTCAGGCGAGACGGCCGGGTAGCGATTCTCGCGGTCCCCGAACGTGAGTTCCTGCGCCCCACCACCATCGAGGTTCATGATCCAGATCTGAGACCGGCCGCTCACGTTCGATTCGTAGAGCAGACGCGTCCCGTCCGGCGTCCAGGTCGGTCCGCGCTCGTGCTCGGGCGTCTCGGTAATGCGCCGAACGTCCGAACCGTCGGCATTCGCCACGAAGAGATCGAACTGTCCCCCGCGATCGGACACGAACGCGATCTGCGTTCCGTCGGGAGAGAACGCTCCCTCGATCTCGATGGAGGCTTCGCCGGTGATCTGTCCGGCGCCGGACGAGTCGCCCGGCGCGGCCGTGAACAGATCGGGTGACCCGGTCCGGGTCGACGTGAACAGCACGCTGCCGCTCACGAACACCGCCGCGGTGTCGGCGTTGCCCCACGGGGTGCTCGCGATGACGTTGGCGCCGCCGTACCCGACCCCTGTGAGCGTCCCGTCCGGACCCACGGTCACGACGTCCGCATTCGCGGTCGTCCACGTCACGTCGGTCGCGGGGGCCAGCGGCGTCCCGTCGTCGCTCGAGAACCACGCCCTGATCTGGCGGGTCTCGCCCTTGCCCACGGGCACGCGCTGTTCGTCGACCGAGAGGCGCGCCGGAACCACGTTCAGCGTCCACACGCGCACCGACTCGTCCCGATACCGCGCCTCGAGCGTCGTCACGCCGACCGCCTGGCCGCGCGCCGCCGAGTCGGCCGTGACGTACTGCGCCAGCGTGGTGTCGCCTAGGATCCAGGTGATCGGCGCTTCGGGAATCGGCGTATCGTCGGCCGCCACGGGCACGACACGGAACGGTGCCGTTCCGCCCACCGGAACCACGATGGTGTCGCCCCGCAGCGCGCGGATGTCGAACCCGTCCACGGTGGGGTGCACTCGCACCTCGACCGAGCGCTCCTGACCGAACGCCGCTCCCGTGATGCTGGTCTGACCCGCACTGATCGCCGTGACGACGCCCCCGGCACCCACCATCACGACGTCGCGATTCGCCGAGCTCCAGGATACCCATCGCACGTCCAGCGGCCGCCCCCCCTGATCGGGTACCATCAGCGCCAGGGTATCCGACTCGGCCGGTGCGAGCGATACGATCGGCGTCGCGAATGCCCACGGAGCCATCGAGACTTGTACCTGCACCCGCTGCCGCAGTCCGCTCTCCGTCGTCGCTTCGACGAGCCCGGTGCCTTCTTGGATGCCCACCAACATCCCCGACGGGTCGATGGTCGCGACGTCTTCCCGGAACGACCGCCAGGTCAGCGACGCCGGAGCCGCCGGACTGCCATCGTCCTTGAGAAAGCGCGGCAACAACTGCAGGTCCTCGGTAGGGTAGAGCAAGGCGGTCGGTGGCTCGATCTCGAGCCGAGTCGGCGTGCCTTCACCGATCGGGCCGGCGACGGCGATACCCTGCACCTCGACCTCGATCGTCGCCGATCGCCCGCCGACGGACACCTGCACGACACCAGACCCCGGCGCCAGACCGATCAACTGCGCAATGCCGTCGCCCTCTGGTTCGACGCCCACGACCGACGGCGCCTGGGAGACCCATTGGAACTGGACGTCGAGGAGCACGTTGTTCCCGCGGTCCAGCGCCGTCGCCAGTACCTCAAACCGCTGACCCACGTTGACGGACACCCGTCCGGGGTCCACTTGAAGCTGCGACACCTGCGCTCCTGCGGGCGTCACGAAGCTCAGGGCCCCAACAACGAACACTCCTACCACCACGCCGACCAGACGCGTCATGACGGACGCCCCCTCAGCAAGGGCGCGTCCCCACATCGTCGGCCCCCCTTGCGCCTGCCTGTACCCGCCCGGAATCTAGATGAACTTGGGGCAGCACCGGCAGGAGATTCACATGACCCACACCGGTTCTGCGGGGGGTGGTCCGGGAATGTTGGACCCGTGGCCCCCCGTACCGCCGACAACGCCAGCGGACGAAATCGACGAGTCCAAGCTGATCTGGTCTCGCCCGACCGGAGCGGACGGAGAGACGAAATCCCGGCCGGCTCCCAAGACGCGCGCGCGCGCCGCGGCCGGTGCTCGGCGCGCCGGCACGACGACGACGAAGTCGGGGTCCAAGGCGGCCAAGGCGAAGAAGACCACCAAGGCGAAGAAGGCCAAGAAGGCCAGCCGGACGGTTCGCGCGAAGCGACGGTAACCAGCGCACAGGACCCGACACACGGACATCCGCGCCACGCGCGGTGAAGACTAGAGGACACCATGACCCGAGCGCACGCACGCACATCGGCCCAGTGGCGGAAGGCTGGAGATCCCGCCGCCGGCGCACGCGACGACGATCGCGCGCTTCAGCGCAGCGTCGACCGGGTGGTCCGCTGGTTCGCCGAGCGTGATTCGTGCGAGGCCGTCGTGGCCCGGCAGCTCGTCGGCCGTCCGCGGCCGGACGACGCCGCGACAGCCGGGTTCATGATCCGCGAGCGCCGACGCCGGACCCGCATGGACGGAAGCGTCGACGCGTCGCTCCTGCGGACCGTGCGCACCGTGGGCGAGTTGCTCGACCTGGGGAGTCTCCCGGACGATGCGCCCGTCGTGCGAACGCTTGGCTACGTCCTCTCCCGCCAGAACGCTCCCGGGCATTTCGGAGAGGGGTGCGACGCCGAGCGGCACGTTTCGCAACTGTGTTCCCACCACCTCACGGGGTTCTTCTCTCCGGGACCTCGGGATGACGCGCTAGCGCCGCTCGCCATGCCAACCGGCGTCACGATCGACGGCGAAGAGGATGCTCGGTTCGTCGTGAGCTGTGCGGCGCTCCGGGTCGTCTTGCGTGCCGGCGAGGATCGCCGGGCGTCGGTGCGGCAGCACGTTCAGTGTCTCTTCGACATCCCCGGGCTCTGGGCCGCCGACAACCGGTGGCCGCTCGACTTGCAGGTCTGCGCCCTGGGCGGCGTGATGCTCGGCCCCTTCGAGGACCGCGACCGGCTCGACGCGTGCGTCGCGGCGGTGACCGCGCGGCAGGCGTCGGACGGCAGCTGGCCGGGCGGCGAGCTGTTCAACGTGCTGGATGTCCTGACGGCGCTGGGCACCCCGACCGCGCGGCAGGCGGTCGCCCGTTCGGTACCCCTGGTGATCGCGGCGCAGCGCGACGATGGGACATGGGGGGGCGATGCGGTCGACGCGCGCGCGCTCATCGGGCTTCGGGCGATGCGGATCGCCCTGAACGTCGTCTAGCCGCTAGCCCAGCACCCCGCGGAGCATCCACCACACGCCGACGGCGATGCTGCCGCCGGCGGTGATTCCCGCCACGACCCGTGCCGTGCGGACCGAGGATCCGAGTCGCGCCACCGCCACCGCGGCGAGGCCGGCATAGACCCCCATCGCGGCCATCGTGCCGACCCCGAACGCCACGAGGTATCCGACGGCCGCCCAGAACCCATCCAGCAGGGTCACCGGCATCAGCGCGACGACGGGCGCGGCCCCGGCCAACCCATGCGCGGCACCCACGAGTGTCGACAGGTGGCGATGGCGATGCGTGGCCTGGTCGTGGGTGTGGTGGTGAGGATGCGACCCCGGATCGTGGGCGTGGAGATGCGCGTGGTCACCGTGATCGGCGGGGGTGTGGACGTGAAGCCGTCGCGTTGCCCGGATGGCCCACAGCCCGAGAGCCACGAGCATCACGCCGACGCCGATCTCGGCCCACTCCACGACCGGGCCCGCGATCGTCACGCCGGTCGCCGCCAGCAGGACGCCCGCCAGGAGTACGATGGCCCCGTGCCCCAACGCCCACCGGACACCGAACCCCACGGCCGTCGCGACGCGTGGTCGGTTTCCAAGGAAGGCGTTCACTGCTACCATGTGATCGACCTCGAGCGCGTGCGTCGCGCCCAAGGCGAGCGCCGCTGCGTAAGCGGCCACGAGACCATCCATGTCACGCCCTTCCCTGGGGAGGAGCCATGCCCGACCGACCGCACGACCAGCGGCCTCGGATTCGGCTGACAACGTTATCACACGGCGCCGGTTGAGCGTGCAAGCTCAGCGCGGCTGAGCTGGCGCAGGTCCTGCGCCACGTGCCCGCGGTAGCCGACCCGGACGTGCTCGTCGGAGCACTGACCGGGGACGACGCCGCCGTATACCGGGTGAACGACGAGCACGCGATCGTCGCCACGGTCGACTTCTTCACGCCGATCGTCGATGACGCGTACGCGTTCGGCGCGATCGCGGCTGCCAACGCCTTCAGCGACGTCTACGCCATGGGAGCCGCACCGACGTTCGCGCTCAATCTAGTCGCGTGGCCGCGGCAGCCCGAGTTGCTCGACCTCCTGGGAGACGCCACCCGGGGAGCGGCGGACGTCGTCGCGGAGGCCGGTGCCGTCATCCTCGGCGGGCACTCGATCGACGACCCGGAGCCCAAACTCGGAATGGTCGTCATCGGCGTCGTGGCACCCGACCGCCTTATCACGAACGCGAACGCGCGCCCAGGCGACCTCCTCCTCCTCACGAAGCCGCTCGGGACCGGCATCATGAGTACGGCGCTCAAACAGGAACTCATCGACGACGCGGCCATGGGCCCAGCGATCACCGCGATGCGGACCCTGAACGCCGACGCGGCGGCCGTCATGCGCGACTTCCATGACGCCGTACACGCCGCGACCGACGTCACCGGATTCGGTCTGCTCGGCCACCTGCACAACATGCTGACCGCGAGCGGTGTCGGCGCACGCCTCGCGGCGAACCGCGTGCCGACGTTCGAAGGGGTTGGAACGCTCGTCGAGCGCGGCGCCGTCCCGGGCGGCACACGCCGCAACCTGGAGGCGGCACAGACGTTCACGACGTGGGCGGCGGCGGTGGACGAACGGCAGCGTCTGATCCTGGCGGACGCGCAGACCTCCGGAGGTCTCCTCATCGCGATCGACCCGTCCGCCGCAGACGCGATGAGCACGGCACTGACGGGCCGCGGCGTGCTGGCCGCCGCCATCGGTGCCATCACGGACGGCGAGCCCGGAGCGGTGAGTATCGACCTCAATGACTAAACCGGCACCGCGTACCGTCGTCGTTCACGCCGACGAGAGTTGCCTCGGCAACGGAGCGGAGGGGTCGACTCCGGGCGGGGCCGGCGCGCTCGTCGAGATCGACATGCCCGACGGCATCGCCCGCCGCGACCTGTTCATCTCGGCGCCGGACACGACCAACAACCGCATGGCGCTGTGCGGCGCGATCGCCCTGTTCGGCCTCCTGTCGAGCAAGGGCAACCGGTTTCGGGTCGTGTACGTATCCGACTCGGAGTACCTGGTGAAAGGGATGCGCGAGTGGGTGCCCATCTGGCGCGCGCGTGGCTGGAAGCGCAAAGGCGGCGCCATTGAAAACCTGCCGCTGTGGAAACAGTTGGTCCGGGTCGCCAGCGCGCATCAGCCTACGTGGGTTTGGGGGCGCGGACACGCCGTACACCCGAAGAACGAGTACGCCGATCACTTGGCGGTCCGTGCGGCCCGGGAGCAGATCCATTCGGAGGCCGCCGAGACCTCACGGTTCGACGAGTGGCTGAACGAGCAGCGCACCGCCGGGAAGTACGCTGACTACGATGCGGATCGCGCGTTCACCGAGGACGTGACCCGAGACCGGGACGGCTCATGACGGGCTTCAAGGACGGCATACCCGCCAACACGCACCCATTGAACGCCGCGCCCACGGATACGCCCGCACCGTCGCGGGTCCCGCTCTTCGAGGTGTACATGCGCATGGCGGAGGAGCTGGCCAAGCGTTCGACGTGCAGCCGGTTGCAGGTCGGAACCGTGATCACCGACGCCGCACTCGAGAACGTGGTCGGGATCGGATACAACGGCAACGCACGCGGGCTGCCGAACCGCTGCGACTCCACGGTTCCCGGGCAATGCGGCTGCATCCACTCGGAGGTAAACGCGCTGGTAAAGGCGCCGGGCGGGATGCGCGACAAGGTCATCTTCGTCACCGACAGCCCGTGCGTCATGTGTGCCAAGCTCATGATCAATTCGGGGTGCTCGCACGTGTTCTACCGACGGATTTATCGCGACCCGAGCGGTATCGAGCTGCTGCAGTCCGCCGGCGTCACACCGGTTCTGTACGACCGGTGGGCGCGAGACTGGCGCTAACCCGTGGACGACGTCACGCGCCTGTTCCGTTTTGTCGTCGCCCGCATCGCGCGGGAAGATCCCGCGCGGCTGCACCAACCGCTTCAGGTATCGGAGATCTATCAGCGGTGGGCGCCGTACGGCACCTACAAGGTCGAACTCGGATTCGACACGATCGACGACTACGACATGGCGCTCCTGCAGCTGTTCGCAGGCGCGCACGGACACGTGACCCTCGACCCCACGGACGCCCGCGACGCGCTGGCCGCGGAGCTCGAAGCCGTCGACCCGGACCCCGGCGCCTTTCGTTCCTTCGCCGCCGCCCGAGTCGTGCTCGCATCGGCCGCGGTGCGCGCCACGCTCGACGGCGACAGCACCTTCGAACCGCCGCCGCCGCCCGTCGCCATCGTCCCCGATGATGCACCTCTCGCGCCCGCCGTGGACGGCGCGCCCCGCGAGGACGCCGAATCCGACGACCGGTGGGCGCCCCCCGAGCCGGAAGAGCCCCCCCCCGCTGCCCCACCCCCGGCAGCGGCCCCGCCCACGCCGTTCGAGCCGGTCGTCGATCGCCCGCTGTGCCCGCAGTGCCGGGCCGCGCTGCCGGGAGACCGTGCCGCAAACTTCTGTCCGCACTGCGGGACGGTGCTCGGGCCGCGTCGCTGCGTGCACTGCGGCGACCCGATCGAGGATGGCTGGAGTTTCTGCCTCACGTGCGGGAGTACCCTGCGTCGGTGACCGTGGAACGCATCTACGACGTCGCCGTGATCCGGGGCGACGGCATCGGCCCCGAGGTGCTCGACGCGGCGCTCCCGGCGATCGAAGCGGCGGCAGCACTCGACCGCGCTCGCCTCCGGTGGCATGACCTGCCCTTCGGTGCCGATCACTTCCTGGCGACCGGTGAGTCGCTCCCGGCCGATCGACTGGAGTGGATCCGCCATGACGTGCACGCCGTCCTGCTGGGCGCGCTGGGCGACGAGCGGATCCCGACGCACGATCACGCGCGCGACATCCTGTTCGGCCTCCGTCGCGGTCTCGATCTCTTCGTGAACTTTCGACCGGCGCTGCTGCTCGATCAGAGCCTGTGCCCGCTTCGCTCACCGGTCGACGGACGCCCGCGGCGCATCGACATCGCGATCTTCCGGGAGAACACCGAGGGCATCTACCTCGGACGGGGATACACGCGGGACGAAGGCACGGATGCCGAGGAACGCGTAGCGGAGGAAGTGCACACCGCGCGCGGGGTCCGCCGAATTCTGCAGGCGGCGTTCTCCTGGGCCGACGAGCGGGAGCGCCGGCGCGTGACGATGGCCGACAAATCGAACGCGGTGCCCGCACACCGTCTCTGGGGTCAACTGTTCGAGGAAGTCGGTGACGCCCATCCGCACCTCGAACGCGAACACCGGTACGTCGACGCACTTGCGATGGAACTCGTGCGCGACCCGGAGCGGTTCGACGTCATCGTCACGAACAACCTGCTCGGCGACATCATCTCGGATCTGGCCGCCGAGCTGGTCGGCGGGTTGGGCATCGCGCCCAGCGCCAACCTGGGGGTCGGGACACCAGGGCTGTTCGAGCCTGTGCACGGATCGGCGCCGACCATCGCCGGGCGCAACGCCGCCAACCCTCTCGCCAGCATCCTCACCGGCGCGCTCATGCTCGAGCACCTCGGATTGGCGCGCGGCGGCGCCGCGCTCGAGGATGCGTGTGCCGCGTCGCTTGGGGAGATCCGCACGGTGGACCTGGGCGGAACCGCGGCCTGCGACGAACTGGGTGGGTGGGTCGTGGAGCACGTGAAGGCCGCGGGAGAGGCGCCGTGACGTCCCGGTCGCTCCTCGCGATGCTCGCCGTATGGGCCCTGCTCTCGGGACCTGCGGCGGCCCAGACCTCGAATCCCGAGGCTTGGAGTCGGGTCAAGGCACCGATCTGGTCCTCGCTGGTTGCCGGGGTCGCGGCCGCCGCTCCGGGCATCCTTGGTATAAATGAAAGAGACGCCGCCTGCGCACCCTGCGGCTCGACGGCCGTGCCGACCTTCGATCGCTGGGCGATCCGTCCGCCCGTCAGCGGCTGGTCGCTCGCGAGCGACGTTGCCCTGGTGGGACTCGGGACCGCCCTGACAGCAGATATCGCTCGACAGGACAATGGGTTACGGCGATCCGCCGTGATGGTCGAGAGCGTCGCATGGACCTTCGCGCTGACGCAAGTGACCAAGGCGCTCGTGGCCCGAAAGCGTCCGGTCCTGTACACGGAAGCCGCCGGAGGCGCGGTCGACGAAGTCGATGCCCAGCGGTCGTTCCCCTCCGGCCATACCGCGGTGGCCTTCGCCCTGGCGACCGGGTACTGGCTCGACGGGGCAGGCCACCGCACCGTCGCGCACTGGGCCGCCCTCGGGGGAGCCGCCGCCATCGGCGCCGCACGTGTCGCCGCCGCCGCGCATTTCCCTTCCGACGTGCTCGCGGGCGCCGCCCTCGGAGCCGCCACCGCGGTCCTCGTGCACGAAATACGCTTCTAAACCCGCCGAGCCGGCCGTCCCGGCCGGCCGGGAGGGCATTCGCCCCTTCCGTTATATTCCCGACTTTGGGGCAATGAACTCAGCGGCAGGTGGGGGTATGGGCACACAAAACCATGATACAGATGTCGTGTTCCTGTCGGGCGTGCGGACGGGGTTCGGGAAGTTCGGGGGCACGCTGAAGCACCATTCGGCCATTCAGTTGGGCGCAATCGCCGCCCGGGACGCGCTGGAGCGCTCGGGCGTCGGACCCGACGCGGTCGACCACGTCATTTTCGGCAACGCACAGCAGACCTCGGCGGACGCGATCTACCTGGCGCGGCACGTCGGCCTGCAGGCCGGGCTGCCGATCGAGGTTCCCGCCGTGACGGTGAACCGTCTGTGCGGTTCCGGGTTCGAGTCGATCATCCAAGGCGCACAGCAGATCATGCTCGGCGAGTCGCGCGTCGTGGTGGCCGGAGGCGCCGAGTCCATGAGTCAGGCGCCGCACGTGCTGCGGGGCGCACGGTGGGGTCTCCGTCTCGGACCAACGCCGCCGCTCGAAGACTCGCTCTGGGAAGCGTTGAAGGACCCACAGTGCGGATTCTCGATGGCGGAGACGGCGGAAAACCTCGCCGACAAGTATGAACTCACGCGCGCCGAGGTCGACGAATACGCCTGTACGAGTCAGCAGCGGGCCCACCGCGCGTGGCAGGACGGCGTGTTCGACGACGAGATCGTCCCGGTCCCCATCAAAGACCGTCGAACGAAGCAGATGGTCGATTGGCGGGCCGACGAACACATGCGTCCCGAAACGACCGTAGAAGACCTGGCCAAACTCGCGCCGTACTTCAAGAAGGATGGTTTCGTCACGGCGGGGAACGCCTCGGGCATCTGCGACGGCGCAGCGGCGACCGTCGTAGCGCATGCCGGCGCAGCCCAGGACATGGGGGCGAAACCCATCGGGCGACTCGTCGCGTGGGGAATCGTCGGCGTCGAGCCGAAGTACATGGGCATCGGCCCCGCACCGGCGGCGCGCAAGGCGCTCGAAACCGCAGGACTCGGGCTCGACGACATCGACCTCTTCGAGGTGAACGAAGCGTTCGCGCCGCAGTACGTGGCGGTCGAAAAGGACCTCGGACTGGACCGGGACAAGACCAACGTGCACGGCGGCGCCATCGCCATCGGGCATCCACTCGCCGCCAGTGGCACCCGCATCACGCTGCATCTGCTGCACGCGCTCAGGCAGCGCGGTAAGCGCTACGGACTCGGGTCCGCCTGCGTCGGCGGCGGACAGGGTGCGGCCGTGATCGTGGAAGCGCTGTAATCGACGGCCCGGTCGCGACGTCGGAGTTGGACCAGCAATGACGGACACCGTCCCGCACGACCAGCGCATCGACCGCCCGGCCCTGGAGCGGATCATCCGGCGCGCCGCCGAGTTGCAGGCGGCCGAGCAGGACATCGGGAGCGGCCTCAGCGAGACCGACCTGATGCACCTCGGCAGCGAGGTTGGGATTCCCGCACCCTACCTGCAGCAGGCCATGCTCGAAGAGCGGACGCAGGCGTTCGTCGGCGCCGACAGCGGCTTTCGGCACTGGCTCGCGGGTCCGCAGTACGTCATCGCGACACGAACCGTTCCCCTGTCGGCCGTCGAGGTCGAGCGCGCGCTGCATCACTGGATGACCAACGACGAATTGCTGGTCGTCAAGCGGCGGGCCGACGACTACATGTCGTGGGAACCGAAGCGCGACCTGCTCTCCACGGTGCGGCGCGACCTCAACCTGAGTGGCAAGTCGTACACGCTCGCCGGAGCCCGCGAGATCACGGCACAGGTCAGTGCGCTGCGCGACGGGCGGGCGCACGTTCGCCTGGTCGCCGACCTGGAGAACAGCCGGCAGTCGCACATTCGCACCGGCGGATTCCTGGCTGTCGCCGGCGCCGCTGCCACCGTGATCGGGGCGACGCTCGGCGTGGCGGAATTGGTCGCCGTGCTTCCCGCCCTCGGCGGCGGCATCGGAGGCTTTGCCTGGGCCCGAAGCCGACGGGGGCGCCTGGAGCGCATGCACGTCGCCCTCGAGCAGGTCCTCGATCGGCTGGAGCGGAACGAGATCCGTGTGCCGGATGCCACCCAGCAAGGGAGTCCCATCGCACGGATCGCCGACGAGGTACGACGGAACCTGGGACTGTAACTCTGACCATTCGACTCGATGAGGCATTGGGAACATGACTGACATCACCACCGTGGGAGTCTTGGGGTGCGGACTCATGGGCAGCGGCATCGCCCAGGTCGCTGCGCAGAGTGGATTCACGACCGTCGTCCGCGAGGTGTCGGACGAACTGAATGCCAAAGGCAAGGCCCGCATCGAGAAGTCCCTGGGCCGTCTGGTCGACAAGGGGAAGATCGACGACGCCGAGCGGCAGGCCGTCTTGGGTCGCCTCACGTTCACGACCGCCGTCGGCGACCTCGCGGCGAGCGACATCGTCATCGAGGCGGTCACGGAAGACCTCGAGGTCAAGAACGCCCTGTTCGACGAACTCGACGCCCTCTGCGGCGACGCGACGATTTTCGCGTCCAACACCTCGAGCCTGACGATCGCCGCCATGGCGGCGGCGACCCAGCGCGCCGACCGGTTCGTGGGACTCCACTTTTTCAACCCGGTCCCGCTCATGAAGCTCGTCGAGGTCGTGCGGACCGTGACGACGTCCGAGGGCACATTCGACCGCGCGATGGCCTTTGCCAGTTCGCTGGGCAAACAACCGATCGCGGCGAAGGACAATTCGGGCTTCATCGTCAACCTGCTGCTGGTGCCGTACCTGCTCGACGCCATTCGGGCACTCGAAACCGGCGTCGGGTCGGTCGAGGACATCGACAAGGGCATGATGCTGGGTACGGGTTACCCGATGGGCCCCTTCACGCTGCTCGACTTCGTGGGGATCGACACGACCTATCGCATCGCGGAGATCATGTTTGACGAGTACCGGGAGAGGCGCTACGCTCCCCCTCCCCTGCTCAAGCGGATGATGCTGGCGGGGTTGCACGGAAAGAAGTCGGGGAAGGGCTTCTATGACTACTCCACCACGCCGCCGAGCGTGACGCCATTGGGGATCTGACCATGTTTCCTGACACCGTCGCACAGTGGCATGCCGCCCTCAACGACTTCCCGTCGATCCTGTTGCTCATGGCAATCGGCTTCGAGTTCGCCGGCGCCGTGACGAAGCGGGAGTCCCTGCGCGCGGCGGGATTCTGGACGCTGATGGTGGGGGCGGCTGGTGCCGTGCTCGCACTGTGGTCCGGCCTCAGCGCCGAGGAGACGATCGAGCACGGCGGAAGCATGCACCTGGTCATGGAGCGGCACGAGACCATGGGGATCTGGATTACCGTGATCCTCGTCGGCCTGGCGGCCTGGCGCGTCGTCCGGCGGACGACCATGGCGGGTCTCGAGTCCAAGGCCTTCTACACCGTGGCCGCGCTCGGTGCGGCGTTCATGATGTGGACCGCGCACGTCGGCGGCACCATCGTCTTCGAGTACGGCGGAGGCATTCCGAGCACGGTGCTCGAGGGTGCGCTCCAGGAGCGTACCATGGAGCACAGCCACGCCGAGGGCGAGGAGCACGACGACGACCCGGCCAGTCAGGAAGACGAGACGGCCGGTCAAAGCGATGACGCGGAAACGACGGAGCACGAACACGACTGAGCGACGGAGCGGGCCCCGACCCTGGCTGATCGCCACGGCCCTCTCCGCGGTCGTGGCGTGCGGCGCCGCCAACACGCGGCCGTACTTCGGTCCGATGACCGGAGCGCGGGCCGACACGGTCCCGGTGAGTGCCGAGCCGCTGGTCGACGCCCTGCGGACCGCCGTCGAGTCGTACGGTCTTCGGGTGCGTGCCGAGAGCGCGGCCGAGGGGTTTCTCGAGACCGGGTGGTTCGCCACGCGCACGTGGCGCCGCGGCGGCGCCTACGCGAGAAACGCGCTTGCCGTCGTCCGCATGCGGTTCTTCGTGGATGACCTCCGCGCGGACGAAGCCGTGATCACGGCGGAACTGGTCCACCGCACGACGCTCGACCCCTCGCAGCCCGAGCGTCTGATCGAGGCACTCGTGCCACCTGACCATGCCGGACGACCCCTCCTCGACAGTGTCATCGCCAGCGCCGTCGCGCAGGCGATGGAGGATGCACCGTGACCGCCGTCGGCGAGCGCCGCGACGGCCTGACGTACTGCGAGTCCATGCTCCCCAAGGTCTCGCGGACGTTCGCCATCTGCATCCGCCTCCTCCCCGACGGCCTGGACCAGTCGGTGCTGGTGGCATACCTGCTGTGCCGCATCGCGGACACCTTCGAAGACACGCCCGCGCTTCCGGCCGAGCAGCGGGCCGCGCTCCTGGGCAGCTTTGCCGCCTGCCTCGAGGACGAGGCGGCACCCGCGGACGCGGTGACCGCGGCATTTCCGGCGCCCGCCACCGACGACGAGTCGCTCGTGGCCTCGGCCGACGTCGTCCTTCGGGAGTACTGGTCGTTGCCGACACCGCACCGCGACGCCGTCCGTCCGTGGATCCGGGAGATGTGCGACGGCATGGCAGGTTTCGTCCTGCAGCGCGGAGACGCGCCTACCCGCGCCCTCGAGGTGCTCGAGACCGTCGAGGATCTCGAGCGCTACTGCTACTACGTGGCCGGGACCGTCGGGCACCTGCTCACCGCCCTCTTCCGCGAACACTTCGGTCCGACCTACCGCCACGTCTCCGGCGACCTGAAAGCGCTGGCCGCGTCCTTTGGCCTCGGCCTCCAGCTGACCAACATCATCAAGGACGTCGCCGACGACCGGAAGCGCGGCTGGAGCTTCGTCCCACGGCAGTTCTGCGACGCCGTGGGGGTCCGCCCCGAGGATCTGCAGGACCGGGCGAACCCCGACGCCGGCCGCGAGGTCATGCTCCTCATGATCGACAAGGCGAAGCGGCATCTGCGCGACGCACTGGAATACTCCACGCTCGTCCCGCGGCGCCATCCCGAGATCCGGGAGTTCTGCCTGACGTCGCTCTACTTCGCCGTGCGGACGCTCCGGCTCGCGGAGGGTGACGCGCGACTGCTCGACCCCGCCCACAAGGTCAAGATCTCGCGGGCGGACGTCTTCCGCACGGTGCGCACGACGCGGATCGTCGCGCGGAGCAATCTGCTCACGCGCGGCTACTTCCGGATGCTCGCGGGCTCGTCGTGGCCACGACCGACGGCGCGCCTCGCTCTCGACGGACTGTCCTGATGCGACAGTACCTCGACCTCCTCGGACACGTCCTCGAGCACGGGGCACCGAAGTCGGACCGGACGGGCACCGGCACCCTGTCCGTGTTCGGGCACCAGATGCGGTTCGATCTGCGCCAGGGCTTTCCGCTCGTCACGACCAAGAAGGTCCATCTCAAGTCGATCATCCACGAGCTGCTGTGGTTCCTTCGCGGCGACACGAACGTCGCGTACCTCCAGGAGCGCGGCGTGCGGATCTGGAACGAGTGGGCCGATGCCGACGGGAACCTCGGACCGGTCTACGGAGCCCAGTGGCGCTCGTGGCCGACGCCGGAGGGGGGAACGGTCGATCAGATCGCAGCGGTGGTCGAGCAGATCCGCACGAACCCGGCGTCGCGGCGGCTCGTCGTGAGTGCGTGGAACGTGGCAGCCCTTCCCGCGATGGCGCTGCTCCCGTGTCACGTTCTCTTCCAGTTCTACGTGAACGACGGCCGGCTCTCGTGCCAGCTCTACCAGCGCTCGGCCGACCTCTTCCTCGGCGTACCGTTCAACATTGCGTCCTACGCGCTCCTGACGCTGATGGTGGCTCAGGTCACCGATCTGGAGCCCGCGGAGTTCGTGCACACGTTCGGCGACGCCCACCTCTACACGAACCACCTCGATCAGGCGCGGCTCCAGCTCAGCCGGAGCCCGCGACCGCTCCCGCGCCTGGTTCTCGACCCGACGGTTCGCGAGCTCGACGCGTTCGCGTTCGAGCATTTCGACCTTCAGGGCTACGACCCCCATCCGCACATCCCGGCCGAGGTGGCGGTCTGACCGTCGCGCTGATCGTGGCCATGGCCGAGAACCGCGTGATCGGCCGCGACAACACGCTCCCGTGGCATCTCCCGGACGACCTCAAGCGCTTCAAGGCCCTGACCATGGGCCACGCACTCATCATGGGACGACGCACTTTCGAATCCATCGGCCGCCCCCTCCCCGGTCGGCGCTCGATCGTCGTCTCGCGGAACCCGCGGCTCGCGTTGCCGGACGGCGTCGACCGTGTCCCCGATCTCGCCGCGGCGTTCGCGCTCGTCGGTGACCGGGACGCCTTCGTCGCCGGTGGCGGAGAGCTCTATCGCGCGGCGCTCCCTGCCGCCGAGCGGATTCACATGACGCGCGTGCACGCGCTCGTCGAGGGCGAAACGACCTTTCCGGAACTCGACCCTACAGCGTGGCGCGTGACCGACCTCGAGAGCCATCCCGCGGACGAGCGGCACGCCTACGCGTTCTCGTTTCACCGCTACGACCGCATGACGTCGGACGCGATCTCCTCGGTCTGAGCACACGCACAAGCGCGTGTGTCGACGCGTCGGCGTCGCACGTCACCCCTCGCCCCTGACACTCCACGCACGGCACGATCGCGCGTTCGACCGCGTCGATTGCGCTCCCTCGGCGTCGCGAACGCCGCACACGCGCCAAAGTTAGTTGGACAACCGTGTGCCAAAAGTATTGCATAACGTTGCGGCATTTCGTATCGTGGTTCGCAACGAAACTCCGTAAACGGAGTGGCATTGCGAATCGGACTCGCGTTCAATCAAAGACCCAAAGACGTCGTGGCATCGCTCGACGTCGACGGACGTGTCCCCGCAGAGTCCGATACAGTCGTCGATCACTACGTCGAGTGGGATGAGCCCGAGACGATCGAGGCGGTCGCCAACGCGCTGCGTGCGCTCGGCGACGTCGTTCTGCTCGAGGCGGTCGACGACTTTCCCCGACGGCTTGCCGAGGCGCGTGTCGACTTTCTGTTCAACATGGCCGAAGGACTGCGCGGACCGAATCGCGAAGCGCACGTGCCGGCCATCGCGGAGTTCCTCGGCGTGCCCTACCTGGGTAGTGACCCGCTGACGCTCGGACTCACGTTGCACAAGGGCCGCACCAAGGAGATCCTCCGTCACCGGGGCATCCCCACGCCTCCGTCCGTGCTCATCGAAAGGCCGGAGGACGTAGTACGGCTGCGCGACGTCTCCCACTACCCGATGTTCCTCAAGCCGGTGTGGGAGGGTTCGTCCAAAGGAATCGCCGAAGCCAATCACGCGACCTCGCCCGACGCGGCAGCCGAGCGAGCGCTGCAGCTTCTCGAGGCATACGACGAGCCGGTGCTCGCCGAGGCCTACCTGCCGGGCGAAGAGTTCACGGTCGCGGTCCTCGGCAACGGCCCCGACGCCACGTGCCTCCCACTCATCCGATATCGGTTCGAGGCGTTGCCCGACGGCGCGCTGCCGATCATGGGATACGAGGCCAAGTGGTTGTGGGACGTCCCGGGCGCCGAGTTCGACGTTCTGGAGTGTCCGGCCCGGATCCCCGACGCACTCACCGACGAGATTCGACGCGTCGCGCTCGCGGCGTACCAGGCCCTGGGCTGCCGCGACTGGGGACGCGTCGACGTGCGCCTCGACACGAACGGTGCGCCGAACGTCTTGGAACTCAACCCGCTGCCTGGCGTGATCCCGGATCCGGAAGCACACAGCTGCTTCCCCTGGGCGGCCACGGTCGCGGGCATGACCTACGACGAATTGATCCAGGCCGCCGCCGCGGTCGCGTGGCAGCGACTCAGTGGACAAGCCCTGGAACCCGTCGCACGGACGCGGGCAGCAAGTTGAAGACGACCATTCTCTACGACGCCGGAGCGGACGACTGGACCGCTGCCGACGTTCGCGCGGTGCTCGAGTCGTGCGAGGCGGTCGCAGACGTACTCACGGCGGCCGGCCACGCGGTCGACCTCGTCCCGGTGCGTGCCGACCGCGCGTGGATGGACGCGCTCGGGGAGACGGACCTCGTGTTCAACTTGTGCGAAGGCATCGAAGGCGTCAGCCGTCTCGAGTACCAGGTCACGGCCGCCGTGGAGCTGCTCGGGCTTCCGGTGACCGGGACGTCGGCGCGCACAACGGCGCTGTGCCACCGGAAGCCCGCACTGAACGCACTGCTGCTGGGCCACGGCCTGCCCGTACCGGCCTGGCAGGAGATCCAAGACGCCGACGCGCTGGACGCGGCGGAGCTGCCGGCGATCGTCAAACCGGCCGAGGAAGACGCAAGCGTGGGCATCGACCAGGGATCCGTCGTCACGACCCGCGCGGCGCTGGTGGCGCGTGCCGAGGCGATGTGCCGACGCTTCGGCCGCGTGATCGTGCAGCAGTACATCCCGGGTCGCGAGTTCAACATCGGGTTCGTCGGCGACGACACGCTGCCCATCTCGGAGATCGATTTCGGCGCGATGCCGGACGGCGCCTGGCCGATCGTCTCCTTCGCGGCGAAGTGGGAGCCGGGGAGTGCCGAGGATCGCGGCACGCAGCCCGTGTGTCCCGCCAGGGTCGACGCGACTCTGGCCGACCGTCTCGTCGACGTCGCCCGCCGCGCATGGCGCGCCGTCGACGGTCACGGATACGGGCGGGTGGATATCCGCGTGGACGACCAGGGCCGGCCCTGGATCCTCGAAGTGAACCCCTGCCCGGACGCGTCACCCGACGCCGGCCTCGCGAACATGGCGCGGGCACACGGGTGGTCGTACGACGACCTCGTGCTTCGCATCGTCGGCGCGGCGCGGTCGGTCCAGCAACCGCTGCCCGTGGCCGTGGGGAGCGACGGATGACCGCAACGCAGACGTCGGCACCCACGATCCGGCCGCCGCAGGCCAGCGACCGTGCGCGCGTGCGCGCCATGGTCGAGGCGACGGGCGTCTTTCGGCCCGCCGAGGTCGACATCGCCCTCGAGGTGTTCGACGACGCCGTGGCCCGCCCGGGCACCGACTACACCGCGCTCGGCGCGTTCGACGGTGAGCGTCTCGTGGGGTTCACCGCCTTCGGACCGACCCCAGGCACCGAAGGCACGTGGGACCTCTACTGGATCGTGGTCGACCCCACGGTACACCGGGCCGGCATCGGCCGTCGGCTCATGACGGCCACGGAGACGAGCATCGAGGCCGAGCACGGCCGGCTCATCGTGGTTCAGACATCGTCGCGGCCGGATTACGAACCGACGCGGCGCTTCTATGAGAAGATCGGATACGACCGGGCGGCCCATGTCCCGGAGTATTACGCCCAGAATGACGGACTTGTCGTCTTCACGAAGCAGCTGATCACACCCTCCCCCAGCAGCGGCGGTTGATCATGTCCGACTGGCAAAAGCTCCTACGCGATCGCAGCATCCGAACGCTCGACCAACTCGTCGAACGCTTCGGACCGGAGCACTTTCCAGATCTCACCCGGCTCCACGAGGCGATCGACAACTTCGAGTTCCGGATCTCGCCGCCGATGGCAGCGCTGATCGAGGAACCGGGTGACCCCATCTGGCGCCAATACGTTCCGGAGTTGGACGAACTCGACATCGTGGACGGAGTGGTCGACAGCCTCAACGAGGACGCCGACAGCCCGGTCCCGAACATCACGCATCGGTACCCGGACCGCGCGCTCTTCCTCGTGAGCCCCGTGTGCGCCAGCTACTGCCGGTTCTGCACGCGCCGCCGCAAGGTTGGCGATCCCGAGAAGATCCCGATGTCGCAGTTGGAGAGCGCCTTCCGCTACCTGGAGGAGCACTCGGAAATCCGCGACGTGATCCTCTCGGGCGGCGACCCGCTGCTGCTGTCCGATCGGCGGCTCGACGCGATCCTCTCGCGGATGCGGAAGATCCCGCACCTCGAGGTGATCCGCATCGGCAGCCGGGTGCCGTGCCACCTTCCGGAGCGCATCACACCGGAGCTGTGCGAAGTGCTCCACCGGCACCACCCGCTCTACATCAACACCCACTTCAATCATCCGGTGGAGATGACGCCGGAGGCGATCCACGGACTCGGCATGCTGGCCGACGCGGGCATCCCGCTCGGGTGCCAGACGGTACTCCTCAAGGGTGTCAACGACGACGTCGAGGTCATGAAAGAGCTGATGCAGCGCCTGCTCGCCGCACGCGTCCGCCCGTACTACATCTACATGTGCGACAACGTCGCGGGCGTCGAGCACTTCAAGACGACCGTCGAGAAGGGCCTGGAGATCGTGCAGGGGCTGCGCGGCTGGACGAGCGGACTCGCCGTCCCGCATTTCGTGATCGACGCGCCGGGCGGAGGGGGCAAGATCCCCCTATTGCCGGAGTACGTCGAAGAGATCAGCGAAAGCCAGGTCGTGCTCCGGAACTTCCGGGGGGAGCGCTTCGTGTGGGCGCAGCCGCGCGAGGAAGCGCTCGTCGGAGCCAAGGTGCGCGATCCCGAATACGAGTTCCTCGGAATGCTCGACGGCGCCGTGGACGGTCTGCCGCACTCCGGGAGTAACGGGAACGGCAACGGGAACGGCAACGGAAAGCGGCCAAGTCGGACCCCGAAACGCGGGCGGGCGTAGCACCGGCTCACCGGTCCTACGCCCGCACGCACTGACCGTCACCAACGGCGGTCAGTGCTCCGCTTCCTGCTCTTTCTTTCGGTCATCGGCGATCTTCTCCGCCACTTCGGCCGGAACCTCCTGATAGCTCGACACCTTCCAATTGAACGTGCCTCGACCGTGTGTCATGGAGTGTAGCTGCGTGCTGTATCGGTACAGCTCGGCCTCAGGCACGAACGCGCGCACCTTCGTCAGGCGGCCCTCCGACTCGCTCCCGAGAATCTGACCGCGCCGGGACGACAGGTCGCCCATCACCTCGCCCAAGTTGTCCTCGGGCGTGAACACCTCGACTTCTGTAATGGGTTCGAGCAGTACGGGCTTCGCCCTGGGCGCCACGGTCTTGAACGCAAGAATGCCGGCCATCTTGAACGACTGCTCGTTGCTGTCGACGTCGTGGTAGGAGCCGTCATAGCACTCTACCCGGAAGTCGACGACGGGGTAGCCGGCCAACACACCCCGCGCGGCAGCTTCCTGCACCCCCTTGTCCACCGCCGGGATGTACTTGGAGGGAATCACACCGCCCTTGATCTGATCCGCGAACTCGTAGCCTGAGCCGCGCTGCAGTGGCGCAATACTAATCCAGCAGTCGCCGAACTGTCCGCGACCACCCGTCTGCTTCTTGTGCCGACCCTGGCCCTCGCCCTTGCCCCGGAACGTCTCACGGTAGGCGATCTTCGGGCGTCCGAGCTCCGCATGGACGCCGAATTTCCGTTCGAGGCGGCCCACGATGATCTCGAGGTGCCGCTCTCCGCGGCCCGAGATCAGCGTCTGCGCGAGTTCCGCACTGTACTCGTGGCGGAAGGTGGGGTCCTCCTCGTGGAGCTTGTGCAGTCCCGTCGAAAGCTTGTCCTCTTCACCCCGCTGCTTCACGTCGATCGACAGGACTGTCAGCGGCGGCGGGAACGGAATCTTGGGCAGCACGACCTCGAGGTCGGGCGTCGACAGCGTGTCGTTGGTGTGCGTGTCCTTGAGCTTGGCCACCACCCCGATGTCGCCGGCATGAAGCGCCGGGACCTCGTTCCGGTCTTTACCCTGCGTGACCGACACGTGGTTGAGTTTCTCCGTCACCCCACGTGGTGCGTTCAGCACGGACGCGGCGTTGCTCACCTTCCCCGAGTAGACGCGGAAGAACGATACGTCACCCACATGGGGCTCCGACACCGTCTTGAAGACCTGTGCGACGAAGGGTGCCGCGTCGTCCGCCGTGACCTCGATCGGCTCGGGCGTGCCCCAGCGCTCGGCCATCACCGCGCCCCGCTCGACCGGCGAGGGGGTCAGTTCGACCAGCTTGGTGAGCAGGGCCTGCATCCCGTACGTGAGGTGGGCCGACCCGCAGAGCAGCGGGAAGATTTCCCCTTTGAGCACGCCCTGCTTCATCGCATCGATCGCTTCGTCACGCGAGATCTCCTCACCACCCAGATACCGCTCCAGCAGCGCGTCGTCCGTCGTCGCGATCGTCTCGATCAGTTCCTGCGAGTAGGTCTCGAACCGCTCCTGATACTCGGGCGGCACATCGACCTCCTTGTACTCTCCCCCCTTCGTGCCCGGATCGTACATGTGACACTTCTTCGAAAAGAGATTGACGATCCCGTGGAACTCCGCACCTTCGCCGACCGGGATCTCGATCGGGATGACCTTGGACGTCAGATGGTCCTTGATATCCCGGTAGACTTTCTCGAAGTCGGCGTGCTCCTTGTCCAGGAGCGAGAGAAAGAAGCAGCGCGGGAGCTTGAGCTCGTCCGCATACGACCAAGCCTCCTCCGTGCCGACTTCCACTCCAGCCGTCGCGCTCACCACCACCAACGCGCTGTCCGCGGCCGACAGGCCGGCGCGCATGTCACCGATGAAATCGAGGTATCCGGGCGTGTCGATCAGATTGATCTTGACGCCTTTCCACTCCGCGTGCGCGAGTGCAAGGTTGATCGAATACTGCCGATCGATTTCGTCTGGGGTGTAGTCGGTGAGGGCGGTTCCGTCTTGCACGGAACCATGTCGGCGGGAACTTCCGGCCACGAACGCGAGAGCATCGACGAGGGTCGTCTTGCCGCTGGCGCCGTGACCTACGACAGCGACGTTGCGAATCGCGTCTCCTGTATAGACATGCACGACCACCACCTCCTGTTACGGGGATCGGGAACATGGTCCCGGGTCCGGGTCCCCGCAAGGTGACGGCGCCGTGCCCCCGTCAGGGGTTCGCGGGCCGGATGTCTACTTCGGAAACGAGCGCCCGTGCGGGGAGCCTCAGGGTAGCCAATACCGTCGCCGCGACATCGTCGGGAGCCAGTTTGGTTTCCGGACGCTGAAGCATGCCCTTGCCACCGGCCCGCTCGAAGAATGATGTCACGACCGAGCCCGGACACACCGCCGTGACCCGGACGCCGTCCTGGCGCACCTCGGCGAAGAACGACTTGGAAAAGCCCACGACGGCGTGCTTGGCTGCCGCGTACGCCGCGGCGTTCGGCACGGCATTGCGGCCGGCCAGGCTCGCGATGTTGACCACGTGCCCCTGCGTGGCACGCAGGTCTTCCAGGAATGCGCGGGTCATCAGAAAGACCCCGCGCACGTTCACGGCCAGCACCTCGTCGAACTGCTCGATCGTCGTCTCCGCCACCGGCGCGAAGTGGGCGAGACCGGCGTTGTTCACGAGGATCGCCGGGCGGCCACGTTCACGGTGGACGAAGTCGGCGAACCCATCGACCGCGGCGACATCACTCACGTCGCAGGGGGCGCCGACGACGTCGCCGTACACCGCGAGCGACTCGACCGCCGGGTCCACCGATGCCCCCGTGCGGCCGCAGATCGCCACTCGGGCACCCGCCTGCAGGAGGTCACGCGCAATGGCCCATCCGATGCCGGTCGTCCCGCCGGTGACGACGGCGACCACGTTATCGAGATCCACGGACTCCCCCTTGTTCAGCCGATGTAGACCGTTTTGATGTTCACGAACTCGCGCAGCCCATACGTACCGAGTTCGCGTCCGTACCCCGACCCCTTCACCCCGCCGAACGGCAGCCGCGGGTCGGAACGCACGAACGCGTTGACGAAGCAGGAGCCCGCGTCGAGAACCTCGACCGCCAGGCGTTCCCCACCGACGACGTCACGCGTGTAGACGGCCGCGCCCAGGCCGTAGCTGGTATCGTTGGCGATGCGAAGCGCGTCCGCGTCGTCCACGGCCGCGATGATCGCGGCAACCGGCCCGAAGAGTTCTTCGTCGTACGCCGGCATCCCGGGGGCGACCCCGGTCAGCACCGTCGGCGGGTAGAACGCGCCCGCGCCGTCGGGCACCGTGCCGCCCAGAAGCAGCGTCGCACCGCCGTGCACGGACTCGCGCACCTGTCGCGCCAGATTGTCCCGCAGATCGTGTCGCGCGATGGGGCCGACGCGCGTGCGGGGATCCATTGGATCGCCCACGGTATGGGCCCGCATCGCCTCGACGACGCGGGCCTCCACCTGTGCCCGGAGCGCCTCCACGACGACGATCCGCTTCGCCGCGATACAGCTCTGGCCCCCGTTGATGAGCCGCGACGTGACGCATGCATCGACGGCCGCGTCGACGTCGGCATCGGCGAGAATCACCGACGGATCGCTGCCGCCGAGCTCGAGCACCGTCTTCTTGAGCGCTGCACCCGCCAGAGCCGCCACCGCCGCGCCCGCGCGACCGCTGCCCGTGAGGGTGACCGCCTGCACGCTCGGCATCCGGATCACCGCGGGGACCTGGTCCACGCGAATGAAGAGCGTTCGGAACACATCGGGGGGCAGGCCCGCGTCCGTCCAGAGCCCCTCCAGCGCCTCCGCGCACCCCCACACGTTCTCCGCGTGCTTCAGGAGGGCGGCGTTCCCCGCGGCGAGCGCCGGGGCCGCGAAGCGTACGACCTGCCAGAATGGGAAATTCCACGGCATGATGGCCAGCACGGTCCCGAGCGGCCGAAACGCGACGAAGCTCTTGGCGGCATCCGTCTCGACCGGCTCCGGTGCAAGCGTCGCCGCCGCGGTTTCAGCGTAGTACTCGCAGACCCAGGCGCACTTGTCGATCTCCGCTTCGCCCTCGGCCAGGGGCTTCCCCATCTCGCGCGCCATGAGCTCCGCATACGCGCGGCGACGCTCGCGGAGGAGGGCCGCACACCGCGCCACCGCCGCCGTTCGCTCGTCGAGCGGCCGGTTCCGCCACGCGCCCTGTGCCGCGGCCGTGCGTGCAACCTGCGCGGCGACGGCGTCATCGGCCATCACCGGGTACGACGGCCCCGGTTCATCGGTTGCGGGATTGATCGACTGTACCAGTTCTTCCGTCACGATACCCCCTCGTCGCTCGCAAGAATATAGGGGTCCCGCGTGTTATTATTGCGACGGATAGGGGGTAGTGATGGACTCCGTGTTCCGCGAAGGACTTCTCGACGGTCAGGTCGCGCTCGTCACGGGCGGCGGTACCGGAATCGGATTCGGGATCGCGATGGCCCTCGCGAAGCTCGGGTGCGACATCGTGCTGGTGAGCCGGCGTTCCGTCCACCTCGACCCCGCCGCGCGCCAGCTCATCGAACTTGGTGTGCGCGCCCTCCCCGTCACGGCCGACGTCCGCGACCCCGACTCGGTGCGCGATGCCGTCGCACGCGGAACGGACACGTTCGGGCGGCTGGACGTCCTCGTGAACAACGCGGCCGGCAATTTCTATTCGCCGTCGGCCGATCTGTCCCCCAAGGGATGGAAGGCCGTGGTCGAGACGGACCTCTACGGCACGTTCTACACGTCGCAGGCCGCGTACCCCACCATGCGCGAGCAGGGCGGCGGGAGCATCGTGTCGATCTCGATGACGCTGCACTACCGTGGATGGCCGATGATGGCGCACGCCACCGCGGCGAAGGCCGGTGTCGACGCGCTCACGCGAACGCTGGCGTTGGAGTGGGCGCCCGACGGTATTCGGGTCAACGCCGTCGCACCGGGTCCCGTGCCCACGCCCGGCGCGACCAAGGCCTTCGCCGCCGCCGGGGAAGACGCGGCGGCGCTCAGCGAGGAGATGCGACGGTTCATCCCGCTCAAGCGGTGGGGAGAGCCGGAGGAGATCGGCCAGATGGTGGCGTACCTCGCGTCCCCCGCCGGCACCTGGATCACCGGCCAGATCTTCGTGGTCGACGGCGGCAGTTCACTGGCCCGCACGTGATGGCGTGAGCGGGCTCCCGCCCTTCCCGTCCGACCCTACGCCCGATGCGCTCGAGGCGTTCATCGCCGAGTGGAACAGCCATCCGGCCATGGAGCATCTCCGCGCGCGGATCGACCTGTCCGATCCCGAGGTCCCACGCGCCTACATCGATGCATTGCAGCCGTTCCACCGAGGCGGCATGGGGACCGACGCCGTGGTCGGAGCCGTCACCGCCGGCATGATCGATCTGGTGATCGGGCTCACCGGCTATCTGCGGCTCGGCAGGCAGCAGGTCGGGGTGGCCCAGCTGAACGTGAATTTCGTCCGGCCCGTCCGAGGCACGAGTCTCATGGCCGAAGGGCATCCGACGCGGGTCGGGCGGCGCCTGGCCTACATCGACGCCCAGCTCTACGACGACCAGTCGCGCCTGTGCGCTACGGGATCGGGGATCGTCGCCGTCGCAGGCAGCGCCCCCGCCGGGCCGAGTTTCTGACACCCACCCAGGAGATCACGACCCATCGAACACCTTCTCGTCGGACTCGCTGGCATCATCGTCCTGGGCATTGGAGCGCAGTGGCTCTCGTGGCGCCTGCACCTGCCCAGCATTCTGATGCTTCTGGTGCTGGGCTTCCTCGCGGGCCCGGTGCTCGGCCTCGTGCACCCCGACGAGCTGTTCGGCGACCTGCTCTTCCCGATCGTGTCACTCTCGGTGGCGATCATCCTCTTCGAGGGCGGCTTGAGCCTCGACATCGCCGAGCTCCGCGAGATCGGTCGTGTCGTGCGGAACCTCATCGGCGTGGGCATCCTCGTCACGTGGGTCGCGGCCACGATCCTGGCGTACGTGGTGCTGGGCTTCGAACCGGTGGTCGCGCTGCTGTTCGGTGCGCTCCTCACCGTCACCGGGCCGACGGTCGTGATCCCGCTCCTCCGGCAGATTCGACCCGAAGGGCGCGTCGGATCGGCGAGCAAGTGGGAGGGCATCGTCAACGATCCCTTCGGTGCGATCCTCGCCGTCTTGGTGCTCGAGGCGATTCTGGCGGGCGGCTTCGAAGCCGGGCTCGCCGCCGCCGCGAAAAGCATGGTCGAAGCGGGCCTCATCGGTGCGGTCATCGGCACCGCCGGCGCCGCGTTCCTCGCCGTGCTCCTCCGCTACTACCTCGTGCCCGACTTTCTGCAGAGTCCCATGGCACTCACGGCGGTGATCGGCGTGTTCGCGTTGTCCAACGAGCTGCAGGCGGAGTCAGGTCTGCTCTCGGTCACGGTCATG
>JBDHIW010000165.1:0-5215 GCA_039587215.1 Gemmatimonadota bacterium | reverse complement strand
GCCGCTCAGCGGATCGGAGGCGCCGAAGACCCACGCATCGTGGTGGTTGCCGCGCATCACCCATTGGTCCGGAAACTCCGACCCGCGCATCGTGGCGATCACGTTGTAGGCCGGGTGCAGACTCCAGTCGAACTCGAGCTTCACCCGGACGGTGGCCGGTCCCGGTCCCAGGTGATACGTGAGGGGCAGGGCGCCCCGCCACGCGGGCGGCGCCACCGGGCCGCCCAACGCCTCGAGCAACGGCAACGCGTCCGCATAGGAGACGGGAAGCACCGGAATCTTCATGATGGTCGGTGCGTCCTCGATCGCGTACCGCTCGGCATCCTCCGTCGCCCCGACGAACGGCGTGAGCGGGTCGCCCGGGTACGTCGGCATGTCGGACACGGAGCCGCGCTGCGCGCCGTACTCCATCCGGTAGGGGCCGTCGGGATACACGTCGCCCTGCCAGTACCCGTCGTCCCGGGGGTCCGAGTACAGGATCGTGGCGAGCGCGCCGTGTTCAGCGGCGACCTTGGGCTTGATGCCGCGCCACGATCCCCCGTAGCGGGCAATGACCACCTTGCCGCGCACGTCGATGCCGCGGCGCGCGAGTTCTTCGTAGTCGGCGGGGATGCCGTAGTTCACGTAGACCAGCTCGCCCGTGACATCGCCGTCGGCAGAGTAGGCGTTGTACGGCGGCAGGCGTCCCTCCACGATCGCGCTCGTCGCGTCATCTTCGAGCGTTGGCTCGGTCAGGCGCGCGGTGTACGCGGTCGGGGAGACCATCTCGACCAGACGCACCTTCGGGGTGGGGAACAGCACGTGGAAGACCTCGATCTCCGCCTCGTAGCCCCAGGAGCGAAACTGCTCGGCCATCCACTCGGCATTCTCGCGGGTGTGCGGGGCGCCGACGTGATTGGGGGCCGACGCCATGCGCTTGTTCCACGCGTCCATGTTGGAAGCCCGTACGTGCGAGTCGAACGTCGCTTCCAGGTTTCGCTGCTCCGCTGCCGATGCGGGCGAGAAGCCGAGGATGCTGTCAGTGCTTTGCGGGGCGGCAAAGCCGAGCGCGGTAGCTGTCAGGACGGCAACGGGCCAACGACGGCGCATGGTGACTCCGAGGGCAAGATGGATGAGCGGCCGTAGGGGTGCGCAGTAAGATGGGTCTGGTGACAGGTCGGTGCCAGGCGGTACTGCTGCGGGTTCGGCCGCTCGCGGGGGGCCGCACGGCTGCCTTGTGCGGCCGCACGCTGCCGGCGGCGGAGCGAACACGAGCGCGACTGGCGGTCCGCGGTCCCGCCTGTAGAATTGCGCTATTCGTCCCCTTCTCAAGGAGCGCACTATGCGTCACCTGACCCGATTCGCGGCGGTCGCTGCCCTCATCGGCGTGGCGGCCCCCCTCCAGGCGCAGGACGGCAACGTGACGATTGCCTACTTCGTCACGACCGACATGGCGAACGTGATGCAACTCGAAGACGGCATCCGTGGACACGTCGGATGGCACGCCGAGCAGAACGATCCCTGGCCCGGATTCGTCTATTCGGCGATGACGGGCGAGACTGAGTACGTCTGGGTCTCGCCGGGACACACGTGGGCCGACTTCGACAGTCCGGCCGTGGATCACGGTGCGGACCAGGCGGACTTTGTCAGTCGCGCCGGCAACCACGTCCACACGGTCGACGTACGTATGTGGGTCACGTGGGACGACGTCTCCCGTGCGCCGGCCCCAGACGCGATGATCCCGATGTGGCAGGTCATCGAGTGGAAGTTCAAGAACACGTCGGAAGGGTATCAGGCCGTGCGCAACGCCTTCGGCAAGGTCAAGGCGGCCATCGAGCAGCAGGAAGACCCGTTCAACTACACCGTCAACGAGGTCGTGAGCTCCGATGCGGGGCCAGAGCTCTTCGTTGCCATCGCCCGGCACTCCATGGCCGAGATGGGGATGAGCGAGCCCGACGGATTGGAGCGCATGCTGGCGCAGGCTTACGGGCACGCAGAAGCCGTCGCGATCGTCCGGACGTTCGAGAAGTACCTGACGCCGACCGCGAACCGCTTCTGGGTTCTCCGGCAGGACCTGTCTCACCTCCCGGGCATGTAGGGCGTTCCTCGGGCCGAGGGCCGCTTCCCCGCGGCCCCTCCCGAGCGCACGGGTCCCGGCCGGGTACATTGTTGCCTGGCCGGGACCTGTGTTTTTTCGGCATCCACCTCCCAACCCATTTCTCCGTCGCCCTCCCCGAGGATGGGACCCCAGCGGTTGTCATCCGCGGGACGGTTGGCGATTCTGAACGTCTCGACCCTAACAGGATGGATCCATCATGCGTCGGATGATCAGTGGCAGTCTCTTCGCTCTCCTCCTCGCCCCTGCAGCCGCCGTGGCACAGGAGCACCACGAGGAGCATCAGGAGCACATGGAGGCCATGCACCACGAGCACGGTGTCGGCATTGCCTCGTCGGTTCCGCACTACGAGCGGTTCCGCGACTGGATCGTGGCGTCCGCCGAACTCATGCCCGAGGAGCACTACGGGTATCAGCCGAGCGCCGAGGTCCGCACCTTCGGCCAGCTCATCGGCCACCTGGCGAACGCGCAGTACCTATTCTGTTCGAATGCGATGGGCGAAGAGAGCCCCAACAGCATGAACTTCGAGAACGAGTCGTCGCGTGATGCGCTCATCGCCGCCGTGCGGACGGCGATGGAGTACTGCGACCGCGCCTACGCCATGAGCGAGTCGAAGGCGATGGAGGAGACGACGTTCTTCGGCCAAGAAGGCAGTCGGCTCTGGGTGCTCAACTTCAATGCGGTTCATAATGCGGAGCACTACGGGAACCTCGTGACGTACATGCGGATCAAGGGACTCGTCCCGCCGTCGTCTGCGGGGAACTAGATCTGACGCAGTTCGCAGGGCGGCCGGGGCCGCTTGGATGAGGGTACCCGGCTGCCTGCGTAGGGCGGGCCCGTGAGCATCCTCCTCATCGTCATTGGTACACTGGCACTCACGTCGGGGGGATTCAGGCTTCGGCGCGGTGACCGGCGTGGATGGGTCGATCTCGCGGCGGGACTGGGAACGGTGATCGCGACCGGGCTGGGCGTTGCCGCCACGCGAGCGCTCGCGTGGCCCGTGGCCTTCCTGACGGTCGGCGTCGTCGCGGTCTCAGCGTGGCAGTCCGTGCGGAGCGTCATCCAGGCCCAGCAGGATCGAGCGCAGTCAGAGGAGGCGAGGCTCGCGTCGTACTTGCAGGTGGACGCGCGCGCCCGAGACGCGGATACGTGATCCTGCGCGGCTGAGGGATGTGCCGACGGGACGGCGCGATTAGGTCGTCGCAGGCCCCGTCCAAAAAGCGACGACGTCTTCCGGTGCTTCCCCGGCACGCAGGGTGCGGAACACCCCATCGCCATCGACGCCGACGATCGGGGGCATACCCCGGCTGCAGTAGCGCGACCACATGCTGACACTGTACGCGCCTACGTCGCGGATGAGTAGCCAGTCCCCCGGTTCGGGCAGCGCCAACTCTACGTTGCGCGCGAGAAAGTCCCCGTCGAAACACAACGGCCCGGCAATGCTCACCAGCGTCTTCGGTCCCTCCTTCACGCGTCCCTCGCGATCCAGAAGCATGAACTCGTGCCCCCAATCCTCCGGACGGTACACTGGACGAAGAAGAAAGTCGGCGCCGAGATGCTGCACGACGTAGGACACGCCGGGTTGCTGTTTCACGTACTCTACCCGGCTCAACGCGAAGCCGCATCCGGCATGAAGCCATCGGCCGAATTCGGTGACGAGCTGCACCGATCCATCGAACAGCGTGGGGCAGACGTCACGGAGGTTGGCTGCATAGGTGCGCGGGTCAGCGTAGTGGTCCGTCTCGCGGTACACGGCCGAGAGACCTCCGCCGATATCGACGAAGCCCACGCGGCCCTCACCGTGCCGTTCCTCGATCGTCTCCCGCAAGTCGACGACGCGGCGAACGCCCTCGACCAGAAGCGGCAGTGGGCATCCTTGCGAGCCGATGTGTACGTGCAGGCCGCGCAGCCACGGGTATCGATCGAACGCCGCCAGAATCCGATCGCGTTCGCCGTTGAGCGGAACGCCGAACTTGCTCGTATCGCCTGCGACGGACGTCATGGAGATGCGGCCGACCCCGACCTGCGGGTTCACGCGCAGCCCGATGGACGACGGGGCATCCGCGCGATCACCGAGAATGGAGGCGAGACGCTCGAGTTCGTCGAAGTTGTCGACGTTGATGACGATGCCGAGCGCGAGTGCGGCGCGCAGCTCGTCGACGGTCTTGACGGGTGAATCGAACACGATGCGCTCGGGCGGGCATCCCGCGGCGCGGCTGAGCTCCACCTCCTCGAGCGAAGCGCATTCCAGTCCGGCGCCGCACGCGACGAGTTCCTTCAGGATGGCGACCACAGGATTGGCCTTCACGGCAATCGCGTGCAGCGGTCCCGTTCCAAACGCCTCACTGAGGATTCCCATCCCGTCTCTGAGGCGGGTGAGATCGTGCACCACCCAGGCGCGGTACGCGTCCTTCGTGTTCTCGCGCGCCCCCAGGAATCGCGCTGCGTGTTCCGTGAGTTCGGCCGGCGTCAGCCTAGTGTGCATCGTTACCTTCGTCGTTCCGACTCAGATGAGCCAACAAGATACCCCCCCACCCGGTGGGGCGGCGTGTGTATCAAGGTCTGAGTCGAGACGGAGTTCCTCGACCGACCGACATGACTTGCCCGCGACGCTCCACGGCGTCAAATCTCACAAACTGCTTGATGACAACAAGTTACAACCATTTCCCATGACCTGTCCCCGCAGATGCCAATATCGAGCACCCAAACGCGCTACGACGCTGTACTACAATGGTTTAGGGCGTCTCTATCGCCGACTTTGAGCGAGATACCTCAGTGCACCGGCGTCACAGGCGCAAGAAGCGCCGATTCGCTCATCCAAAACGGGAGCTAAGTCACCCAAAATCGGAGATTTGCGGGCCCTTGACTCTACTAGGGGTACCGTCTACAATTCTGTGCTCCCAGAGAGTTTTTCTGGGTGCAACGCCGCGGATGATCGCAGGAGGGAGCGAACATCAGCACGTTCGAGCTCCGGCGATGCAGTTCGCGGCAGCTTGTTCTGCAACGCTCTTTGAAAACTGATGGTCGAGAGGACTAGAGGAGAGTGCGGCCCCATCGATCGCGCGGTCGACGGACGATCACGCGGGAGGGGTTTCAATTTCCGATTTTGATTCTGACGAC
>JBDHIW010000017.1:0-23853 GCA_039587215.1 Gemmatimonadota bacterium | reverse complement strand
CCCCAAACGGCGCGTCCCCCCGTGCGGGGAGCGTCGCGTCGGGCAAAAGCGTTCGCAGCGGCGCACGGAACATCGCCGCGAGGACGGCCCGCGACGCCGCGTCTTCGTACAGGTCCACACCAACGCCCCGCAGGGCCTCCGCACCCAACACCAGACCCCGCAGCGCAAAGAAGTGGTAGTTCTCGCCCTCGAACCACATCCCCTCCCGGGTCACGGCACGCCGCAGCTGGGCACGCAGCCCGTGGGGTCCGTCCGCCCCGTGCGCGACGAGCTCGTCGTCGTCGAGACACGACCCTGCCGCCACCATCGCCGCGTTGTGCCAGACCTGCCGGTTGGACCACCCCTCGTCGAACGAGCGGATCAGCGTCGCCGATTCACGAAGCACCGGCCGACAGACATCCAGCACGGCCCCCTCGTTCACGAGACCGACGGCGAATGCCATCTGCACGAGCCAGATCGACTCGAGGTAGGTCGAGAAGAAGAACCGCGTCGGCCCCAGCACATTGTCGCGATTGGGGACCGTTGGGTACGATCGCGCGTAGCTCGTGAGGAGAGCCCGCGCGAGGGCCAGCATGTCGCCGTCGTCGCGCAGCGCGCCGAGGAGTGCCGCATGCACGGCACGCTCCGTCGCCCACAAGTGGAACCACCAGAGCCACCAGCCGTCGTGCGCCGCGCCCCGGTGTTCGCGACCGCACTCGGAACACCGGTGCACGTCCGGCGACCAGGGATCGAATACGAGCCGCGTCCCGTCCGACTCGCACACGCCGCCCGACGGCGTGAGTGATGCCTTCCGAGCCGGGATCGTCAGCGTGTCGGAGCGTACCTCGACAAGTCGACGTCGCAGCGTGTCTTCGAGGAGCCGCAGGTCGGGGGACGCATCGATGACCGCCGGGCGGGCCGCCAGGGCCTCACGATTCGGCCAGGGCATCCTCGTCCTCGGTCCAGGCCTCGACCCCGGACCGCGCGAACTGCACGTCCAGCACTCGTCCGCCGGCGGCGTCGACCGCGCCGATCAGACTGGCGCGGTCCTGCGGCGCCACGATGAACATGATGCAGCCTCCGGCACCGGCACCCGTCGCCTTCGCGCCCCACGCCCCGGCAGCACGCGCCGCCGTCTCGATACGGGTCATCCTCGGGGTGGCAATGGTCGGGTGCAGCTTCTGCTGTTGGGACCAGTTCTCGTCCATCACCGACCCCAGGGCGCGCCAGTCCCCATCGCTCAGCGCGGCGGCCGCCTGCGAGGCGAGCGCGCGGATGCCGCGCAACGCCGTCGTCACCTGTGCGTCGCCTTGCTCGTACGCAGCCCAGACGTGCGCGTGCGTGGCGGACGAGAAGTGCGACTGCCCCGTGTAGGCGACCACGAGATGGTGCTCCAGATCCGCCGCGGTCCGGTCGTCGACGGGGAGCGTGCGGATCGCGACGCCGTTCTCACTGAAGCCATACGTATGAAATCCGCCGAAGGCGGCCGTGAGCTGGTCCTGCCGACCGCCCAGCATGCCCAGCTCCTGGGTCTCGAGCTGAAATCCCAGCTCCGCCAGCTCGTCGGTGCTGAACTCTTCGCGACGGCAGCGGGCGAGGGCCGCGAGGAGCGCGACGTCGAGGGCGCCCGAGGCCCCCAGCCCCGAGCCCGCCGGTGCGCCCGACCGCGTGATGACCTCGATGCCTCCCGTAACCGGCAGCATGTTCAGCGCCGCCTTGTGCAGGTCGAGCGTCCCGTCGTACTGAATGGCGCCCGGCCCGGCAAGCGCGACGCGGCTCCCGAGGTCCTCCGCAACGAGCGTGATCTTATCGCCGCCGCTCAGGCACTCGACATGCACGTGCACGTCGACGGCCGCGGCGGTCACCGCGCCACCCTCGCGGTCGGCGAACGTCGGGACGTCGGTCCACCCGCCCGCGAAGTCCACGCGCATCGGCGCTCGAGCGCGGACGCTCAAGGCCGCGGCCCCACGCGCCACTCGGCGAGGTTGGCGAGCTCGCCGCGCAGGTCGGGCGTCGCCCCGCGCACCCGGCGGTTCACCCCCTGCACGCCTCGCGCGTGATACACCCACGCGACGGGCACGGCATCGGCCACCGCGTCCTGGACGCGCCCCCAGCCGGTCTGCAGCGCGCCGGGGTTCGCCGCGGCGTCGACCGCGACGAACGCGGCCTCGATCGCCGCGCTTCGCACGCCAGTGTAGTCCTGCGGGCCATCGGGATCACCGAAGAGCGCGCCGACGTATCCCAGAGCCAGATCACCGGGCACGCCCATCAGCAGCGCGTCGAAATCGCGCGTGGGTGCCTGGGCCACCGCTAGAAATGTGGAGAGCTCCAGGGCTCGAATCCGCGCGACTACGCCGATCGCCCGCCACTGTGCCTGCACCATCTGCTCGAGCGCGAGGTCGCCGCTGCCCACCGTGAGCAGCTCGAACTGCAGCGCACGCCCGTCCCGTGCGCGCATGCCGTCCGCACCCCGCGCCCATCCGGCCGCGTCGAGCAGTCGCTCGGCACTGGCGGGATCGTGGTCCACGACTGCGGGAGCATGCCACGGGTGCTCCGGCGGGACCGGTCCACCCGCGGGTGCGCCGAAGCCGTAGACGTATCCGTCGACCAGGGCACGGCGGTCCAGCGCCAGACCGAGCGCGCGGCGAACCCGCGGATCGGCAAATGGCGCACGGCGCGCATTCCAGAAGATCCCCGTCACGAACAGCAGAGGAAACTCGGCGACCGCCAGCCGGGCATCGTCCTCGACGAACCGCGCGTGGGCGGGAGCGATCCCCGCGAAGTCCAGCTCGCCCGACGTGAGGGCGGCGAGCTTGGTGCTGGGTTCGTCGACGACGGCGATCACGAATCGCTCGACCGGGGGCGCGCCCAGATCGGCCGGGAAATCGTCGCGTCGCTCGAACACCCAGCGGTCATTGGTCCGGTGCTCCACGAACCGAAACGGTCCGCTGCCCGTGGGTTCCGCGTTGAATGCGGCGCTCCGCAGGTCCGTCGCATCGTGACCCGCGAACGCGTGGGCAGGGAGAATCGCCAAGTCGGTGAACACATCGGGAAAGGTAGGCTGCGGCGATGCGTACCGCACGCGCACCGTCCGCGGGTCGACCACCGTGACGGACCGAATCGACCGCAGGTCGCGGGCGCGCGGATACGCGACCGCCGGATCGCGTGCCATCGCCAACGTCCATGCGACGTCGTCCGCCGTGACCAGGACCCCGTCATGCCACCGCACGTCGTCGCGCAGGGTGAACGTGAGCAGCGTGCGGTCCGTGTCCCACTGCCACGCGGCCAGTCGCGGCACCGGGTCCAGCGACGGGTCGTACGCCGCCAGCGTCATGAACAGCAGGTGCTTCTGCACGGCCTTCGCGAGCGGGTGTACGGTGAAAAGCGGGTTGATCGACTGCAGGTCCGCACCGGACGCATAGAAGACGCTGCGGTCCCGCAGGGGACTCGACGGCGGACCGCACGCCGAGAGGCCGACGGCGACCGCGAGGGTTGACGCACCGAGCCGAACCGCGCGAGTCTTGCGCATGCTCGCGCGCATCGCCCGACGGATCGGCCTCGGCTTCGCTGTCGTCTTCGGCATCGTGACGCTGACGTTCCTCCTGATCCGGCTCGCGCCCGGAGACCCGGCGCGGCTGTGGGTCGGCCCGGGCGCCGGGGCCGCCGAACTGGACGCGGCACGCGCAGCGCTCGGGCTCGACCGCCCGCTCCTGGTGCAGTACGTGACCTGGCTGCTCGACTTCGTCACGCTCGACTGGGGAACGAGTCTCGCCGACCAGCGCCGCGTCCTCGCGGTGGTCGGGGACGCCCTGCCGGTCACGCTCCTCCTGACCGGACTTTCGCTGCTCGTAACATACGCCGCCGGGATCGCCCTGGGCGCGTACCAGGCGCTCACCAGGCGCCGAGGCGCGGACACCGGCATCACGGTCGTGACGCTGCTGTTCTATGGGATGCCCGCCTACTGGCTCGCCATCATGCTCGTGCTGGTGTTCAGCTACACCGCCGCGCGTCAGGGATGGCCGGCGTGGATCCAGCTCCCCGCCATGGGCGCGACCTCGCTCGACGCCGATCTGTTTTCCCCGTGGGGCCGACTGGTGGACCGACTGCGCCACCTCGTGCTCCCGCTCACGACCCTCTCGTTGATCGGCGTCGCGGGACTCGCCCGGTACGCGCGCGGTTCCGTCCAGGACGTCCTGCACGCGCCGTTCGTCGACGCGGCCCGGGCCAAGGGGCTCACGGGCGCGACCGTGGCGCGTCGCCACGTCCTCCGCAACGCCATGCTGCCCGTCGTGACCTTGCTGGGCCTCTCGCTGCCCGCCCTCGTCTCGGGGACCGTGTTCGTCGAGACGATCTTCGCGTGGCCGGGGATGGGGCGCGTGATGGTGAACGCCGTGACCGCCCGCGACTACCCGGTGGTCATGGCGATCACGGTCGTGTTCGCGGTACTCGTGGTGATCGGCAACCTGCTTGCGGACGTCGCGGCCACGGCGATCGATCCGCGACAGCGGGAAGCCGCGTGAACGGCCTGCTGGCGGACGGCCGCGCACGGGCCGGCGTGATCATGCTCGGCGTGCTCGCGATCTTCGCGGTCCTCGCCCCCGCGATCGCCCCGACCGATCCGATCGCCCAGGGCGACGTCGTCGCGACCCGGTTCCTCGCTCCCCTCGCGGTGGACGCGGCGGGGGTCCGGCACTGGCTCGGGACGGATGCGCTCGGTCGCGACCTGCTCGGACGGCTGGTGTACGGCGCCCGGATTTCGCTCGCCGTCGGGCTGCTCGCCGTCACGCTCAGCGTCGCCATCGGCACCGCGGTCGGCGTGATCGCGGCAATGGCCGGCGGGTGGATCGAGCGCGCACTGATGGCCCTGACCGATGCCGTGCTGGCGCTGCCCCGCCTCGTGCTCCTCCTCGCGCTCGTGACGCTGTGGGAGCCCAGCTTCGTCATCGTCGTGGGCGTCATCGGGGGAACCGGCTGGATGGCGGTGGCCCGCCTCGCGCGGATCGCCAGCCGTCGGGTGCTTGCGGAACCGTATGTCGACGCCGCACGCGCCGCCGGCGTCCGCTCCTGGCGTCTGGTCGCGCGGCACGTTCTGCCCAACGCGGTCACACCGATTGCGGTGGCGGCCGCCCTGGGAGTGGGGAACGCGATCATGCTGGAGGCGGGGCTGGCCTTCCTCGGGCTCGGCGTGCCGGCCCCCGCACCGTCGTGGGGCAACATGATCGCGTCGGGACGCGACGCCCTCGTGCACGCGCCCTGGGTGGCGACCTTCCCGGGCCTGGCCGTGGTCGCTGCGGTGTTGGGAAGCAATCTGCTCGGGGACGGGCTCCAACAGGCGCTGGATCCACGCGCAGGTGCGCCGAAGGCGACCTAGGGCAGCCCCAGTTCCTGCCGCGCCGGGGGCGGCAACAACGGGATCAGCTGATCGATGCGCACCGCGAACCCCATGCCCGCCGCCTCGCGGAGTCCCGCGCGATGGATGCCCACCACTTCGCCGTCTGCGTTGAATACGGGGCTCCCACTCGACCCGCCCGTCGTGAACCCGTCGAAGTTGATCGCCTCCTCCGTCACCTTGGAGAAGATGCCCGCCGACATCGTCGTCCGCACGGTGCGCGATCGATCCAATGCCATGCTCAGGCCCGCCGGAAACCCGATGATGGCCGCCGGCTCGCCCTGACGCGCATGCTGTCCCGACCAGTCGACCGTCGGCACGTGCGCGCCGCTGTACCGACGAATCTTGAGCACCGCGATGTCGGGACCGCTCTGGTCGGCAACCCGCTGGATGTCGGCCCGCTGCATCGTACGCTCGTCCGCCATCGTCACGAACACGGAGTCCGGCAGTCGGCCGCCGCTCGACACGACGTGCCGGTTGGTGACGAAATACCCCGACTCCGTGAGCGCGAACCCCGATCCGTCGAAGATCCCGTCGGGCATGTAGGCCGTCACGAGCCCGATCGCCGCCTGGTTGGCCTGCGACACGGCGGCGAGATTCGCCCCGCGCACCGCACGCACCTGTGCCTCGGCGGTCGCGGCGCGCTCCTCGGCCGCCTGGATCGCCGAGCGGATGCTGTCGAGGTATGCCGCCGACAGCCCGGACGTACTGCCGCTCTGCAGGTCGCTCCGCAGTTGGTCGAGCTCGCGTTGCCGGATCCGCCGAATCGAATCGCCGGCCGCGAGCTGCTGATCCAGCGACGCCTGCGCCGTCCGCAGCGCCTGCTCCAGCTGCGACGTTCGGGCCTGCGCCTCCGAGACCGCGAGGCGGAGACTCTCGATCACCGCCGGTGCCGCCGTCCCCTGCGCCTGCTCCAGCTCCACCCGCAGTCGAGAGTACTCGGCGTTGGCCGACTGCTGGATCGAATCGGCGATCGCCTGCGCCTGTGCGATGCTCTCCTGCTGCTGGCGCTGCAGTTCGGCGGTCGCCCGCTGCACCCGGCGCTCCGAGACCACGTACAGCACGGCGACGGCGACCGTAAGTACTGAGAGGGCGACCCACACGGCGCGGCGCACCTTCTTGGCGGCCTTCTTCTCCGATTCCTTGAAGAGGTCGTTGAAGAACATCGTCGCGCCCTTACCGCCGAAACTCCGCCGCGGCTCCCGGGCCCGACCGCGGGTGCCCGGCGCCGCCTTCGCGGCAGGCGCAGCATCCTCCGCCCCGGCGGCCGGCGCATCCTTGGTCAGCACCTCGATCTTGGAAACCAGCAGCTCCGGACCGCCCTCGCCGAGCTGAATACGATCGCCACCCGAGATCTCGCGCTCTCCCGAGAGCTCCTTGCCGTTCAACAGTGTCCCGTTGCGGCTCTGCGCGTCCCTGAGCACCGCACGACCGTCGGGCTTCAGCGTGATCTCCGCGTGCAGACGAGACACGGACGTGTCGCCGGCCCCGATCGCCTGGACTTCACACTCGCGCCCTCTCCCCATTCGAATTCGTCCGCTTTCGGCCTTGAACTGCTGCCCGCTCAGCGAGTCCATCATCGCGACGCGGATTCTCGGTCCGACCGCGGGCGCCGACTTCGGCGCCGGCTCGGCGCTGGGCGCTGCGGGTTCGGCCTTGGGCGGCGGCGGAGGTGGCGGTGCTTTGGCGGCCGGCGGCGGTGGCGGCGGCGGAGCTTTGGCAGCCGGCGGCGGCGGTGGCGGCGCCTGAGCGGGCGGCGGGGGAGGCGGTGCCTCGGCGGCCGGAGGCGGCGTTGGCGCCTGCGGGGGCGGCGGCGGCGGTGCGCCCGCGGTGAAATCCGGCAGGCCTTCCATCATGGCGGTCGGATCGGACGGGCGCACCAGTCGCGGCGGCGCATCGAGCGGGGTCTCGAGCATCGTGCGGTCGTCCTCGACCTGCGCGACCGCGTCGACGCGCAACTTCGGGCCGCGCTCACCGAAACGGACGACGCTGCCCGTCCGCACGGCCACGGGGGTGTTTGGCTCGAGCCTCGTCTCGTCGAGAAACGTGCCGTTGCTGCTCCCGAGGTCCTCGAGCATCCACTGCTGCTCCCGCCGGACGAACCGAAGGTGGCGGCTGGACACGACCTCGGTGCCTTCGCCGCTCAAGGCGAGGTCGCCGCTCTTCGAACGGCCGACCCGCACCTCCTCCTGCGTGAAGGTGTGTTCCTCGGCCGTGCCCAGGTTGATCAGTCGGAGAAAGGACATCGTTGCGAAGGTAAATCGGTCAGGTGACCACGTCCACTCGGACTCCGCCGCCGTGGGTGTATCTTTCTAGCAACTCCATGACCGGGCCAATGTCCGCTCCCCTCATCGACCCGACCGTCGACGCCCCGGATCTGTTCGACCGCGCCACCAGGGCGTTCGATGGGCAGTTCGTACCCCAGCGCATCGTCGCGGCATCGCCGAGACGCGTGCTGTTCGTGGCTCAGGACGTGGTCCTCAAACGGGCGATCGCCCTCCGGGTCCACCTGCAGCCGGACTCTCCATCGCGTGCCGTCTACGAGCGGGAAACCGCGTTGCTGGCGGCGCTCGACCACCACGTGATTCGGCCGGTCTACTCGGCCGGGCACCGCGACGGGTGGGCGTACCGCGTGAGCAAGTGGATCGACGGCGAGAGTCTGGCGGAGGCGGTCGCGCGCGGCCCCCGACCCATCCCCGCCGTCCTGAGGCTCGCCCGTGATCTCGCGGCGGCACTCCAGTACGTCCACGTCCGCCGCATCGTCATCCGACGCATCACGCCAGCGACACTCCTGCTCGAGGGACACACCCACGCCATCATCACGGACCTTCGCCACGCCATGCCCGGAGCCGACCCGAACGTGCCGGTCATCGAGGATGACTCGACCCTGCCGTACGTGGCGCCCGAGCTGCGCGCGGGCGAGGCGGGAGAGCCCGGGAGCGACATCTACACGGTCGGGGCGCTGCTCTACCTCGCCGTCACGGGAGTGCCGCCCCATCCCGACCCGAGCGAGCGGCCGGCGCCCCGGGAGCTGCGCCCGGCCTGTCCCCAGGCACTCGAACGCGTCATCACCCGGTCGCTGCTGCCGGATACGTCCGACCGCTATCTGTCGGCTGCCGAGCTGCACGAAGACCTGCGATCCGATCTCGGCGAGGTGGATTCACCTCCCGTAATCGTCGGCGCCGACTACCGGGCCGAGGATCCAGTCGCCTGGGAGAAACGGCTCCGCCGCGCGCTGGGCGACGAGTACGAACTCCTGGGCGAGTTGGGGGCCGGCGGATTCGGACGGGTGTACCTCGTGCGGGAACTCGCCCTGGAGCGCAAGGAGGCGCTCAAGGTCCTGCACCCCTATCTCACTGCCGACCCGGCGGTGGTGGAGCGCTTTGCCCGGGAAGCGCGCACGGCCGCGCAGCTGCAGCACCCACACATCGTCGACGTGTTCGACATCGGCGGGCGCGGCGGGCTGCAGTGGTACACCATGGAGTACGTGGAGGGCCGAAGCCTCGATCGCATCGTGGACACCGACGGCATGCTGCCGCTTGCCCAGGTCCTCCGCCTCCTGTCGGAGGGCCTTGACGCTCTCACCCTGGCGCACGATCGCCAGTTGGTGCACCGCGACATCAAGCCGGAGAACCTCCTGATCGAGTCCGACTCGGGCACGCTGCGGGTGGCCGACTTCGGCCTGGCGCTCGCACTCGGCGGCCAGGACCGCCATGGAGGCGCGTCGTCGCGTTCCGGCACGCCCGCCTTCGCGGCCCCCGAGCAGCTGCTCGGCGAAAGCGTCGACCATCGCGCAGACCTCTACTCCTTGACGCTGTCGGCCTACTTCGCACTCACGGGCACCTCTCCGTTCGGTGGAGGAACACTCGAGTCGGTACTGGCGCGGCAGACGACCGGACGACTTCCCGCGCTGCGGACGGCCCGCGACGACGTCCCCGCGAGTGTCGAGAGCGTGCTGGCGCGCGCCGCGCACCCGGATCCGTCCAAGCGGTACCCCGACGGGCGCACCTATGCCGGGGCGCTTCAGGACGCGGGACGCCAGGCGCCGGCGCGGTTGCGCCGCCTCTTGGACGACTTCTTCGGAGGACTCACGTGACGACCGTACGTCTCGCCCTCGCCCAGACCCCGGCCGACCCTGACCTCGACGCGAACCGGGAACGTCTCCTGGCCCGCATCCGCGAGGCCGCGCGCGAGGGAGCCGACGTGATCGCCGTGCCCGAACTCGCGACGTCGCGGTTCTTTCCCCAGTTCGAGCGGTTCCCCGAAGCCGCCGCGTGGGCCGAGCCAATCCCAGGACCCACGACCGAGGCCGTCGCCGCGCTCGCGCGGGAGCACGAGATGGTCGCCGTACTCAACCTGTACGAACACACCGACGACGGGTTCTACGACAGCTCGCCCGTGATCGACGCCGACGGCACGCTGCTGGGCGTGACGCGTATGGTGCACATCACCGACTACGCGTGCTTCCACGAGCGGGCGTATTACTCGCCGGGCGACCGCGGGGCGCCGGTGTACGACACCCGGGTGGGCCGGATCGGGGTCGCGATCTGCTACGACCGCCACTACCCCGAGTACATGCGGGCTCTCGGCGTCGGGGGCGCAGAACTCGTCATCATCCCACAGGCCGGCGCGCTGGACGAGTGGCCCGACGGGATGTACGAGGCGGAGGTCCGGGCGGCAGCTTTCCAAAACGGGTATTTCGCCGCGCTGTGCAATCGCGTGGGTGCCGAGGAACGTCTCACCTTCGCGGGCGAGTCCTTCGTAGTGGACCCAACGGGACAGGTCCTCGCCCGAGCCAATCGGCTCGAGGAGGACCTGTTACTGGTGGACGTCGAACTGGCCCGCTGCGCCGAGTCCCCAGCCCGTACCCTGTTCTGGCAGGATCGCCGCCCCGAGCTATACCACCGCTGGCTCCTCTGACGGCCTCGGGTACGTCCCCGACTGCAGTTCTTCCGGAATCGGGTGTGGTTGGGTCACCGCCTTCTCCGCCCGGAACGCCCTGACGACCCAGTCGTCGAAGTCATCCAGCAGCGAGTACATCACCGGCACCAAGACCAGGGTCAAGAACGTGGCGAAGGTCAGCCCGGCGATCACGGCAATCGCCATGGGACCCCACCAGGACGCCTGCTCGCCGCCCCAGTAGAAGTCGGGTGAGAGGCTGGAGTACAGCCCGATGAAGTCGAAGTTGAGGCCGACCGCGAGCGGGAAGAGCCCGAGGACCGTCGTCACCGCCGTCAGGATGACGGGTCTGAACCTGGTCTTCCCACCCCGCACGATCGCCTCGCGACGCGTGAGACCGTCGCGCGTGCGGAGGATGTCGATGTAGTCGATGAGCACGATGGCGTTGTTCACGACGACGCCCGCGAGGCTGATGACGCCCACCCCCGACATGATGATGCCGAAGGGCATGCGGAACACCATCAGCCCGATCAGCACGCCCACCGTCGAGAGAACCACCGAACTCAGAATGATGAGCGGCTTCGTCACCGAGTCGAACTGCGACACCAGAATGAACCCGATGAGGAACACAGCCATCAGGAAGGCGCCGATCAGGAACGCCTGCGACTCCTGCTGTTCCTGTTGCTGCCCGGCATACCGCAACTGATACCCGCTCGGCAACGCCGCCGCGAAGTCGGCAAGGAACACCTGCACCTCACCGAGAACGGCGTTCGCGTTGAAGTCGGACCGCACATCCGAGCTGATCGTCACGACACGGTCCAGGTCTTTTCGCAGGACGTCGCCCGACCCCTTGCCCACTCGCCACGTCGCGACCGACGACAGCGGGATCTGTCGGCCTTCGTTCATGACCGTCAGGTCGCCCAGCGCATCCAGGTCCTCCCGGTACTCCTCGGCCAGGCGGACCGTGATGTCGTACTCGTCCTTTCCGTCGCGGAACTTGGACGCCTCGGAGCCGTTGATCGCGCTCCGCACCGTCGATCCGATGTCGAACGTCGACAGCCCGTACAACGCGGCCCTCTCCCGATCCACGTCGACGATCAACTCAGGACGCCCCTCGGTCATGTTGCTCTCGAGCCCCTCGAGCTTCGGGAAGATCGACGAGTTCTCGAGCAGCGCGACAACGTCGTCCCCGAATCGCTGCAGCAGATCGGAATCCTGTCCTGCGATCTCGATGGCGAGGGCGTCGCCCGTCGGCGGGCCCTGGTCGGGTAGCTCCACCGAGATCGTGGCGCCGGCGATGCCGGTCCCGAGATCCTGCCGCATCCGCTCCAGGGTCTCGAACGCATCGCGCTCGCGATCCTGGAAGTCGACCAGGTTCACCGCAACCGTCGCGACGTGCGTCGCGGCACCGCCGCCGGAAAAGTTCATCGAGATCTGCGAACCCACCGTCGCCACGATCGACTCGAAGTCTTCCGAGCCGTCCATGGCCCGGAGCCGCTCCTCGAGCGTCAGCACGATGCGGTTCGTCTCGTCGATGTTCGTGCCGAGCGGCGCCTCGACCTGCACGTAGACCGTGGCAGGCGGAATGTCCTCCGGAAAGAACTCGATGCCCGCATTGAAGACGCTGAACACCATCACCGCCGCCACCAGCGAGAGCGCGGCCGCACTCATCATGGTGAACCGGTGTCCCAGCGCCCACCGCAGCACGACCTCGTAGCGTTCCACGAGTCGCGGCAGTCCACGACTCATGATCCAGTGCCCTGCCGGATGTCCCACAAACCGGTGGAACGTGTAGACGGCGACGACCGTCACGGCCAGCAGCATCGCGGTCAGCGCGTTGCTGGACAACAGGATGAGGAGCACCACGGCCGCCAAGCCGGCGAGCAGGAACTTCCACGCCCGTGAGAGACTCACGGTGGCCTCCTCGGTGTCCAACAGCTTCGAGCACAGCGTCGGGAGGATCACCAGCGCGACGAACAGCGACGAGCTCAGCGTGATGATCAGGGTGAGCGGCAGGTACTTCATGAACTCCCCGACGATGCCGGGCCAGAACGCCATGGGCGCGAACGCCCCCAGCGTGGTCGCCGTCGAGGCGATGATCGGGATCGCCACCTCGCCGGTGGCGTACTTGGCCGAGTGCACCCGGTCGAAGCCGTTTTCACGGAAGCGGTACATGTTCTCGACGACGACGATAGCGTTGTCCACGAGCATCCCCAGCGCGAGGATGAGCGAGAACAGCACTACCATGTTCATGGTGAACCCGGCAAGCTGGATCACCACGAACGAGATCAGCATCGACAGCGGGATCGCCATGCCCACGAAGGGCGCGGTCCGCACGCCGAGCACGAACAGCAGCACCGCCACGACCAGGATCAGCCCCGCGATGATGTTGTTCTCGAGACTGCTCACCATCTCGTGGATGTCTTCGGACTGGTCGGAGGTGACCTTCACGACGGTTCCCGGCGGGAAGACCCCCTCCTGACCGGCGATGACCGCACGAACCCGCTCCGCGGTCTCGATGATGTTCTGGCCCGCCCGCTTGGTCACCGCGAGCGAGATGACCGAGTTGTCGTCCAGGCGGGCGAAGCTGTCCCGCTCCTTGAAGCCGAAATCGACGGTCGCCACGTCGCGCACGTAGATGGGCCGCCCGTTCCGCATCTCGATGACGATGTCCCCGAGCGGGTCCGTTTCCGTGAACTCGCCCGGGACCCGGACGAGGAACTTCACGTTGCCGACGTCGATCGACCCACCGGGAATGGTCACGTTCTCGTTGCGGATCGCCCCGATCACGTCGCCGAACGCGACGCCGTAGAACTTGAGCTTGGCGAGATCCACGTCGACCTGGACTTCGCGCTCGAGCCCGCCGGCGAGCGAAACCGACAGCACGGTCGGGATCTGCTCAAGGCGGTCCTGCAGGTCCTCCGCCACCTCGCGCAGGCGCACCAGGCTGTACCGCCCGGAGATGTTCACCTGCATGATCGGGAACTCGGAGAAGTTGATCTCGAAGATCCCCGGCTCCTCCGCGGCGGCCGGGAGCTCCGGCTTGGCGATGTCCACCTTCTCCCGCACCTGCTGGAGCGCCTCCTCCATGTCGGAGCCGGCGTCGAACTCGACGTTGATGCTCGAGTAGCCCTCGATCGACGTCGACGTGATCGTCTTCACGTCGGCGATCGTGTTGAGCTCCTCCTCGATCGGTCGCGTGATGAGCGTTTCGATGTCGCGCGGCGCGACCCCCGGATAGAGCGTGTTCACGATGATGTTCGGGACCACGATCTCCGGCGAAGACTCTTTCGGCACGCTGATGTACGAGTACAACCCCATCACGATGAGGATCATCGTGAGGACGAATACGCTCGTCGAATGGTCGATCGCGAACGAGGCGAGCTTGAATTCCTTGAACGAGGTCTTCGGCTGCGTCATTGCGCGTCCTCCGATCCGTTCACGATCTGCAGCCGGCTGCCCTCATCGACGAGCCGGTGCCCCACGGTGATCAGGGGATCGCCCTCCTGCAGCCCGTCCGTGATCACCACCTGATCCGCGAACGACGGACCCAGACGCACCGGTCGCCCGCGAGCGACCGTGCCGGCTTCGTCTTCCGTCGCGAGATAGACCTGATACCCGTCCTCCGTGCGAATGACGACCTCCTGCGAGACTACCACGACGCTGTCCAGCCGCTCACGCTCGACACGCACGTTGGCAACCATATGCGGCCTCAACACACCGTCGGGATTGTCCAGCTCGATCTCGATCGGGATCGTACGAGTCCGCTCGTCCACCGACGAGGCGACGAATCCGATCCGCCCGACGAACTCCATGTCCGGCAGCACGTCGAGGTCGACCCACGCGGAGTCGCCGGTGTCGATCGAGAGCGCGTACCGCTCGGGCACGCCGCCGGCAATTCTCACACGCTGCGACGCAACCACACGCGCGATGGGCGCGCCCGGCGACACCATCTCGCCGACCTCGACGAAATCCTCGTCGAACACGCCCGCCACCGGCGCGCGAACGACGGTGCGTTCCAGACGGGTCTGCAGCGTGCGCAGCCGCGCCTCGGCCGCCTCCCATCCGGACTTCGCCTGGAGATACGCGATTTCACTGCCGACCCCCTCGTCCTCCCACAAGCGCCGCTGCCGGTTGAACTGCTCTTCGGCGAGCCGAGACAGTGCCGTCGCTTCGTCCACCTGCGATCGGAGCACGGCGTCGTCGATCTTGGCCAACGCGGCGCCAGCCCTGACACGGCTGCCCTTCTCGACGTAGAACCGGGCGATGGGACCGGACTCCTCCGCCGAGACGGTCACGTCCTGCCAGGCCTCAACCTCACCGGTGATACGGACGTAGTCCGTGAACTGCGACCGGGTCACCGGCGTCACTTCCACGTTGACGGTTCGCACGGCGGCCGCCACAGGCGCCGGCGCCGCGTCGTTCCGAGGTTCTTCCCCGTCCGCCGGGGCACAGGCACTCATCGCCCCCACACCTGTGAGGGCTACGCCGAGGCTCACCCAAAGTCGCCTTGCGGTGCGTCGATCATTCCTCGTCATGTCAGTCTTGCTCCTCTAGGGCCCCGTACGCGGCCTCGATCTCACCCGCGTTCACCGGAACCGTGCCAAGCGCGAGATCCAGCTGGGACCGCGCGATCAGATAATCGTAGACAGCCTGTGCGTAATTGAACTCGGACTGGCGCAACGCCACCTCCGCATCCGTCACCTGCAACTGCGACCCGATGCCTTCCCGGTACTCCAGCGTCGCGATCTCATAGCCGCGGCGTGCCTGCCCGACGGCGGCGCGCTGGGCTCCGGCGCGCATCCGCGCCTCGACCACGGCCTCGTGCGACGTCCGCACGTCACCGAGGGTCTGCCGCTCCGCCCGGTCCAGCCGCGCTTCGGTAATGCGGATCGACGCCGAGGCGGAGGACACGCGGGCAAACCGCGAAAACCCTCGGAAGAGCGGAAGCTCCACCCGGACGCCGGCCGCCGCCGCCGTGGTCCGCTCGTTGGCGTTGGAGCCAAAGAAGTTGAGACTCCCGTTCTCCTGGGCCTGAATCGAGAAGTTCGAGAACAGGCTCACCTTGGGGAAGAACTCGGCACGTTCGACGGCACGCCGTGCTGCCTCGAGGTCGATGCTCGACCGCAGCTGTCGGAGATCGGACCGCTGCTGCCGGGCCGTCGCGATCAGGTCGTCGACCGACTCCTCTTCGGTGACCGGCACGCCGGCCAGCGCGAGCAGCTCCGCGTTGAGCGGGTCGTTGCCGTCGACGTCGTCGAGGTCGATCTGGTTCAGGCGACCCAGCACCTCCACGCCGCCCGTCGGCTCCAACCCCAACTCCACGAGCAACTGGCGGCTCGCCGCCTTCACTCCGTTTTCCGCACGGCGCACCTGGGCTTCGAGATTGGACAGCTGTACCTCGAACCGAAGCACGTCGTAGGTGCTTGCCAGCCCCGCACGGTTCATGGCCTGGGTCTCACCGAGCGTCTGACGCACGCGCTCGATGGAGAGCTGCAGCAGCCGCAGGTCCTCCGCAGCCAGCAGCGCGCCGAAGAACGCCTGACGGACACGGGAGACGATCTCCTGCCGCGTCCCGCGCGCACGTTCCTCTTCGAGCATCCGCAGCCGGTTCGCCGCCCCGACGCCGACGAACGCCCGCGCCTCGAAGAGCGGCTGCGTCACCGACACGGTTGCCTGCCAGATGTTGTCCGACCCGAATCGGACAGGCACCAGATCGTCCGGGCCGGCGTTGGGATCGAAGATGATGGCCGGCAGGAAGGCTTCCTGCACCCGCAGGTTGCGCTGATAGGACGCGTTGAAGAGTACGTCCGGCAGCACCGTCGCCCAGGCCTCACGAACCTGCGCATTGGCGATCTGGACGCCCTCGTCGGCGGCCTCGACCTCCGCATTGTTGGCCAGCGCGCTTTCGAGCGCCGCGCGCAACGTCAGGGTCTCACCCGCCTGCGCCTGCAGAGCGACCGGCGCGCATCCGAGTCCAAGCAGCACGATCAGCGTCGACTTCATACCTCCACCCCCTCCCGATCGGCCACGGCAATCGGCACCGGTACGGCGATGCCGTCGCGCATGAGCGGCCGGAACGCCCGGAACAACTCCAACGGATCCGTGGGGAGGGTCGTCTCCCTGCCCTCGGCACAATGGTCGATCCGGCACGCGAGCGCGATGGTCATCACTCCGTGGGCCACGCACCAACAATAGAGCGCCATCAGGCCCGGATCGACCGGCTGCATCTTCCCTGCAGCGATCGCATCCCCGACGGCCTCCTGCAGGAGCCCGAACCCTCCCTCGTCCGGGATGTCCTCGAGGGTCCGCGGATCGTCCTGCTGGATACTGAAGAGCACGCGAAAGTAGGCCGTGTACTCGGTGGCGAACCGGATGTACGCCTCGCCGAGCGCCTGCACGCGATCCAACGACCCACGCGGATGCGGCGCCGCCGCATCCGCGAGGTAACCGCCGAACTGCCGGAAGGCGTCCTCGATGACCCGACGGACGAGCCCGTCCTTGTTCTCGAAGTAGTTGTAGAGCGCGGTCGCGCTGAGGCCCACGCGGTCGGCGACCAGCCGCATGGACAATCCGCCCATCCCCCCCTCCGCCAGAATATCCCGGGCGGCCTCCACGATCTGGCGCTCTACCTCGAGCGCGCGATCGGGATCGGGCTGCCGTGGTGACATCACGTCCTCCAAGGAAACGACAATAGGATTAACGCCGTTAATCTTTCGGAATGGCGTTAAGCTAACAGCGTTAACTACGCCGTCAACTACCCAGTTGTTTCACGGGAGATTCGGGAGGCGGCTAGAGGGAGGCCCCCGCTGCGCGTGCGGCAGCCTCGGCGGTCGCCCATCGACGGTCCGGGCTCTTCTCGAGGCACTGGAGAACGGCCATCACGAGGTTGGGGGGAGCATCCGGTCGGTGGGTGCGGGGGTCGGGCGGTCGCTCTTCGACCTGGCTCATCAGAATCTCGTGGACCGTCGTGCCCGTGAACGGCAGCCGGCCCGTGAGCATCTCGAACGCGAGGATGCCGAGGCTGTAGATGTCGCATCGGTGATCGACGGTGTCCTCCCCACGGGCCCGTTCCGGACTCATGTACTCCGGCGACCCGACGATCTCACCTGTGACGGAGATGCTCTCGCCCTTGATCGACAGCCCTTTGGCGATCCCGAAGTCCAGCAGCCGCGGCATCTGCCCTTCGTCCAGCAGCACGTTTGCCGACTTCACGTCCCGATGCACGATCCCGCGCGCGTGCGCGTGGCTCAGACCCCGCGCCACGCCGCCGAAGAGGCGCACCACGTCCGACACCGGCAACGCCCCCTGCCGCTCGACGACCTGCGACAGCGTTTCACCTTTGACCCGTGGCATGGCATAGTACACGAGGCCGCTGGTGCGCCCACTGAAGAGGACGGGCACGATGTTCGGATGGTCGAGTTCCCCGGCGAGTTCGATCTCGCGCTGAAACCGTTGGGCCATCTGCCGGGAGGAAAGGAGACTGGGTCGCATGACCTTGACCGCGAGGTATCGCTGCCCGTTCACGTCGCGCACGGAGAAGACGATCGCGAATCCGCCGCGGCCGAGCTCCCCGAGCACCTGGTATCGCGGTCCCAGCGCCACCCCGAGCCGTTCTCCGAGCGTCGCGTCCCACTGCGGGTCGAGATCCAGCCGATGGCCGCACGCTCCGCAGAAGCGCTCCGCGCGCCCGGTCGACGCGCCACAGCGCGGGCAGGCGACGAGCATCAGTCCGTGCCCTCGGCGATGCAGGTCATGATGCCCGAAGATATCCGTGAACCCGCAGGGCGCGAGGCACTCTTCCTGTTGCCCGGCATGACCCTGAACGAGACCATCTTCCCGCCGCTCGAGCGACCCTTCGTCGCCGTCGACTTCAACCGGCTCGACACGCCGCCCGCGTCAATCGCGGGCTACGCCTCGATCGCCGATGCGGTCTGGCGCCGGGGGCAGGATGAGCACGGCGGACGCTGGATCGTCGTGGCACACAGCTTCGGCGGGATGGTGACGATGCAGTGGCTGCTCGATCGGCCGCACGTGCGACCTGCCATCGCCGGCCTCCTTCTGATCGGGACGTCCCCCGGACCGTTCTACGGCGACGTCCGGCTCCGGCTGGCCGGACGCGGCGCGTGGGAGGTCCGCGTCCCCGCCGGTCCGCTCCTCGCCGTCTGGAATACGCGTGCGATCACGCGGCTCGCCAAGGCGTTCATCGCGCCGGGACCGACCCGACGCGTCGACTTCGCGACGCTGCGACGTCGAACCGATCTTGCCGTCGATCGCGCCGGCTGGCGCAACACGTCGGCCGCCGCGATGCGCGGCTTCCGGTCCGCGGCGCGCGGCTTCGATGTGCGTGAGCGGCTGGCCGAACTCACGATGCCGACCATCGTGCTGCACGGATCCCGTGATTCCCTCTTCCGGCCGGCCACGGCGCACGCCCTGGGCGCCGCGCTGCCGGACGCGGAGGTGCGCATCGTGCGGGACGCCGCCCACGTCCTACCGCTGACCCACCCCCACGAGGTCGTGCGGGCGGTGTCCGACCTGAGCGGTCGCTGAGGCAGCGGTGACCGCAACCGGCCCCTCGCACCAGACGTCGACCGCGGTCGTCGCGGGGTCGGCGCTCGCGTTCGTCCTCGCATGGGTGCTCCTGCTCCTCGACGTGGAACCGGTGCCGACGTGGTTCTACGTCTTCGCGTGGTACCCGACGCTCATCGCCGCCGACGAGCTGGCCGCGCGCGCGGCCGGGACGACCCCCATGCGTCGTCAGCCGCGCCTCGTCGCCTCCGTTCTTGGGTGGTCGGTCGTGATCTGGTTGCTGTTCGAGGCCGCCAACTTCCGGCTGCGCAACTGGTACTACGTGCTCCTTCCCGAGAACGGGGCAGAGCGCTGGCTAGGGATCGTGGTGTCGTTCGCGACGGTTGTCCCTGCCGTCGTGCTGGCCGAACGGCTTTTGGGGGCCTCCCGATTCGGGGACCGGCTCCGCAGCCGGCCGGTGGCGATCCGTCCGTGGGAATTGCGCGTGGCCGCCGCCCTCGGCGTTGCCGGCGGCGCCGCCGCCCTCGGATGGCCACGGTGGTGGTTCCCACTCATATGGGGCGCCGCCTGGCTGCTCGTCGACCCCTGGCTGTACCGCCGCCGCCCCGAGTGGTCGCTCGTGGGTGACGTCGCCCGCGGCTCCTGGGGGCGCATCGTCCGGCTCCTCAGTGGCGGCCTGGCGATCGGCCTTCTCTGGGAGAGCTATAACTACTGGGCCCGGGGCAAGTGGATCTATACGGTGCCGGGCCTCGAGTCACTGAAGGTGTTCGAGATGCCGCCGCTCGGATTCCTCGGATTCCCCGTATTCGCCCTCGAAGCGTGGACGTTGTATCACGCCCTGTGCGCGCTTGGCGTCGCGGTGCCGCTCGACGGCACCGGTCGGACCGCACCACGACGCACCGTGGTCGCCGCGTTTGTCGCGGTGGGGCTCTCCGCCGGCGTACTCTGGGGCATGGAACGGCATACGATCAGCTCGACGGTGCCGACGGTCGCACAGTTTGCCGCTACGCTCGGTGTCGACCCGGACCGGCTCACGGCCGCGGCCGGCGGGCCGCGCGGTCTTCTGGACGAGGCGCGAATCGCCCGAGCCGGTCTCCCGGCGGCACAGGCGCGTCGGCTGCGCGACCTGGCCGGCTTGGCGTTCCACCGCGGACTCGGCCTCCCGCACGCCCTCCGGCTCGAGCGCGCCGACGTCGCGTCCGTGTGCGCCCTCGCGCGCCGCGACCCCGACGACCTCTACGCCCGACTCCGTGCGCAGACGCCAACCGCGCGGCGTCCGACGCCCGCGGAGGTACGCGTCTGGGTGCAGAGCGCCGTTCGGCGCTGCGACGCCGGTTAGTTTGCGTTTCATGCTCGGCACCGCGCTCAAGATCGTCCTTGGACTCACGCTGGCATACCTGGTCCTCTCCGTCCTCGCCTGGCGGTTTCAGGAGCGGCTCGCGTTCCCGGGGCCCAACAGCCGTGATGCCGCACCGGCCGACGTCGGGATTCGCGACGGCGAGCGCGTTCGTTTCACCACGGCGGACGGGGTGGAACTGGTGGGCTGGTATCTGCCGCCCACGCCCGATACCGCCGACGGTCCCGTGCCCGGCCTCCTGTGGTTCTACGGCAACATGGAAACCGTCGTCGACATCGCTCCGATCCTCCAAGAGTTCCGGCCTCCGGGGGTCGCCCTCTTCGCGATCGATTACCGCGGGTACGGCCAGAGTACCGGGCGCGCGACCGAACCGGGTCTCTATGCCGACGCGGAAGCGGCGTGGGACTATCTGGCCGAGCGCGCGGAGGTGGACGCGACCCGCATCGGCGTGTATGGCCGCTCGCTGGGCAGCGCGGTGGCGCTCCACGTCACCGAAGCACGACCCGTGCAGGCCATCGTCCTCGATTCGCCCTTCACGAGCGCGCGGGCGATGGCGCGGCGACACTACCCGTGGGCACCCCCATTTCTCATGCGGCTGCAGCTGGACAACCTGGGCCGCGCCCACGACCTGTCGATCCCGTTGCTCGTGTTCCACGGAGCGCGTGACTTCATCGCACCGGTTGCCATGGGTGAGGCCGTCGCCGAGGCGGGTAGGGCCGAGGAGTTCGTACGGATCGAGGGGGCGGGGCACAACGACACCTACACGGTCGGTGGTGAGGCCTACCGCGCGCGCCTGTTCCGCTTTGTCGAGGAGCGGCTCCGCTAGGCGGGGGCCTCGGCGGTTTCGTACTGAGGCACACCGAAGGCCAACAGCATCACCAGCGCGACGACAGCCCCCGAGACGTAGAACGGCAACGCCTGTCCCCAGCTGTCGTAGGTCGCCGTGGCCCAGAGCGGCGCGATGACCCTGGCGATGCCCCCGAAGGCTTGGGCCACCCCGAGCATCTGTCCGCGCACCTCCTCGGCGACGCGGTGCGTGATGAGGGCGGTGGTTGCGGGGAAGAGGCACGCGGTGCCGATCGGCGTCAGCGTGATCACCAGCGCCAGCGGCACCACCGAATCCGGGAAGGGGATCGCAAAGAGTCCCACCGCGAGGATCGCGGCACCTGCGCGCATCAGCTTCGCTTCGCCGATCCAGTCGACCAGCCGCCCGAGCAGCACGGCGCGCATGACGACGGACAGCGCGCCGACGTAAACGAAGAAGATACCGATCGTGCTCTCGGTCACGCCGAACCGGTCCTGTAGATACAGCGCGAGCACGGCGGTCATGGACATGAAGCCCAGCATCCCGACGGCGTAGATCCACACCAAGCGGGCCGCCTCGGTGCGAGGCGACAGCAGGATCTCGCCGATCATGGCACGGACCGAGCGGCGCGGCCCCGATTCTCCATCGTCCGCGCGACTCTCCGGGAGCCACCGTGCCGCGAACCCGATGTTGAAGATGCAGAATGCTGCGGCCACGAACCCGGGCGCCGCAGGGCCGAAGTTGAAGGCCAGCGACCCGATGGCGGGCCCGATCATCACGCCCGCGCCCGTGGCGGCCGAGAGCCATCCCAGCGCCTTCGCTCGGTCCTTCGGCTCCGTCACGTCCGCCACGTAGGCCTGCAGCACGCCGGTGGTCCCACCGCCGATGCCCTGCACCATCCGGGAGACAAAGAGCCACCACATGGAGGTCGCGAGGCCGAACACGACGTACGCGACCGCCGAGGTCGTCAGTCCGAGGATGATGGTCCCCCGCCGCCCGTACCGATCGGAGAGCCTCCCCCACAGCGGAGCGGCGGCGAGCTGGGCGATCGAGAAAATCGCGATCATCCAACCGATGGTCCAATCGGCGGCGTCCAGCCGACGCGCGTAGTACGGCAGCAGCGGGAACACCATCGCGAACCCAATCATGTCCACGAAGGCCGTGGCCATGAGTACCGAGAGTCGCTTCACCGTGGCGTTCACGGTCAGTCTGGCTGGTGGTGCAGAACCGAGGCTACCACCCCGGCTGCACCAGATTGAGGAAGAGGCGGTACGCCCCCGGGGTCCCGGCAGGGAGCACGCGGAAGAAGCTGAGACCGGTGTAGACGTATGTCCCGCGGCCGACCCGCGCGGCGAGCAATCCGCCCCGCAGCGGCGCCTCACCCGGATCGGCGAGTTCCAGCACCGGTGCGTACGCGTCGTCCCACGACTCGGCAAAGTAGAGGCCCCGCTCGTGCGGCCAGTTCGCCCAGTCCACGTCCACGATCCGGTGCGGCCGGGTCACGAGCGGATGGTCGGGCGCGATGACGCGCACCGGCGCGGTCTCGTCGGCCACGCGGTCGTGCGGGCGGCCGATCGAGAGAGGATAGGGAGCGTAGCCTCCCCGCACGAACTGGTACTGCTGATACTGGACGACGAGGTGCCCCCCCGCGCGCACGTAATCCAGCAGGCGGTCGTTGAAGCGCCCGAGCTCGGCATTCGCCTCGTACGCCCGGCTGCCGATCACGATCGCGTCGAACGCCGACAAGTCGGCGCGCGCCAACGCGTCGTCATCCAACAGTTCGACGGCCAGCCCGATTTCTGCGAGGGCCTCCGGAACGCGGTCCGACGCCCCCCGCACGTACCCGATGCGATCCACGGCCGGCAGCGTCAGCGGCGCGAGGGTCACCGTCGCCTCCGCCGCCTCCGTCCAGGAGACGCGAGAGATGTGCGGATACACGATCTCACGGACCCCGTCCGCAAACGCGCCGTCGTCCGTCCGTGCCACGGCGCCGAGCGTCACGCGTCCGGCATCGTTTGCTGCCGGCCGCGGCACCTCGAACGCCATCGTCCGTTCCTCGCCTGCCCGCTCGAGCGCGAACGCCGCCGCAGGTGGAAGGTCCCACGCGTCCGCGTGGAGGCCGACGGTGCCGCGCACGGGGCCGTCGGCATTGGACCGAACCGTGACGCGAAACTCCCGCGTGACTGGCCCGGTCGTGGTCGACCAGACGACGGCCTCCGGCTCCATCCGGACCTCGACAACGGGCACGACCCGCAGGGCACGTCGCTGCTCGCCGAGTTCCTGATCGTTGAATCGGTGGGTCACCGCCTTCCGAAGTGTGACCCGATGCCCCCCGATCTCCAGTTCAATGACGGCGTGGAGGAGATCGGGCTGGAACGGCAGGCCGCGGACCGCCGGATCGGCGCCGCTCCAGTCGTAGAGCGCGCCGTGCAGCGGGCGTTCCAAGAAGTACGGACGTGTCGTGGCGGCGTCGACGGGCACTGCGACCGACGTCGTGACCGCGACCGTGTCGCCAGCGGAAACCCCCGCCCCACCCTCCATCGGACCGACCGACCACCCGTCCGGGGCGTCGATGGCGAGCGACCGCACGACCACCGGTACATCCCCGGCATTGAAGACCTTGACCGCAACACGGATCGTACCGCCGGGCAGCACGCCCTCCCGGTCGGCCGTCGCATCGACGACCACCCCCGCGGCGATCGCCGTGGCCTCGGAAAGCAGCGCGAGCCGGCTACCCTCCACCCCCGACGCTGCGGCCCGCCCTGCGGCGGCGGCCAGCGGCTGCACCAACGCGCCCATGCGGCGCGGGACCACCGCATCGCGCAGCGAGTCTGCCAGCGTCCCGAGCCACGGGTCGTCTTGTGGAATACCGTCGAAGAGATCGTCGGACGCGTC
>JBDHIW010000016.1:0-24010 GCA_039587215.1 Gemmatimonadota bacterium | reverse complement strand
CACCAGCCGCAGGTCGGCGTCGGTGTCCACGAATACCTTGATGTCCATCAGGGCCCGCAGGTCGGGGTCGACCAGGACGAGGATGCCCTCGACGATCACGGCGGGCCGCGCGGGCACGAGAATCGTCTGCGCGGTGCGGCTGTGGGTCGTGAAGTCGTAGACGGGCATCGCGGCGGGCTGCCCCTGCTTGAGCTGCTCGAGGTGCTCGATCAGCAGGGGGGTCTCCAGCGCATCCGGATGATCGTAGTTGAGGCCGGGGCGCTCCTCCGGGGGGATGTCCCCGCGGTCACGGTAGTAGGCGTCCTGCTCGATCACGCTGACCGCACTCGGGCCGAGTGCGTCCACGATGGCGGTCACGACGGTCGTCTTACCCGAGCCCGAGCCGCCCGCGACACCGACGATCAGCGGGCGCACGCCCTCAGCGTTCACGGCGCCGGCTCACTACGAGAGTGTCGCCGTCGATGCGCCGGCGTCGGTAGCCGAGCAGGTGAAAGACCTCGAGCGCGAAGTACCGTGCGACCCCGCGGTCGATTACGAGCGTGCCCGGGCGGTCGGGGTCGCGTCGGACCCCGGGAAGCAGCCGGAACAGCGCGTCGGCCCGCAGCCGCCGCAGTACGGCGGAGACGACCAGCCACGTGCCGCTGAATTCACGCATGATGAAGAACCCGTCGTCGCCCTGCGTTTGGTAGAGCGGCATCAGGATACGACCCGATTCCGGCGCCACGATGGAGCGTCCGTTGAGATGGGCGAGCGGCTCGCCGGCCCGTACGGGCCGGAAGCTCGCGTACCCCGGTTCCATGCGGAAGCCGTCATCGGGCTCCACCGGGTGGCGGTGCCGAACCTCGAGGACGTTCGGGATCCCGCGCGCCGCCTGTCGCAGCGTGGCGCGCGCGCGCGCCACGTTTGGCACGGCATCGGGATGCGCCAGCACCCCTGCGGCGGCCATCGCGGTCCAGATGACGGCTTCGAGATGGTCCACCGATGTGGGGTCGTCGTGCTGGCCACCCTCGACGCCCATCGTGATGTAGCCGCGCGACTCGAGGTAGCCCAGCATCGTGCCGTCGATCTGTTCCTCGAGTCCCAGCACGACCGGGGCGGGGACCCGCAGGGCCCAGCGTCGGTTGCGGAGCGTGTCCGCAATGGTCACGAAGGGAGCGCTCGCTCCGGACGTCGTGTGGAGGTCGAGGATGTGGATGTCGCCGCGGGCGCGGTCGAAGGCCCATTCCATCTCGCGAAGCAGATCCAGCAGCTCCTGATCCTCGATGGTGACCGGCGGTCCGTCGGTGCGGCGCACCAGCGCGGCCACGTGCGCCTCGGTCCAGCGGCGGTTGAGATCGGTGTCGACGTACCGCCGTCGGCGTGCCAGGGCCTCGACGTTTCCGGCGAGACCCACCAATTCTCCGTTCACGGTCGGCCGCAGCGAGTCGATCACCGTGAACACCCGTTCGAGGGCGCTCACCCCTGCCGGCTCGTTGCCGTGCAGCGAACCGACGCAGACGAGGGTCGGACCGGGTTCCGAACCTTCGACGCGGCCGATTTCCCGGCGCTGGTCCCGAAAGGTCCGCAGGGAGGCGTGCACGAGGCTCATGGTCAGTGCGATCCGATCTGCTCTTCCAGGATGCGCTCTGCGATGGGGACGAAGTCGCCGATCGTCACGATGCCCACGAGCAGGTCGTCGTGCACGACGGGCAGGCAGGTGAGCCGTTTCTCTCGCATCAGGCGAATCGCGTCGAGCGTCGATGCGGAAGGCCCAATGGTGACGGGGTGCGGTTCCATGACCTCCCGAACGGGGACCGTCGTCTCCGCCGAGCTCCGATTGGCGATCAACAGCCGCAGCACGGCACCGTACGTCACGAGCCCCACGAGGTGATGCTCGTCGTCCTCGACCGGAACCTGGCGAACGCGCTTCCAATCCATGAGGAACGCGGCGAGGTCGACCAGTTCGTCTTCGTGCACCGTGAACAGGTCGGTGGTCATGAACTGCTCAACACGCATGTAGTTGTGCCGCCACCCGCCGGCATCTCCGAGGGTTGCAAGATCCCATTCGTGGACCGGTGTGTTGGCGTGGGAACGGTGGACCGCGGCCGCAGTGAGCGCCGCCATGCGCTCCGCGACGGTCCCGGATCGACCGAATCGGTGCAGCGAGTCGACCAGCCACCGCGCACCGGTGCGCCGCTGTCCCACGCGGTTTTCGATGATCCCAAGGTAACCCGTGCGTTCCTCCGGAGCGACGCCGGCGCGCGCGAGACCGGCGTCGGCGATGGGGAGGAGTTCGTCGAGGACGAGGGCCGGGGCCGTCACCGCGCGGCCGTCCAGCCATCCGAACCCGGCGTCCAGGCCGCGGCGTGCCGCAGCCACGAAGTTGGCCCGGGCTTCGGCGAAGTCCATGTGGTCCGCCGGGTGCGGGTAGCGCTCCACCATGCCGAGGACGCATCCGAGCCAGAAGGCTGCATTTGCGATCTCGTCGCGGACCGTCGGCCCGGATGGGAGGTACCGCGCCTCGATGCGGAGGTGCCCGCGCCCGTCGGTCACGCCGTAGCATGGCCGATTCCAGCGGTAGACCGTGCTGTTGTAGACCTGGAGGGCATGCAGTTCGGGCGTCCCGCCGGCGTCGAGCACTGCGAACGGATCTTCGGCCGTGGCGGTGGCGAGCAGTGCGGGGATGCGGGAGATGTCCTCCATGAACATCTCGAGGATCGACGCGTGGACCCACCGCTCGCCGAACCGGACCCGGGGGGTGAGCTCCCGGATGTGCTTGGTGGCTCCCCGGGTATCCAGTGCCTGCTGAAAGAGCGCGACTCGCGTTTCGGTCCAGAGCAGCCGGTTAAAGAGCAGGGGCGAGTTGGACGCCACGGCCAGGACGGGAGCCGCCACCATCTGTGCGACGTTGTACATGCTCGCAAAGGCGTCCGGGTCGACCTGGATATGCACGTGGATGCCGTTCGTGGCCGCCTCGAGCATGACGGAGTCGTGCTCGAGGTGCAGTTCGTCGGCGCCCTGGATGTGCAGGTGGTACGTGGCGCCGCACATGCGCGACAGGGCTGCGTTGAGGGCGCGATACCGCTCGAGCGGAGTCATCCATTGGAGGGAGAGGTCCGACTTGGTGAGCGTCGGCAGGATCCCGATGAGCGCCACGTCGGCCTGGTGTGCGCTTGCGGACCGGCGCACCTGTTCGATCGCGTCCACCACGGCCCGCTCCAGATCCGTGAAGCACGCTGGTCCGAGGGGTCGGGGCGGGAAGTTGGCCTCCATGTTGAAGAGGCCCAGTTCGGTCGTGAACGGCGGTGAGGGCAGGGTCTCGAGGAGCTCCAGCGCGACCGGGGCCGGCCGCATCGCGTCGGTGACGATGAACAACTCCTGTTCGAACCCGATCCGTTGGCGACCCGTCTCGATGGCGCCGTCGGCGATCATCTGTTCGAGTGCCCGCAGGTCCGTCAGGAGCGCCTTCGTGAAGGCGCGAAATACGGCCGTGTCCAGCGAGGCGGAGACGTCGAGTCTGCCCATCGGTTGCCTGCTTTGGCTCGGGGGCGAGCGGGCGATGATTCGACGGTAGGACGTACGAGGGCGTGGGGAGGTTGAAGCCCGAGGAAAGATTTCTTTAGGGAGCGGAGACGTCGGAGAGGGCGGCCCGCGGGGCCGCCCCCCTCACGGGTCAGTGCTTGACGTCCAACGCAATCTCCCCGTCGCCATCCGCTCGGATGATCAGGGTCGTGCCGTCGCCGGTCACGAACTCCAGATCGGCGTCGACGGACGCCGCGGCGGAGGCCGCGATGGCGCCGACGGCTTCCAGCAGCCGCGCGGCCTCTGCGGTCTGAAGGTCGAGATCGGCCAACTGCTGCTCGACGGCCTGCAGAGCCAACGCGACCGATGCATCGACGGTGGCCCGGACGTCACCGCGCACGTCGACATGCTGCGCCATGGGCGCCGCGGCCGGGACCGGTGCCACCCCGACCGAGGCCACGGCCGGCGCCGCCGGTGCCGCTGCGACGTGGGCGCCGGAGGTCACCACGGCCATCTGCGGGTGCGGAAGGTGGTCCCCCTGGTGGGCGAGCAGCACGGCAACGGCTGCGGCGGGAAGCATGAGGGCGAGAATACGCATGGGGGTCTCCTTGTCTTCTTCGTCCTACGGAGACGGGGCCCTGGAGGTTTCCGGACCATGGCGCGGGCCGCGCGGGTGCCCCTAACTTGGGCTCGAGGCCCGCCTGCGCGGACCGGCCATGCTCCAGGAGGCGACCGATGTCTCATCCGACCATCACCCCCATCCACGACGGCGAGCTCGCGGCGGTCACGGCGCTCCTCGCTGCGTCGTCGCTCCCTACGGCGGGTCTGGCCGACCGCGGCGTGGACCTCCAGGTGGCCAGGGTGGACGGTCGGATTGTGGGATGCGTGGCGCTGGAGACCTACGCGGATGGCGCGCTCCTGCGTTCGCTCGCGGTCGCGCCCGAGTGGCGCGGCCGGGGGCTCGGTGTCCGTCTCACGGACACCGCGTTGGAGCGCGCGCACGCCGCCGGGCATCCGGGCGTGTTCCTGCTGACGGAGACGGCCGAGGCATTCTTCGTGGCCCGGGGGTTTCGCACGGTCGCCCGCGACGAGGTACCGGCGGGGGTCCGGGGGTCGATCGAGTTTCGAGAGGCGTGTCCTGCGTCGGCGACGGCGATGGCCCGTGCGCTCCCGTAGATCGCCGCTGAACGCACGCGGCCCCCGAGGGGAGATTCCCCCCGGGGGCCGCATGCAGGCTCGTGCTCGCTGCTAGGCGTCGCGGCCCTTCGCGACCTCCCGCTCCTCGCCCGTTTCGAAGAACTCGCGGTTCTTGTCCGTGTAGCTCGTCCACTCCGTCGGCACGTCGTCTTCGGGATAGATGGCGTTGACCGGGCACTCCGGCTCGCATGCTCCGCAGTCGATGCACTCGTCGGGGTGGATGTACAGCATGTCAGGACCTTCGTAGATGCAGTCGACCGGGCACACGTCGACACATCCGCGGTCCTTGGTGTCGATACACGGTTCGGCGATGACGTAGGTCATAAGGGCTCGGGGAAGTAGGAAGGTGTTGTCGAATCGTCCGCAATGTTGTTGCGCCTTCGGAGCGTGTCAAGTCGCTGTTGCGGCCCTCGCGGGCCGTGACGATCTTCCCGTTCCATGCGTATCGCATCGTTGCTCGCCAGTGCGACCGAGGCCGTGTATGCGCTCGGACTCGGTGACGACCTCGTGGCCGTTTCCCACGAGTGTGACTACCCGCCCGCGGTTCGGGCGAAGCCGCGCATCAGTCAGACCCGGTTCGATGTTGCCGACCTGGAGTCGGGGCAGATCGATACCGCGGTGCGTGAGGCGATGGCGACGCACGGTTCGGTCTACACGGTCGACACGGATCTCGTGCGTGAACTGCGACCTGAGCTGCTGCTCACCCAGGCCGTCTGCGAGGTGTGTGCGGTGCCCACGAGTCTGGCGGAACTCGCGGCGTCCGCGCTCGACGAACCGCCGGCGGTGGTCTCGCTCGATTCGCACACGATCGCGGACATTCTGGAGGGCATCGTGGCGATCGGGAATGCTGCCGGTGTCCCCACGCGCGCCGAGCGGTACGTCGCGGGCCTCGAGGCGCGACTCGCGGACGTTCGGCAGCACACCGCCGATCGCGCCCGGCCGCGCGTATTGGCGGTGGAGTGGCTCGACCCGCCGTTCATTCCGGGGCACTGGACTCCCGAGATGGTGGACCTGGCCGGGGGCACGCTCCTGGCGGGCGTCGCCGGCCAGCCGTCGCGCGAGGTGTCCTGGGACGATCTGACGGGGCACGACCCGGACGTGTTGATCGTCATGCCTTGCGGCTACGATCTGCCCGCGAGCCGCCGCGAAGCCGACCGCTTTGCCGACGCGTTGGTGCGGATCGCCCCGCGCGCGGTGGCGGCGGGTCGGAGTGTGGTCGTCGACGGATCGGCGTATTTCAACCGGTCCGGACCGCGGATGGTTGATGGAGTCGAGATCCTGGCCGGGTTGCTCCATCCGGACTGTTTCCCCGATTATGTGTTGGACGGCAAGGCGTCCAGGTGGACGCCGCCCGAATCTCCGGAGGCCTGAATGCGGTACAGCCCGATGCTGGTGCAGCCGATGCGCGAGGAACTGACGCGCATCGGCTTCGAGGAACTGCTTACGACCGACGATGTCGACCGTGTCTTTGCGGAAGCGGCGGGAACCATGCTGGTCGTGATCAACTCCATCTGCGGGTGCGCCGCGGGCATGGCGCGCCCGGGTGTGCGGATGGCGCTCGAGCACGAGCACCGGCCCGACCGTCTCGTCACCGCCTTCGCGGGTATGGAGATGGACGCCGTCGACGCGACACGCGCCAAGTTCGTGCCGTATGCGCCGTCCTCCCCACAGATCGCCTTGTTCAAAGACGGTGCCCTGGTGCACATGCTCGAGCGCACCGACATCGAAGGCCACGACCCCTACGAGATCGCCACGGATCTTCGCGAGGCGTTCGACCGTCACTGCGCGGCGTGATCCTGCAGCGGTAGGGTGATCCTCCTCGACCCTGACGCCCGTCCGGTCATCGCACACCGGGGCGCCTCGGGTCGGTGTCCCGAAAACACGTGGCAGGCCTTCGACGCCGCCCTGGCGGACGGGGCCGACGCCATCGAGCTCGACGTGCACCGCTCGGCGGATGGCGTGGTCGTCGTGATGCACGACGCCACGGTGGATCGCACGACCGATGGATCGGGGCCGGTAGGGGAGCTGACGGCGGAGGCGTTGTCCGCCCTGAACCCGGGTGACGGTGCCGGCGTGCCGACGCTCGCCGGCGTTCTCGAACGCTACGCATCCGTTCCGCTCCTGATCGAACTCAAGACGGTGGCATGCGCCTCGCCGGTGGCCGTGCTTCTGCGGCGGCACGGGGCGGCCCACCGAGTGCTGCTCGGGTCATTCGATCATGCGGCACTCAGGCCGTTCCGTGCCGCGCCCTTCCACTGCACCGGTTCTCGACGTGACACGGGCCTGGCCTGGGCGGCCAGCCGGGTGGGTCTGGGCTGGGGCGGACGCTGCGAAGCCTTCTCGGTCCCGGCCCGCCACCGCGGGGTGCGGGTGGTGGATGGCCGATTCATGCGGGCGTGCCGGCGGCGCGGCCGTCCCGTGCACGTGTGGACCGTCGATGACGTCGACGAGGCGCGCAACCTGCGGGCTGCCGGCGTGGCGGGTATCATTACCAATCTCCCCGCGCGCATGCGCGAGATCGATTCCCCAGCGACCGGAGACGGCTGATGTCCAGGACAGTGTTCGGTGGGATCGCCACAGCAGCGATCGGTGCGTTTCTCTCGACGGCCGTGCAGGCCCAGGATCTCCAGTGTGCAGAGGATCACGCGGGGCTGACCGTCCCCGACGGGTTCTGCGTCGTCGTCGTCGCGGATTCGCTCGGCAGGGCGCGCCACCTCACGGTCGCCCCGAACGGGGACGTGTTCGTCGCGCTGGGGGCGCAGCGCCGAGGCGGAGACGCCGGAGGCATCGTCGCGCTGCGCGATGCGGACGGCGACGGCGTGGCGGACGAGACGCACCGCTTCGCGTCGGGCCCGGGGGACGACGTCGAGTTCCACGGTGGCTTCCTCTACTTCTCGACCAACACGGCGGTCATGCGGTGGGCGTGGGAGCCCGGCGCACTCATGCCGTCGGGCGCGCCCGACACGGTCGCCCAGGACCTTCCGGCGTGGGGCGGGCACCGGGCCAAGAGCATCGCCCTTCCGGGCGACGGCTTCGTCTACGTGAACGTGGGATCGCCGTCGAATGCCTGTATGCAGCAGGGACGGACCGCGGGGTCTCCGGGCAAGGAGCCGTGCGACGAGTTGGAGACGCGTGCCGGCGTGTGGCGGTTCCCGCTCGATCGCCAGCACCAGGAGCAGGCGGACGGCGAGCACTTCGCGACCGGACTGCGCAACACCGTCGCGCTGGCGTCGCGGCCGCAGGACGGGCGCGTGTACGGGGTGGTGCACGGCCGCGACCGGCTGCACCAGCTCTGGCCCGACCTCTTCACGGAAGAGGAAAGCGCCGAGAAGCCGGCCGAGGAGTTCGTGCGCATCGAAGCGGGCGACGATTTTGGCTGGCCACACTGCTACCACGACCCGGCGACCGACACCAAGGTGCTCGCACCCGAGTATGGAGGCGACGGCGCCATGGTCGGCCGGTGTGCGGACGCCAAGGATCCGCTGATCGGATTTCCGGCCCACTGGGCGCCCAACGGACTCCTCTTCTACAGCGGGTCGTCGTTCCCGGCGCGGTATCGCGGCGGCGCCTTCATCGCGTTCCACGGCTCGTGGAACCGCGCTCCGTTTCCACAGGCCGGGTATCGGGTCGTGTTCGCCCCGTTCGCGGCGCACGAGCCGACCGGCGAATGGGAGACGTTCGCCGACGGCTTCGCGGGAGACGAGGTGAGCCCACGTGGTGTAGCGCACCGACCCGTCGGGCTCGCCGTCGGTCCGGACGGATCGCTGTACGTGTCGGACGACAGCGGGGGCCGGATCTACCGCATCGTGTATGTGGGCGGGTAACACCACCCGCGCGGCCGGGGGGCCGCCTGCATGAAGTGGCGCCCGTCACGAGGCGAGCCGGCTCCCGAGCCGCCCGAGCCGACGCGGCGTCCGCCGACGCCGACTCAGGTCGAGATGCCGTCGCAGGAACTCATCACGGCCTGGGTTCAGTTTCTTCGCGAGCATGTCGCGAACAGCGTCAGTGGACTGCACAACCGGTTCAACGCGGTGAACGAACTGCTCCGGCAGCTGGAGACGTCGCCGAACGATGACGAGCGACTTGAGGTGCTCGAGCAGCTACGCGAGGAGGTTCGGCGCGCGCTGAACATCACGCAGGGCATGCTGAGTCGGGTGACGTCACAGGCGCCGGACATCGCCCCGCCGGTTTGGAACGTCCTTCGGGACGTGGGTGATCGGCCCGGGCGGATTCTGGTCGTGGAGCACGACGACAGCAACCGTGCCGTGATGGCGCGTCTGTTCCGCAGCGCCGGACACGAGGTGACCGCGGTGGCGAGCGGGATCAACGCACGTGAGGTGCTCGACGGACACGAAGTCGACTGCGTCGTCTGCGAGCTGCACATGCCCACGATGGGCGGCCGGACGTTCTTCGAACAGGTCGAGGAGACGATGCCGCAGGTGGCGGGCCGTTTCGTGTTCGTGACGGGTGACTTCACCCGGCCGGAGTCGTACGAGTTCCTGCAGAGCACCGGCCAGCCGGTGGTGGGGAAGCCCTACGACACCGGGGATCTGCTCGCCGCGGTGGCGACGATTCTCTCGCGTGTCGGCGTACTTCGCAACAGCGGCGAGCAGCCGCCTCCGCCCGTACCATGATCCATTTTCGGGGTGCGCTACTCAGTGGGGTGCTCGCGGGGCTGCTCGCGGCATGCAATCACGTCTCTCACGTACCGCCGACGACCGTTGCGCCCGTCGCGGCGGACGCTCCGGTAGCCCGAGTATTCCTGATCGGGGACGCCGGCGCGCCTCGCATCGACGAACCGGTCCTCCGAGCGCTCGGTACCGAGATCGCCGAGGCCCCCGAGCAGAGCATCGTCGTGTTCCTCGGCGACAACATCTACCCGTCCGGCCTCCCCTCCCAAGGCGCGCCGGACCGCGCGGAGAGTGAGCGCCGCCTTGAGGCACAGGTCCTCGCCGTCGTCGAGGCGGGGGGGCGCGCGATCTTCGTGCCCGGCAATCACGACTGGGAAGGCGGCGGCGCGGACGGCTGGAACCGCATCCGCATGCAGGGAGACTTCATCGACGAGCGCGGCCGGGGTCGCGCGGCACTGCTGCCCCGCGGGGGGTGCCCTGGCCCGGTGGTCGAGGACGTCGGGGACGCGCTTCGCCTCGTCATGATCGACACGCAGTGGTGGCTGCACGGGCACGATAAGCCCGCCGGGGCAGCCGACGGGTGTGCGGTGGCCACGCCCGCGGAGATGACCCAGCGTCTGCGAGCCGTCCTGCGTGCCGCCGGCGACCGCGCGACGGTGGTGACCGCGCATCACCCGATCGCCACCGGGAGTGTCCACGGTGGTCATTTCTCCTTCCTCGACCACCTCTTCCCCCTCCGGGCCGTCAACGACGACCTCTGGATCCCGTTCCCCGTGATCGGATCCATCTACCCGTTCGCGCGCCAGAGCGGAATCTCGTCCCAGGACCTCAGTTCGGGTGCGTACGGCGGGCTCGTCGACTCACTGCGGGCCGCTTTCCAGGCGAACCCGCCTCTCGTCTACGCCGCCGGTCACGACCACAACCTCCAGGTCTTCGACGGCGAGGTCGAACACGTCAGCGTCGTCAGCGGCTCCGGATACTGGGACCACGGAAGCCAGGTGCACTGGATCGAGGGAATGCGCTACGGAAGCTCCGAGGCCGGCTACGTCGTGCTGGACGTGCTCCCGGACCGACGCGTGCGTTTGGGCGTGCGTGAAGTCGACGGCGCCGGGGTGGTAACGGAGCCGTTCTCGATGTGGATTCGCTGAGGGGGCGCGCTCAGTCGGCCAATCGCTGAAATACCGGCGTCAGTTCGTTGAGCGCGGACCGCAGCTCGGCCTCCTCGTTGCCGAACCCGAATCGCAGGTGGTGGCGGAGCCCGAAGTGCTCGCCGGGCACCAGCAGGATGTCGTGCTCGGTGCGTACCCGCTCGACCAGGTCGAGCGCCTCGGTCGGGTGGCGATAGCGCGCGAAGCAGATCGCGCCGCACTGCGGCGCGTGCCAGTCGAACAGCGGACCGAACTGCTGCATCCACTCGGCAAGGATCGGATACCCGGCCGTCAGGTAGCCGCGCGTCCGCTCGAAGATCCGGTCGCGAGCCTGGATCGCGCAGCGTGCGAGGTAGTCGCTGGTCGGGGGGGCGCCGATCACGGTGTAATCGTGTCGGCGCGCCAACTCCCGCTTCAGCGCCGGTGAGGAGACGATCCACCCGATGCGCAGGCCGGGGAGGCCGTAGGCCTTGGACAGACCGTTCACGATCACGGTCCGCTCGTACCGTCCCCAGAGGGATGGTGTCTCGATCCCGTCGTGTTCCGCTCCCTGGTACACTTCGTCCGCCAGAAGCCACGCGCCCACCTCTTCGGCACGACGCATGATGTGACGGCGGGCATCGTCCGAGAGGAGATGCCCGGTCGGGTTGTTCGGGTTGGTGACGACGACGAGCTTAGTGCCGGGTGCGATCGCCGCGTCGATGTCGTCGGGATCGGGTTCCCATCCGTGTTCGGGGTGCAGGGGGAACTCGGCGACCTCGGCGCCGAAGTTCTTGGCCAGCCCGTACGTCTGCCAATATGTCGGTGTCATGATGGCCACCCGGTCGCCCCGCTCGATCAGCGACCAGCAGCTGACGAAGTTCGCCTCGGAGCTGCCGACGGTCACGGTGACGTGATCCACGGTTGCTCCCTCGTACCGGGCCGCGATCGTTGCCCGGAGCGCTTCCGTCCCGTCCGACTGGTTGTACACCATGCGGAGCGCGAGGAGTTCGTCCATGTCCGCGTTCGTGAGCGCCAACAGTTCGCTCAGCGAGAGAGGGTGGACGCCGCTCTCCGAGAGGTTCACGCGCACGAGGTTCTCCCACGTGCTCTGCCAGCGTTCGAGCTCGAATGTGTGGAACGTCACGGGGCTCTCCCTGGGAAGGGGCGTTCGCGTCGGGACGCCGAAGCTACGCCGGCGGCGTGAGGCGCTTCAAGGTCAGAAGGTCGAGCGGATGGTCCACCCAGTGAGTCGGGTCGTGGGGTTCGATCCATGCCCGCGGGAACGGTCCCCACAGTGCCGCGGCCGTCGCGACGCCCGCGGCGGCGCCCGCGGCGATGTCATGGGGAGAGTCGCCCACGAACAGCGCAGTCGTGCCGGCCGCCCCCAGGCGCTCGAGCGCCAGATGCACGGGCTCGGGGTGCGGTTTGTGACGCTGCACGTCGTCGGCGGAAATCACGACCGGGAACGCGCTGCGCAGCCCCATGAGCCCGAGCCCGCGGAGGGCGCCCTCGCGCTTCTTGCTGGTGACGATGGCCAGGCCCACATCGGCGGTGCTGAGCGTGTCGACCAGCGTACGGACCCCCTCGTACTCCTCCACCATTCCGTCGTGGTGTGCGAGGTTGTGCGTGCGGTAGGTCGCGACCATCCGGTCGATCTCGGCGTCGTCGTCCGTGAACTTCCGAAATTGAGTCCAGAGCGGCGTGCCGAGTCCCTCCAGCCACACGTCGTCCGAGGGCACCTCGCCGACGTGAACCGCCATGGTGTGACGGTACGAGCTCATGATCAGCTCGATCGAGTCGATGAGGGTGCCGTCCAGATCGAAAAGGTACGTCTCGTAGGCAAGTGATGGCATGGCGGAATATAGCGTCGAGTCCCGGGGTGATTCGGCACCAACATCTTCCGCGGTTGGTGCGTACATTGGGAGGGTCCTGTTTCGCTCGAGGACCGTGACGTACCACGAACGCCCCGGAAACGACATGCGCCACCGAACCCGAATCTGCCTGCTTCTTGTGTCCGCGTTCCTCTACGGAGGAGCAGCGGAGGCGCAGGAGGCTCGGGCGGTCCGGGTCACCGGGGATGAGCCCGTGGTCGATGGCCGCCTCGACGATCCGGCCTGGGATCTGGCCGAACCGATCCGAGATCTCGTGCAGCAGAACCCCGACGAGGGTGCCATACCGACGGAGTCGACGACGGTCCGGTTTCTCTATTCGGATCGCGACCTCTTTGTCGCGGTGCGCGCCTTCGATTCGGAGCCGGAGCGGATTCGGGGTGCGCTGACGCGACGCGATGCATACGCGGCCGCCGATGGGATCACGCTCTACGTGGATTCCTACTTCGATCGGCGCACGGCGTACGAGTTCACGTTCAATCCGTCTGGGGCGCGGCGGGACGTGTTCATCTACGACGACGGTGCCGGGCGCGACGACTCGTGGGACCCCGTGTACGATTGGTCGACGCGCGTGGACTCGCTCGGCTGGACCCTCGAGATGCGCATCCCGTTCTCGCAACTGCGATTCCCGACGCGCGACTCGCTGGCGTTCGGCATCCGGATCCGGCGGTCGATCAACCGTCGGAACGAGGAGGCCAACTGGCCATTCTTTCCGCGCGATCAGGCCGGTGAGGTCTCGCAATATGGGGTGCTGGCGGGGATGAACGGTGTACCCGCCCCGCGGAGGCTGGAACTCCTTCCGTACACGGCGGGCGCTGCCTCGGTGCAGCCGGCGAATCCGGCGAATCCCTTCGAGGCGTCCGGGCGGAGCGGCTCCGTACGCGGCGGGGTCGATGTGAAGCTGGGGGTCACCAGCGGCCTTACGTTGGATCTCACGGTCAATCCGGACTTCGGCCAGGTCGAGGCCGACGCGGCGGAGGTGAACCTCACCGCGTTCGAGTCGTTCTTCCCCGAGAAGCGTCCCTTCTTCGTCGAAGGCACGAACCTTTTTCAGTTCGGCTTCGAGCCGACGGAGGCATTCGAGTTCGGGGGGTTCAGGCGCGGGGGGCAGGAAGGTCTCGTGTACACACGGCGCGTCGGACGCCGACCGCAAGCGAGACCCGAGACGGACGGCTATGCGGAGGACGTGCAGCAGACGACCATTCTCGGAGCCGCCAAGCTGAGCGGCCAGTTGGGCAACGGGTGGTCCATCGGCCTGCTGCAGGCGGTCACCTCGAAGGAGGTGGCCGCGACGGTCGACGCCGGGGGCGTGATGGACGAGGCTTCGGTCGAGCCGCTCACGAGCTACAGCGTGGCGCGGATCGAGCGGTCGCTGAGTCGGGGTCGACTGTCGTATGGGGCAACGGGTACCGCGGTGGCGCGCCGCCTGGATGCGACGGCTTTCGACTTCCTGCACGACCGCGCTTTCTCGGCGGGGTCGGATCTCAGCGTGCGCTTTGGTGGAGACGACTACCAGTTCGACGTGGCGGCCTTCGGCTCGCGGGTCGAGGGGTCGGAGGAGGCCCTGACCCGAACGCAGCGTTCCGCCGCCCGCTACTTCCAGCGGCCCGACAACGACTACACCACGCTCGATTCGTCCCGGACGGCGCTCATGGGATTCGGCGGCTACGCGCAGGTGCGCAAGGCACAGGGCTTCGTGACCTGGAAGCTCAGGTACACGACGCGGTCGCCGGGATTCGAGTCCAACGACCTCGGGTTCATGCGTCAGGCCGATCAGCACGAGCAGCTGGCGGAAGTCGAGTTTCGTTGGCTGCGGCCCGGGCCGGTGTTTCGCCAGTTCGAATGGACCATTCAGGAGCAAGCGTCGTTCACGTACGGCTGGGAGCGGACGCGCACCGCGGTCGAGTCGACCGTCTCCGGGACCTTCCGCAACTACTGGAACGTCCGGCTGGCGGTGGATCAGCGTTTCGGCACGCGCGAGGTGCGACTGTTGCGCGGCGGTCCGAGCTTCCGCTCGCCGGGGGAACTCGCCGTCCGGTTGAGCGCGCGCACCGACTACCGGCGTCCGCTCTCGTTCAGCACATCCGCGTCGAGGACCACCGAATACAAGAGCGGCGTTGAGCGATGGCGCACGAGCGGGACGGTGCGGTTCCGGCCTGGGCGCCTCGCCGTGAGCGCCGATGTCCGCGGCAACTGGGGCCGCGAGGATCGGCAATACGTCACCGCAGCGACGGTGGGCGACAGTACCTACTACGTGCTCGGACGGGTCATGCGGCGCGAGGTGGCGATCACGCTCCGTGCCGAGTTTGCGGTCACGCCGCGCCTGTCCTTCGAATTCTATGCCGAGCCCTTCGTGTCGGCCGGTCGCTACGAGGCGCTGCGGCTAGCGGCGAACCCGCTTGCCCCGTCGTACGCCGATCGGTTCTCGCCACTCGGGTCGGATCGCCTGTCGCGGGCGGCGGGTGGGGCCGACTTCGCGGTGGACGTGGACCGCGACGGCGGCGACGACTTCACCTTCGGCGACCCCAACTTCAGTGTCGTTTCCCTCCGGACCAACGCCGTCATGCGTTGGGAGTTCCTTCCGGGCTCGACGCTGTTCGTCGTGTGGCAGCAGAACCGCGAAGACCGGTCGGAGGATGGCGACATCTGGGTGATGTCGGCCCTTCCGGACACGTTCCGGGCCACCGGGGCCAACGTGTTCGCCGTGAAGATCTCCTACTGGCTGGGCTTGTAGCCGGGCGCCTCGCGCGGGCGTGTCACGCCCACGTGGGCTGCGCAACGCGACAGGACGGTTCTCGCTCTGGGTGTGACCCTATGACGACGTCTCGTGCGATTCCGGTCGCGCCGTGGATGGCGCGTTTCCTTCTCGTCGTCGCCGTGGGGATGGTGCCCCGCCCGGGCGTTGCGCAGTACGACGTGATCATCCGCGGAGCGCACGTCCTGGATGGGACGGGAAACCCGTGGCGCGCCGCGGACGTCGGCATCGCCGGCGACCGCATCATGGCGGTCGGTCCCCTGTCGGACGCCACGGCAGCCCGCATCATCGACGGGACCGGCAAGGTGGTGACGCCCGGGTTCATCGACATTCACTCGCACGCAGACGACCCGCCATACGGTCCGCGCGGGCTGCGTTCCGACGATCCGCGGCGCCGCGCGGCGCCCAACCTGGTCATGCAGGGCATCACGACCGTGGTGGTAAACGGGGACGGACGTTCGCTCTGGCCGATCGCGGATCAGCGGGCGGAGCTTGAGTCCAAGGGCATCGGCGTGAATGCGGTGCTCATGGTGGGCCACGGCACGGTCCGGCGCGAGGTCATGGGGGACGACCACCAGCGACCGGCGACGGCGGCGGAGGTCGAGCGGATGCGTGCCCTTGTCCGCCAAGGAATGCGCGACGGGGCGTGGGGGATGACGGCGGGGCTCGAGTACGTCCCCGGACGGTGGAGTGAGACGGAGGAAGTCGTCGCGCTGGTGGAGGAGATCGTGCCGTTCGACGGTACCTACATCGCACACGAGCGAAGCGAGGGCGCCGATCCGATGTGGTACTGGCCGAGCCGCCACCCGGGGACGCCCCCGACGCTCGTCGATGCCGTGCAGGAGACCATCACGATCGGCGAGCGCACCGGCGCGCGAGTCGTGGCGTCGCACATCAAGGCCAAGGGCGCACATTACTGGGGGGCGAGCAGCATCGTCATTCGCCTGATCGAGGAGGCGCGCGATCGCGGCGTGCAGGTCTACGCCGATCAGTACCCGTACACCACGACCGGCAGCGACGGCAGCACCGTCCTCATCCCCGACTGGGTGTGGAGCCTCGATGGCGTGGCGCCTCCGCACCGCGGATCACGGGACTTCGTTGCACCGCTACGTCGCGCTCTGGGGGACGACTCGGTGGCGACGATGGTGCGAATGGATGTGGCGCACGAGATCAGGCGTCGCGGCGGCGCGGAGCGGATCGTCGTGTTGGATCATCCCGAGATCGCTTGGGTCGGGCGGTCGCTCGCCGATCTCGCGTCGGAGAGAGGCGTCACACCCGTGGATATGGCGATCGCGCTACAGCTCGAGGGTGATCCGGAGACGGAAGGCGGCGGGGCGCTGCGGGGGTTCTCCCTGTCGGACGTCGACGTCGAGCCTTACGGCGCGATGCCGTGGACCGTGACGGCCACCGACGGATGGATCGTCCTTCCCGACGAGGGACTGACGCACCCGCGCGTCTACGGGACCTTCCCGCGGAAGATCGCCTACTACGCGAATGAGCGGGGGGTACTGTCCGTCGAGGATGCGATCCGATCGTCCACGTCGCTGCCCGCAACCGTCATGGGCATGGCGGACCGCGGCCTCGTGCAGGTGGGCGCGGTGGCCGACCTCGTGGTGCTGGATCTCGACGAGCTCCGGGACAACGCGACTTTGTTCGATCCGCATCAGTATCCGAGTGGCATCGACTACGTGATCATCGGCGGGGCGTTCGCCGTCGACGGCGGTGCGCCAACCGGCGACCTGATCGGACAGGTGCTGCTCAAGCCGCGCTGAGGGGGGCGGGCAGGGCCTCAGCGCTTGAGGTCGGCCAGACCCCCGTCCACCCCCAGGACCTGGCCGGTGACCCAATCCTGGGCCGGGTCGAGCAGCCAGCAGATCGCCCGGGCGACGTCCTCGGGTTCCCCGATGCGGCCCAGCGGATGCATGGCCACCGACGCCTTGAGCGCGGCCGCGCTCCCCGTGATCCGCTCGCTCAAGGGCGTGCGCACGAGTCCCGGGGCGACCACGTTGACCCGTAGGCGGGGCGCGTAGGTGGCCGCCGCGGAGCGCGCCAAGCCAATGACGCCGGCCTTGGCCGCGGCGATCGCCTCGTGATTGGGGAGTCCGAGCCGCGCGGCACCCGTCGAGACGAGCACGATGCTTCCGGTGCCGTCGCGCATCACCTTGCCCGCCGCGCGCACCGCCGCAAACGCCGACGTGAGATTGGTCGCGACCACGCCGTCCCATTCGTCCGGCTTGGTGAGGTGCGCCGGCTTGAGCAGGATCGATCCGACGCAGTTGGCGATCCCATAGAGCCCTCCCAGGGTTGCCTTGGCTTGCGTCGCCACGCGTTCGACCGCGAGCACGTCCGTCGCGTCGACTTCGAACACCCGTGCCCCCGTCTCGTCGCCGACTGTCTCGAGCGTCGCCGCATTGCGCCCGGCGATAGCGACCTGATGGTCGGCGGCGACGAGCTGCCGCACGACCGCGCTGCCGATGCCGCCCGACCCGCCAAGAATGAGAAACGCACTCATGGTCACTCCGTCTCGTGGTGTGCTACCACCCGATGGTTCCCGGCCCGCCCTTGAACGGGCCGAGGATGTTGGACGTGATCCACCCGCCGTAGAATCCTCCCGGCTGCGGCGTCACGCGCTCGCCGTCCACGATGCATGCATCCATCGGGCCGGCATAGAAGGCAACGTAGTCCGCCATGGCCGCGAACGCCGAGGTCGGACGCGGATAGCTCCATGCCGCCCGCTCACGTCGGACGTCGCCGGACACGACGTCGAAATACGCCGCGCGACCCTTCCACTCGCAGAGACTGCCGCCGCCGGCCGGCACGAGCGCCCCGTCAGCGATGTCCTGCGGCGGGAGGTAGTAGACGGGCGGATGGCTGGTCTCCAGGACGCGGTAGGCGCCGTCCGTCTCGGCGATCGTCCGGCCGCCCAGGTCGATGCGAATCGTCCCGGTGAACCGCTCGAGCCGCGGCGGCCTCGGGTAGTCCCAGACCGATTCCTGGCCGGGGCCGGGTTGCTCGCGCTTCACGTCACGCCCAACCGGGTCAGCGTGTTGGCCGCGGCGCGCTGCACCGCACGCCGCTCGCCGGCGTCGAAGCGGTCCACGTTCTTGAGGATCATGGCCATCCGCCGGTTCGTGCGGAATCGTTCGCGGTGCCGGATGAGGAAGTCCCAGTACAGCGTGGTGAACGGGCAGGCATCCTCACCAGTGCGCTTGGCCGGGTCGTAGCGGCATCCCGCGCAGTAGTTGCTCATCCGCTGCACGTACTTGCCCGAGGCCGCGTAGGGTTTGGTGCCGACCACGCCGCCGTCGGCGTGCAGCGTCATGCCCAGGGTGTTGGGCAGGGTGACCCAGTCGACGCCGTCCACGAACATGCCCAGGTACCAGTCGGCCACCGGACGCGGCGCGATGCCCGCGAGCAGCGCGAAGTTGCCGGTGATCATGAGGCGATGGATGTGGTGTCCGTACGCGTGCTGTCGCACCTGGCCGATCGCCTCGGCCATGCACGCCATGTCCGTTGCACCGGTCCAATAGAAGTCCGGGAGCGCGCCGGTGGCGTCGAGCGCGTTGCGGTCGGCGTAGTCCGGTCCCTCGTGCCAGTACACACCCCGAATGAACTCGCGCCAGCCCAGGATCTGCCGCACGAATCCCTCCACGGCGTTGAGCGGCGCACGGCCCCGGTCGAACGCGTCCACCGCCGCGTCGATGCACTCCCGCGGCGACAGCAACTTGAGATTGAGGGCGGGGGAGAGCAGCGAGTGGTAGAGGAACGGCTCGCCCGTCCACATCGCGTCCTGGTAGGTGCCGAAGTTGGGGAGCCGGTGAACCACGAAGTCCTCGAGCGCCGCGCGTGCATCGCCCCGCGTGACCGGCCACGCGAAGGGCTCGGGCACGCCCGGCGCGTCGGGGAACCGCTGTGTCACCGCGCGCATCACGGCGCGTGTGGTGGCATCGGGTGTCCAGTGCCGCGGTGCGGCGACGTCGGGGGCGGTCTTGAGGCTCGCCCGGTTCTCCTTGTCGAAGTTCCACGTGTCCCCGACGGGGTTCCGGCCGTTCATCAGCACGTCGTGCCGCCGCCGCTGAGTGCGGTAGAAGTGCTCCATCACCAGTTCCCGACGTCCCTGCGCCCAGGTGGTGAATTCGTCCGGCGAGGTGAGGAAGTGCGTATCGGGCAGCACGTCGACGGGCCGCCGGGTGCTCCGCCGCCACGCGTTGATGCTCGCCAGGACGCGGTGCTCGCCGGGCTGCGTCACGACCAGTCGATTGGGTGCGAGCGTGTCGGTCGCGCGCACCACTTCGTCCGTCAGCGTGTGCGTGTTGTCGGGGTCGTCGAGCTCCACGTACCGCACCCGCCAGCCTTCGGCGCGCCGGGCCGCGGCGAAGTGGCGCATGGCCGACAGGAAGAGCGTCGTGCGCTGTGTGTGGCTCGGGACGTGCGTCGCCTCGTCGGCCACTTCCATCATCAGGATGGCGTCGCGGGATCGGTCCGCCGTGTGGAGCAGCGGGGCGTCGTCGTCGAGTTGGTCGCCCAGCACCACGAGGAGCCGGTCGACCTCGCCGCTCACCGGATGAGAAGACAGCGATTGGGGCTGGGACGTACGACGCTTGGTACTCACGGCGGAGTCGACGACGCGTCAGCGCCGGGGAGCGGGTTCCCCCGTGATGGCCGCGATGGCGTCACGCGCTCTGTCGACGAGTGGTTGGACCCCCTCGTCTCCCGTCTTCAGGGCCTCGATCACTCTCTCGTACATCTCGATCGCTCGGCCGTCGTCACCCAACTGCTGATAGAGCGCGCCACGTTCGGCCCATGAACGGACGAGGAAGACAGCCGTGTATTCGCTGAACCTCACGGCGCGGAGTGACTCCAACAACTCGACCGCCGTGGCGAGTTCCCCGATCCTGCGAGCCACCAGCGCCCAGATGTAGACCTCCTGCGGGGCGATGTGCTCGCCCGCGGCTCGTCGTTGCACAAGGTCCACGACGGCGCTCTTCGCCTGGGCGGTATCGCCGTTCACAGCCGCGAGTGCTGCGTCTCCCGGGGTGCGGGCTTCCGCGGTGAGGAGTGGTGCCACCGCTCGCACCACGTCATCGTTTCCGTCCAGCATGGCGACCGCTACGATTCCGAGGCCGCCGAAGAGGCCGAGGGCCCGAGGCAGAAGCGTCGTGTCGCGAGGCATCGTTGCCTGGAATGTCTGCAAGGCCTCCCACATGCGCTCGCTCTGTGGCATCGGTGTCAGCGCGTTGTCCTGGAACGTGCGCACGAGATCGAGTAACGCAGCTGTTGACACGAACGGACCGTCCCGTCCGAACGCCGGAAACCGTTCGGGAAGGCCGCTCAGGCGGCGGCTCCATATCGTATCGGTTGCCCGCTCTGCTGCCTCGATGCGCCCAGCGGCGGCGAATACCATAGGAGCCCATGCGAATGGAGATTGCTCGAGGTCGGGGTTTCCCCAGTCATTCGGGAGGTCGGCGAAGGCCGGAGCCATCGAGTCGGCGGCAGCGGCGAAATCACGACGCCCATGCAGGATGACGGCGCGGTACGCGAGCGCTCTGGCAGTATCGCCCCGCTCACGCAGAATCGCCGTCTGGTTCTCGGCCTCTTGGTAGCGGCCCTTGTTGATGGCCACGAGCAGATATCGGTCACGTGCCTGGTAGGCGTTCGGTGCCGCCGCTACCCACTGACGAGCGGTTTGGATGAGTGCTTCCTCCGACTCGACGCGGAGGCGCTCGATCTCGTCGACGCCTAGGAGGGCCTCGAGCTCGATGCGCGTTCCGTACACAGCCGAGTCGGCGAGGCACACGAACGTCGTCTGACCGGAAGGGACGTTAGCAATCCGATTGTCACACGATGCCAGCACGTCCATGATGTGGCGGTACGCGATGACCATGGCTGAATCGAGTGCCAGAGTGCGCTCGAACGCGCGCAGCGCCTTGCCTTGATTGCCGAAGCTGCCACCCTGTCCGAGTGGGGCGTCGTGAAACAGGGCCTCACCGTACTCGTACCAGGCCTTTGCGTCCGCGGAATCGCGGGAGATCATCTCGGCGGCAAGCTCCCCTGAGCGTGCCCACTCCTGGTTCGCAGCCGCGGTGTAGATGTCGATGAAGGCGCGGTAACGCGGCGGCAGATTCTCGCTGTACCGTCGTGCATCGTCCAGCAGTGAGAGCTTGTAGGCAGCGTCACCGCCGCTGCGCCAGCCATCGATTGCATGGAGCTGGAGATACGCCATGGCGAACGTCGAGTCGAAGGCCACGGCACGCTCGAGCAGGGCCTGTGACGAGTCGAGCTGGAATTGCTGCAGTTGCTCTACACCAGTCAGGTAGAGTCGGTAGGCCTCAAGTGAGTGCGTCGTTTGCGCCGTGACGCCCGGTCGTTCACCCACGGGAGCCCCGCTCAGGTTGAGGATGCGACCGACCATCGCATCGAACACGGATCGCGGGTCGTCGCCTCGCCCCGCGCGCACGATCTCGGTGCTCAAACGCGTCCCGCTGGCGACGTCGTGGATCTTCCCCTGCACGACGAGCGAGTCGCCCTCGTACCGGAAGTCTCCGAGCACGAGCGTGCCGACGTTGGCATCCATCGCCATGTCTTGCGCCAGGTCGAAGTCGAGGCCACCGGCCGATTCCACTCCCCTTCGGCGCATGAGCGAACCGGTGCGCTCGTCGTCGAAGACGCGCAGGTCTTCCCAGTGGGCGAGTCCCAGGCCGAGGAGGTTCATACTGGCATCCTCGAGCCAGTCGAGTGCCGCGTCGCCGGTCTGATTCTCGAACGGGAACACCACCAGGCTTTGCCGTGGGTCGCCGTCCACATGCCATCCTCGCGGCCAGAGCACGACGGCGGCGACGGCGAGGAAGGCGACGGCCATCCCGAGCCCGACCCACCGCTTCCGGCGACCGCGGGTGTCGACCGCAACGTCGCCCGTGCGGACCGCGATGGCGTCCCGGAAGTCCGCCGCCGTCTGCAGGCGTTCGCCGGGGTTCTTCGCCAACGCCTTGGCGATGGTGGTGGACAGTTCCGGTGGTGTCTCGGCGCGGATGTCCGTGACCGGCTTGGCCGCCTCGGTCAGGTGGGCGGCCAGGACCGCCTGGATGCTGGCGCCCGTGAACGGCTGCTGCCCCGTGAGGAGCTCGTAGGCGACCACCGCGAGCGAGTAGACGTCCGCGCGCGCGTCGACGTGTGCCTCCCCCGCGACCTGCTCCGGAGACATGTATCCGGGCGTACCGACGGCCATCCCGGTCTGGGTCAGCCGCCCGCCGCTCTGAGCCTCCGCGACGGCGCGCGCGACGCCGAAGTCGGTGAGGACGGCGTGGCCCTGCTGGAGGAGGATGTTCTCGGGCTTGATGTCGCGGTGCACGACGCCGCGCGCGTGGGCGTACGCCAGCGCGTCGGCGACTTCCTTCAGAATGGTGCGCGCGTCCTCGACCGGGAGCTGTCCCTGGGTCGTGAGGCGATGCCGCAGCGACTCGCCCGCCACGTAGGGCATGACGTAGTAGATGAGGTCGTCGTGCGCGCCCGCCGTGAGCACCGGAAGGATGTTCGGGTGCTGCAGCTGTGCCGCGAGCTCGATCTCCTGCTTGAAGCGGGCGGCCGAGACGTCGGACGTCATCTCGGGCGGGAGGAGCTTGATCACGACCTGCCGATTGAGCGAGGCCTCCGTCGCGAGGAAGAGCCGGGACATGCCTCCGCCCGTGATCTCGCGTTCGAGACGGAAGGCATCGCCGAGGGCGGACTGGAGCTGTGCTTGGAGGTCGGCCATGGGATCGGAACAAGATAGCGGTCGGAGCGGACCCCGGGAACGGGAGGTCCGGGCCGGTTCCCGCATGTAGGTGCGGGAGCGAAGGGCGTGCCCCCCGCTCCCGCGGACCAACGTCGACGTCGCGCGCGAAACGCGCCGCGCGTCGTGCTAGTTCAACTCCATCCCTGCCTCGAGCGCCCGCTCGATCCGAACCTTGGCCTCGTTGAGGTGGGCCTCGGTGTACGTGTCGAAGCTGAACGGCGGTGTGAGCCTGCGGCTGATCCGGTTGTGCACGTCCGTCAGCTGAGCCCGGGCCACGGCGCGGGCGTCCGCCGGCGTGCGGCTCGGCGGGTCGATCACATAGCCGATCATGCGATCGAGATACGCGCGTTGGAGATCCCGTCGGGTCGACGGAATGTTGCGGCCAGGAGCCGTCCAGGCCTCAGTCCACACGGCGTTCGTGACGGCGCCCATGAGCTCGGGGATCGTCATCACGTTGTCGGCGCCGAATTTCACCTCGGCATCGCGAATCCGAGCGAAGAGCTGCGGCGTGGTGATCTGTGTCAGCAGCGCCGCCTGTACCGAGGCCACCTGCTCATGCATCGGGTAGTCGATCCGCCCGTTGAAGGTGCTCGAGTTGCCCCAGTGGCTCCAGCGGTTCGCACCGAAGTACTTGAACACGTCGGCCGGCAACACGAAGGCCGACTCGCTGAGACCGTACTCGGTGATGAACGCCAGGGCCTCCTGCTGTCGGTCCTTGGACACGGACACGAAGGGATCCCGTGCCCCCGGGTCACCGACGTGCTCGCGATGCACGTACTGCCCGCCGATGTACTTGACGCCCGTGGCCACCGCGCGCGAGTACTGGGACAGCAGCGTGCGATAGGCGTTCGTGACGTCCACGTAGGCGGTGTTGTCCGTCAGGACGTGCTCGGGGAGGTTCTGCCAGATTCCCCGGATGAGGTCCGCCCGCTGCTTCCCCCACGCCATCGGGTCGTCACTCAAGTCGTAGATGCTGACGCTCGGGTCCAGGGCCCCGAACCCGCGCGCGTCTTCGTCTGTGCCGTACCCATGGCCCTCGGCCGCTCCTTGCCGCGCGACCTCGGCCGCGCGATCGGCGTCAGGCGTGTATCCGTAGGCGATCACCCACTTGTCGGAGGAACCGACGCCGGGCGAGT
>JBDHIW010000164.1:0-10206 GCA_039587215.1 Gemmatimonadota bacterium | reverse complement strand
GCGACGGGAGCGGCGCGTAGGTGGAGGGGAAGGGATCGGGAAACCGGGGGCTGCCGTCCTGTGCCACCGCGGCAGTGGGCACGAGCACGAGCACGGCAGCGGCGGGCAGCCAGCGTCGAGCCGTGCGCGGTACGACCTGCGTCAACATGGAGACCTCCTGGGCAGGGAATCGGGCGCCGAAATGCCGGGACCCGCGTCGAATGGCGGAAGGTAGAGCGGCGTCCGGGAGAGCGCCAACCGGGTATGGGTCGGGGCAGGCTAGACCGAGCAGCGGACGTGGGCCATGTTGGGGTATGCCAGAGGCCCCAACGCCATCGGCTGTGCCCGCCGAGTCCGTCGCGGCTCGTCTCCGCCGCCGCCCCGTCCGTGCCGCGCTGGGCGCCATCGGTGTCGTCTGGCTGCTCGGCATGGTCTACGGTGTGGTCAAGCCGCTTCCGCCCGGTACGTCCGTCGCGGGTGCGTATCGCCCGGCCGATGTCGACTTTCTGGTCGACTTGACCTATCGCGACGGCGACTCCGCGGTAGTCGAGCAGGAGGTGTTCCCGGCCGTGTTCGACCTGATCGACGAGGCGCGGCAGTTCGTCGTGATCGACATGTTCCTGTTCAACGGCGAGCACGGGGGAGACCGCGACTATGTCCCGCTCACCGAGGATCTGGTCGAACGCATCGTCGCCAAGCGGCGGGAGCAGCCGGACGTGTCGATCACGTTCATTACCGCCGAGATCAACACGTTCTACGGTGCGTACGACTCGCCGGACCTGTCGGCGCTGGAGGACGCAGGGGTCGACGTCGTCATCACGCGCTTGACCAGAATGCGCGACTCCAACCCGCTCTTCTCCGGGGTGTGGCGCCCGTTCGTGCAGTGGTTCGGGTCGCGCGGCAACGGTGTGGTGCCGCACCCGCTGTCCAGCACCGGGCGCCAGGTGACGGTGCGTTCGTACCTGCGACTGCTGAATTTCAAGGCAAATCACCGAAAGGTCATCGTCACCGACCAGGGGTGCATCGTGAGCTCGGCCAACCCCCATACGGCGAGCAGCCTCCACTCCAACATCGCCTGGCGAGTCCGCGGCTCGCTCTGCGGCGACGTGCTGGAGGGCGAGCGGGCCGTTGCGGCGTTTTCGGGGCACCACATCGACGTGTGGGCGTCGTACCCCGACGCGGCCGGCGCGCCGCGCGGCCGGTACGTGACGGAGGGAAAGATTGGATGGGCCGTCACCCGGGCGATCGATGGTGCGGTGGCCGGCGACTCGGTCGCCCTGGCGATGTTCTACCTGGCCGATCGGCCGGTGGTGCGGGCGCTCCGGCGCGCGGCGGTGCGCGGCGCGCACGTCACGCTGATTCTCGATCCCAATCGGGACGCGTTCGGTCGGGAGAAGGGGGGGGTGCCGAACCGACAGGTCGCGCACGAGCTCGTCGAGAAGACCGGTGGGCGCGTGCAGGTTCGCTGGTACGATACGCACGGAGAGCAGTTTCACAGCAAGCTCGTGGTCGTCCGTTCCGCGGACAGTCTGCGCGTCATCGGCGGGTCGGCGAACCTCACCAGGCGCAATATCCGCGACCTGAACATCGAGGCGAATCTCGAGTTCGTCGTCGGCGTCGGCGATCCGCTGGCACAACGCGTGTCGGCGTATCTCGACCGGTTATGGAGCAACACGGCGGGGCACTTCACCACGGATTACGACGCCTACCGCGATCCCTCGTTCCTCAAGCGCCTCCAGTACCGGATTCAGGAATTCTCCGGTCTGAGCTCGTTTTGACCGACCGCAGCCGACAGGGGGCCGAGTGCTGATCACCGATGGCGAGCGCGACCCGAGCGCCGAGGACGTCGCGGAGTGGTCGGTCGAGGCGAGCGCCGACTGTCCCCACTGCGGCGAACCCGTGACCCTCACGCTCGACCCGGGGGGCGGGACGCGGCAGGAGTACGTGGAGGACTGCCCGGTATGTTGCCGGCCGTGGCGCGTGCAGGTTCGGTATGGCGGCGACGGGTCCGCGTCCGTGACGCTCGACCCCGATTGAACGCCCCGCGCGATTTGACGGGGGGGATGTGCCGCACCAACATGTGACATGCGTGATCGCGATCCGATGACACCGATGCACCGAGAAACGGGCGCCCGTCCGTCCGGTACGGCCCTCATTCCGGTTGCGGTCATCGTCGTGGCCGCCGTCGTGGCCGCCGTGCTGTTCACCCGAATATCATGGCACCCGCAGTGGGACTATGCACAGTTCTACCTGTTCGTCTGGAACGACCGGGCGTCGGCGGGGTGGTTCGACGGCGCGTCGGGTGTGTCGGTGGAGCGGAGCGTGACCGACACGGTCCAGCCACAGCGCGTGGTCATCGGTGCCGTCGCAGAGGCGCTTGGGTGCCAGCACGGCGAGGAGTTGCCCCGTACGGTCCAGTTGATGACACGCTGCTTCGGTGACGAAGGGTGGGAACTCGTGTCATCCACGGAGACCTTGCACGACGGGAACCTGAGTCCGGAGGTCCTGGTCGGACGCACGTATTTCTTCAAGCGGCGGCGGTAGCCGGGGCGTTTGTCCGCCCGCCGAGCCCCGCGTCACCTGTGGCCCTCTCGTCCACGCACCTCTCGCCCGGGAGCGATCCCCCATGGAACCGATGGACATTCTGTTTTCGCTGAAAGGCCGCATCAATCGTGCACCGTACTGGATGTACCACATCATTGTCGGTGTCGCAGCGTGGGTCGTGCCCGTGCTGGCGATCACCACGATGCCCGATGCCGCGGGCATTCTCTTTCTGATGGCTCTGCTCGTGCAGGTGTGGATTTCCCTGGCGTTGGGAGTGAAACGCGCCCACGATCGGGGCCGGAGCGGGTTCTTCCTGTTCCTGTACCTCATTCCCGTCGTGAACCTCTGGCCCATCATCGAACTCGCGTTCGTGCCGGGCACGAACGGCGAAAACGCGTACGGGCCGGATCCGCTGGGCTGAGCAGGTCGCTCGCGCCGCCGGGCCACGTCGGGCTGGGGGAGTGTCGCTGGTTCCGTGCAGTCGCGAGTCCCCAGCGGTAAGTTTCCCTCGATTGCCGCGCGTCCGGCGTGACGCCGGGCGCGATCTCCCTCATCTCGATACGAGGTCGTTCCACCATGCGTTCGCGCCCAGCGTTGTTCTTAGGTGTCCTTGCGGTCACGGCGATGACCGCCGCCCTGGCCCCACAGACTGCCAATGCCCAGCGCAGGGCTGCGGGGGGTGAAGACGGCGCGGGGGATCCGCTCGCGCGAGTCGTCGATTCGCTTCGGTTCCGTTCGATCGGGCCGGCCGTGGTGTCGGGGCGCATCAGTGCGCTGGCGGTGCACCCAACCGACAAGTTCACGTGGTACGTCGCCACGGCCTCGGGCGGTCTGTGGAAGACCACCAATGCGGGGACTACGTTCTCGCCCATCTTCGACGACCAGGCGTCGTATTCGATCGGCACCGTCGTGCTCGATCCGAACAACCCGAACGTGGTCTGGGTCGGCTCGGGCGAAAACAACGCCCAGCGATCGGTCTCGTACGGCGACGGTGTGTACAAGTCGGTGGATGGCGGCCGTTCCTGGCGCAACGTGGGTCTGCCCGAGTCGGAGCACATCGCCAAGATCCTGATCGACCCCCGGAACTCAGATGTCGTGTACGTCGCGAGCCAGGGTCCCGTGTTCAACGGGGGCGGTGAGCGGGGGCTCTACAAGACGACGGACGGCGGGGAGACGTGGACGAAGATCCTCGAGGCGGGTGAGTGGGCGGGCGTCACCGACGCGGTGATGGACCCGCGCAATCCCGACATCCTCATCGCCGCCACGTGGCAGCGGGCGCGCCGCCAGTTCGGATCGATCGGTGGCGGTCCGGCGTCCGGACTGCACCGCTCGACCGATGGCGGAGCGACGTGGACGCGCGTGCCCCGCGGCCGACGGAGCGGACTGCCGCGAGACGCGGATGCCAGGATCGGGCTCGCGATCTCGCCGGTCGATCCCGACGTGGTGTATGCCATCGTCGAGGGCGAGGGCGGCGGTTTCTACCGCTCGACCGACAACGGCGTGTCGTGGCGGCGTCGCAGCAGCCGCACGACGAGCGGCAACTACTACCAGGAGATCATGACGGACCCGGTGGACGTGGACCGCGTATACGTCATGGACACGCGCTACTGGGTCACCGAGGACGGCGGCGAGAACTTCGAGCTCGTCGGCAATCGGAACAAGCACGTGGACAACCATGCCCTCTGGATCGATCCCGACGACACCGACCACATGCTGGTGGGCACGGACGGCGGGCTCTACGAGACGTTCGACCGCGGCCGGACATACGACTGGTTCCAGAATCTCCCTCTGGGCCAGTTCTATCGTGTCGAGGTGGACAGCCTCCGGCCGTTTTACCGGGTGTGGGGCGGCACGCAGGACAACTCGACGCTGGGCGGCCCGTACCGCACGCGTACGCGGCGTGGGGCGCGCAACGCGGACTGGGTGCTGACGCAGGGCGGGGACGGATTCGTGACGCGGGTGGACCCATTCGACCAGAACATCGTGTACTCCGAGTCGCAGCACGCGGGGCTGGCACGGTTCAATCTCGCCACCGGTGAGGAGGTGTCCATTCGCCCCGAGGGCCCGTTGGGCGAAGCCCTCGTTTGGCATTGGGACACACCCCTCATCATCAGCCCGCACTCGCCGTCCCGGCTGTACGTGGCTGCCAACCGGGTGTTCCGGAGTGAGGATCGCGGCAGCAGTTGGACGCTCGTGAGCCCGGATCTCACCAAGCAGATCGACCGGAACCGTCTCGAGATGATGGGGCGGGTGTGGGGGGTGGACACGTGGCGCAAGAACGCGTCCACGTCCGTCTGGGGCGCGATCGTGAGCTTCGCGGAGTCGCCGTTGCGCGAGGGCCTGCTGTTCGCTGGCACGGATGACGGCAACATCCAGATCAGCGAGGATGGCGGTGCCAACTGGCGCGCGGTGGGTTCCATCCGCGGTGTACCCGACACGACCTTCGTGACCGACATCCAGCCGTCGTGGCACGATCCGAACACCGTCTACGTGGCGTTCGACAACCACAAGGCGGGCGACTACCGGCCGTACATCGCGCGGCTTCGGAACGGGCTGCCGACGATCCAGGTCCGGGACATGGTGTTCCAGACCCAACACGACGACTTGGTGCTCGGCACGTTTGGGCGCGGCTTCTACGTCCTGGACGACCTCGAGGTGCTGCGCGCACTGACCCCGGAGCTGCTGGCGAGCGACGGCGGGCTGCTCCCGATCAACCGCACGCCCATGTATGCGGTGTCCAGTCCCGATCCCAACTGGCAGGGTGAGCGGTTCTACACGGCTGACAACCCGGAGGTGGGCGCCACCGTTCGGTACTACCTCAAGGATGCCATCCGGACGCAGCAGTCCGAGCGCGAACGGGCCGACGCGGCGGCGGCGGAACGGGGTGAGGACGTGTTCTACCCGTCGTGGGACGACCTGCGCGAGGAGGACCTCGAGGAGGATCCGCAGGTCGTGCTCACGATCACCGACGCGGAAGGCCGGGTCGTTCGACGCCTCATGGGGCGAACGCGCGCGGGGCTCAACAGCGTGCACTGGGACCTCCGGTACCCCTCGGTGCGCCCGATCACGGGCGGCGGTGGGGGCGGGTTCTTCTTCGGCGGCGGCAGCGCCGGCCCGTACGTGGTGCCGGGGACGTACACCGTGTCGGCCGTGACGTGGGTCAACGGTGGGACCACGCCGCTCGGCTCCCCGCAGTCCTTCGAGGTCTATCATCTCGACGGGCTCGAGCGCACGCCGGAGATGCTGGCCTTCCAGCAGCAGACGGCCGAGCTACAGCGCGCGATGATGGGTGCCAGCTCGGCGGCGAGCGAGGCGCAGACGCGCCTCGACCGGCTGGAGCAGGCACTGGAGCGGACGCCCGGCGCCGACGCGCAGCTGCACGCCGACCTGCGGGACCTGCGTGCGGCGGTGCGTGACGTGCAGTGGGAGATGTCGGGCGACCCGACCGTGGGGCGGCGTCGGGAGGCGACGCCCACGTCGCTCACGCAGCGGCTCGGACGGATCACCGGCGGTGCGTGGTCCAACGCGCCCAGTGAGGTGACCGGTATGCACCGCGAGCTGTATGCGCAGATCGCCGGCGAGTTCGCCGGTATTCTGGAGCGGCTGCGGCCGCTGCTCGAGACGGAGCTCGCGCGTCTCGAGGACGCGGCCGAGGCGGCGGGTGCGCCGTGGACGAGCGGGCGGCTGCCCCAGTGGCGTCGCTGAGTCTCCGGTCGCGCGGCGACGTGCGCCTCCGAGTTCGGCGGGGCCTCGTCGTCTTGGTGCTGGGGATCCTCGCGGTCGCCGGCCCGGATGACCTCACCGGGCAGGAGCCGCCCGCCGCCGCGCCGCCCGAGGTCGTCTACGGGGACGGGTTCTACGTCCCCGTGGTCGAGGGTTTCCAACTGCTGGTCGCGGACACCGCCTCCGCGCAGTTCCCGCCTGGGACGATCGCCCAGCTCGGCGAACGTGTACTCGTACTCGTGCAGCCGCGGGGCTCCGCGGTCGAAGACTCGGCGCTGACGTCGGAGGACGGCTGCGACCGCTTGCGGCGCGGGACGGCGCAGGAGCGAGGCATGGAGGACGTAGCGGGGCGGATCGTCGAGCTCGCTCGGGGGCGCGGGTGCCAGATCACCCTCGACGAGAACCTGCGCCGCGTCACGACGATCGTCGTGCTCGACTCGCTCGCCTTTACGGTCGCGTGCACGTTCGACATCGGTCGTGAGACGCCGTCGGCGTGCGATGCGGTCCTGAACGGCCTCGCCCTGGGCGACGCGCCGGTGCCGACGGCGGACGTGACGGAGGAGCCCCGGACGCCGATCGACGATCCTCCGACGGCCGAGCAGTGGAGCCGCGTGCACATGCGGATGATGATGCGGCAGGTGCGCGAGATTCTCGGGGAACCCATCAAGGTCGTGACGACGGGACTCGTCGCCGGCGAAGAGTGGCAGTTTCCCGGTGGAGGCTCGGTCCTGTTCGACCGCTCGGGACGGGTCGTCAGCGTCGAACGGCCGCGGAACCCGCCGGAGCGGTAGTCGGGCGACCCGATTCTTTCGGCCGCCGGCCGACACGGCACTTTCCCGTCGCCCGACGGCTAAGTAGTGTCCCTGTCGACGCTCGTCGGACCATCACACACGACTCGACGCTTGGGAGGACATGGTGCGGATGCCAGGGATGTGGGGCCGACTCCTCACGCCTGGGTTGCTCGCGGGAGCGATGCTCGCTCCGGCTACAGTGGCCCGTGCTCAGGAATACCACGATTTCGATGCCCTGACGCGCGAGCTTCGCGCGCTGGCGGGGGGCAGCGATGCGGCGCGGCTGCAGTCGCTCGGTACCTCGCGCGAGGGCCGGGAGCTCTGGATGATGGAGCTTGCGGCTCCGGGCGGAGCGCCGGTCGAGACGCGGCCGGGCGTGCTGGTGGTCGGTACTCTCGCCGGGGATCACGTCGTGGGCAGCGAGTTGGCGCTCGGTGTCATCCGCCATCTCCTGAGCGGCGAAGAGGTCGGGACCGTGCTCACGGATCACGTGATCTACGTCGTCCCGCGGCTCAATGCGGACGGGGCCGAGGCCATGTTCGCCAACGTCCGAGCGGATCGCCGGCGGAACGCGCTGCCGTTCGACGATGACAACGACGGTCGCATCGACGAAGATCCGCCCGAGGATCTGAACGGCGACGGGCTGATCACCGCGATGCGGGTCCCGGACCCGACGGGTGACTACCTGGTGCATCCGGACGAGCCGCGCCTCATGAAGCGCGTCGACCGGGCTGCGGGCGAGTCGGGGAGCTATGCCGTCTACTGGGAGGGGAGGGACTCCGACGGAGACGGGTTCCTCAACGAAGACGGTGCGGGCGGCGTCGACCTGAACCGCAGTTTCCAGCACGCGTACCCCTACTGGGAGCGTGACGCCGGATACTACATGGTGAGCGAGCCGGAATCGCGGGCACTGATGGACTTCACCATCGCCCACCGCAACATCGCGGCGATCCTCACGTTCGGTCACTCGGACAATCTGGTGACCCCGCCGGACGCCCGCGGGAATCTGGCAGCGGCGGCCACGCTCGAACTCGCCGCCTTCGCCGACGCGGCGAACGACGACATGTTCGACCAGGGGGTGTTCAGGGCGAGCACACCGTCGTTCGGGGGCTTTGGGTTCTTCGGTGGCGGCGGTGGAGGTCCGAGACTCCGCGGCGCGCAGCCCGGCCGGGACAACGATCCCGAGTCGGGCCGGCGGCCTGCCATGACCGTCCATCGCAACGATCTCGAGTATTTCGAGGCGGTGTCCGACGCGTACAAGGAGATCACGGGGATCAGCGCGGTCGGCCTCAATCGCACGGCAGAGGGTGCGTTCTTCCAGTACGGGTACTTCCAGTTCGGCGTCCCTTCCTTCAGCACGCAGGGGTGGGGAGTGCCGGCCCCGGATGCGGACAGCGCCGATGCCGAGCCGCAGACGGAACCAGGACGCCGCTCCGGCCGGGGTGGTGGAGATGCTGGGGCGGGTAGCGGGACCGACGCGACGCTCCTCGCCGCGCACGAGGCCGCAGGGCGCGACGTGTTCGTGCCGTGGGAGGCCTTCAGCCATCCGGAACTCGGTGACGTCGAGATCGGCGGGTTCGTGCCGTACGCACTGACCAACCCACCCGCCGACGAGCTCGACGCGCTCGCAGAGCAGCACGGCGCGTTCGTCGTCCGCCTCGCGGGGATGCTCCCGCGCGTCAGGATCTCGGAGACGGAGGTCACGGACCACGGGGGGGGCGTCTTTACGGTCTCCGTGGAGATCGAGAACACGGGGTTCTTCCCGACCTCGACGCAGCACGGGGTCGTGTCGCGATCGGTGCGTCCGACCGTGGTGCAGATCCAGGTGCCGCCGGACGCCATCCTGACGGGTGACGACAAGACCGCGACGGTGCGGAAGCTCGACGGGTCGGGAGCGCGGGAGGAGTTCACGTGGGTGATCCAGGGCCGCCGCGGCAGTGCGGTCGACATTCGCGTGTCGTCCCAGAAGGGTGGGAGCGACACCGCCACCGTGACGCTGAGGTGATGACGATGATCCGCACGACAGGGTGGACCCTGGTCGCGCTGGCGGCGCTGGTGGCGTGGCCGGCGGAGGCACAGCGAGGATCGGACCCCGAGCACCGACTCGACCTGACATGGGACCGGTGGCTCGACCACGACGAGGTCGGTGAGCGTCTGCAGCTCATGGAGCGTACGTGGCCCGAGTTTCTGACGTTGCAGTCGGTTGGACGGAGCTACGGCGGACGTGAGATGTGGCTCATGACCGTGAACAACCCGCGCACGGGCGACGAGCTCGACAAGGCTGCGATGTTCATCGAGGCCAACGTGCACGGCAACGAGATTCAGGGTGCCGAGGTCACGCTCTACACGATCTGGTACCTCATGGAGAACTACGGTCGCATCGACGAGATCACGCGGCTCGTCGACGAGCGGGTGTTCTATCTCGTGCCCAGCGTCAATCCCGATGGACGGGATTACTTCCTCGACAACGCCGGGTCCGGTGCACGCACGGGCCACGTGCCGGTCGACAGTGACGGCGACGGGGTCGCGGACGAAGACGGACCGGACGACTTGAACGGGAACGGCGTCATCGAGCAGATCCGGAAGTACGTCCCGGGCGAGGGCACGCATCGGGTGAGTCACGACGACCCGCGGCTCATGGAGCGCATGCCGCCGGGCGAGTTTGGCGACTGGATTCTCCTGGGGAGCGAGGGACTCGACAACGACGGTGACGGCCGCGTCAACGAGGACCCGGTGGGCGGGTACGACCCGAACCGGAATTACGCCTCGGACTGGCAACCGAACTACATCCAGGGCGGGTCGATGGACTACCCGTTCCAGCTGCCCGAAGCGCGGGGCATCAACGACTTCATGATGACCCGCCCGAACATCGCGGGCATGCAGTCGTACCACAACACGGGCGGTATGCTCCTCAGGGGGCCCGGTGCCGCATGGCAGGGCACCTATCCGGCGTCCGACATCCGGGTGTACGATGAGCTCGGCGAGACCGGCGAGCGCATGCTGCCGTACTACAACTACCTCATCATCTGGCGCGGGCTCTACACCGTGCATGGCGGGTCGATCGACTGGACCAACGATGGTCTCGGAGTCGTCTCGTTTTCGAACGAGCTGTGGAACGGCGGGCAGTACTTCAACAGCCCGCTGCTGCAGGAGCAGCAAGAGGATCCGG
>JBDHIW010000015.1:0-33921 GCA_039587215.1 Gemmatimonadota bacterium | reverse complement strand
GACGGGCCGATCTTCTCGGCGGGCGTCGACCTGTTCCGCGTGCTCGATGGGGGCGAGACATACCTCGATCGATTCCTGCCGCTCCTCGACCAGGTGCTCCAGGCCCTGTTCTGGTGCGCCCGCCCCGTCGTCGGGGCGATCAACGGTCACGCGATCGCGGGCGGCTGCGTCATGGCCGGCGCGTGCGATCACCGGATCATGGCCGACGGGGACGCGACCATCGGAGTTCCCGAGCTCCGCGTACAGGTGCCGTTTCCCTCCGCCGCCATCGAGATCCTCCGCTTTGCCGCGGCGCGCGCCCACTTTCAGGAACTCATCTACTTCGGGCGGACGTATTCCGTCACCGAGGCCTGCGAGCGGGGTCTCCTGGACGACGTAGCTCCCCCGGACGAGCTCCTCCCGCGTGCGGTGAACGTCGCCGAGCGCCTGAACGCCATTCCCGCCTCGGGCTTCTGGCTGACCAAACAACAGTTGCGGCAAAGCACTCGGGAGCGCATGCTCTCGGCGTCGGATGCATCCCGTGACGAGGTGACCGCGCTCTGGAAGTCACCGGAAACGCTGGCCGCGATCCGGCGGTACGTGGCCCAACGCTTCGGAAGCCGAGGGCCGGGCACGGGAACCTGAGCGCGGCTCCATCGTATCCGTAAGGAGGGGCCCTCAGTCCAGCTTACCTGCGCACCCGGGCGAGTTCATGACGTCCAGTACGACCAACGAAGTCCGCACGATGCTCACGACGGTGCTCCGCGACCGGTACGTCGTGGAGCGCGAGCTGGGTCGGGGCGGAGCGTCATTCGTTTATGCGGCACATGATCTCAAGCACGACCGACAGGTCGCCATCAAGGTCCTGCGTCCCGAGCTGTCGGCCGCGATGGGGTCACACCGGTTCGTGCGTGAGGTCTCGATCGCCGCACGGCTTCAGAATCCGCACATCCTCCCACTGTACGACTCGGGCGAGGCCGACGGGCTGCTCTACTACGTCATGCCGCTCGTCGAGGGCGAATCCCTGCGCGTGCAGCTGGCTCGGGGTCCCATGGCCCTGGAAGACGCCCTGCGGACGCTCAAGGACGTGCTCGAGGCGATGGCGTATGCGCACCGCCTCGGCGTCGTGCACCGGGACATCAAGCCGGACAACGTGCTGCTCACCGGACGCAACGCGATGGTGATGGACTTCGGCGTCGCCAAGGCCCTCGACGAAGCGTCGGAAGCCGGGGAGATCACGACCGCCGGGATGGCCGTGGGCACGCCGACCTACATGGCGCCCGAACAGGCCGAGGGCGACCCCGATATCGACCACCGCGTCGATATCTACTCGTTCGGCGTTCTGGCGTACGAGGCACTCACCGGACGTACGCCCCACACGGGCGACAGTCCGCAGGCCGTCTTGCGCGCGCAGATCTTCGACACCCCGGAGTCGCTCGGCACGCTGCGGCCCGACCTCGACCCGGCCCTCGTCGACCTCGTCATGCGGTGCCTCGCAAAGCGTCCGGAGGAACGCTGGTCGTCGACCGATCAACTCCTCGCTTCGCTCGAGGGCATCGAGCATTCCGTCAACGCGACTGTGTCGACGCCCTCGCCGATCGGAGCCATCCGCAGGCGGCGCTGGGCGCTCCCCGGGGTCGCCGCCGTCCTCATCGCCGCGAGTCTCCTCATGCCGCTCGGCGAGGAGCCCGTCCACTCCCACGACCCGAACCTGCTCGTGGTCGCGCCGTTCGACGTTCTGTACCCCGATCACGCAGTCTGGAGCGAAGGCGTCGTCGATCTCTTGAGTGCGGGTCTCGACGGTATCGGGCCGTTGCGCACCGTGCCGCCGACCGTCGCGGTGCGTCGGTGGACGGGCCGTGCCGACATTCCGTCGGCCGAGCGGCTGGCGGACGACCTCGGCGCGGGACTCGCCGTGTTCGGCCGGGTGCTGTCATCGGGACCGGATTCGCTCCGCATCTCGGCGTCGCTGTACGATGCGGCCGAGCGTCGTCTGGTCGGCACCGTCGACGTCGAGGGACCGCTCGCGCGGGCCAGCGCCGTCAGCGACTCACTCGCCATTCGACTGCTCCGCGAACTCGGCCGGACGCGGCCGGTGGGGGCCGTGCGCAGTGTCGCGCTGGGCTCGGCATCGCTCCCTGCGCTGCGCGCATACCTCAGCGGGGAGCAGGCGTTCCGGTCGGCATCCTGGGACTCGGCGATCGGGTTCTATGAACGGGCGGTGGAACTCGACTCTGGATTCACCCTCGCCATGTCGCGCCTGAGCCGGGCGCTCGCGTGGCGACCGGAAACCCGGCTGGATTCACGCGTCGCCGAGTACGCGATCGCCGCGGGCAGCCGCAACCGCGGTCTCGCGCCGCGCGAGAGTCTCCTCGTCGCCGCCGACTCCCTGCGGGCGGCACTGGCGTTCAGCAGCGGACCGTCATACCTCGAGTTGCAGCGCCGTGAGTTCGCCACGCTGCGTGACGGTCTGCGCCGCTACCCGAACGATCCGGAGATGTGGCATCGGTTCGGCGACGCGCTGTTCCACGAGGGAATGGAGACCGGCGCATCGTGGGACGAGGTGCTGAACGCGTTCGACCGCGCCATCGCGCTGGACTCGGCGTTCACGCCGTCGTACGAGCATGCGCTGCAGGTCTCGCTTTGGGAACACGGACCTGACCGGTGGCGACCGTACCAGCGGACGTTCCTCGAGCTGAGTGACGGCCCCGACGCCGTCCCATTCCGCATCGTGGGAGACCTGATCGACCGCGGATCGGACGACCCGGCGATTCAGGCTGTGTTCGATACACTCGACCTCGAACAGCTCGGCACCGTGTTTCAGACACTGTCGCGCTGGCCCGATCGCGACGAATCCGCCATCGCGGTCGCACGCGTGGGGGCCGCTCGGACCGCCGTCGACCACGCCGACGCGCCCGTCTGGCACTGGCGCATGAGTGGCTCGCTCGCGTACCGGGGGCGGATGGCCGACGCCCTGGCGCTGGGACCGCCGCTCCCCTGGGATCTCGTTGCGGAAGCGGCGCTCCTCGGCATCCCACTGCCGGAAGCAACCGCGCAGGCATTCGAATCGAATGTACTCACGTACCGGCGCGCCGATCTTCTCGCACCCTGGCTCTCGATGCGCGGCGACACGGTGGCACTCCGTTCGCTTATCGACCGGGTGGAACCCAAGAGCGGGTCGGACCGGATGGGCGACTTCCAACGCGCCGTGGCATCGGCCTACCTGAATCTCGCCCGCGGCGACTCGGCCTCTGCGCTGCAGCAACTGCTGACGCTCCCCGATGGCGTGTGCCGCGTCTGCTATCTGCCGCGGCTCACGCGCGTTCACCTCCTCGTGCAAGCCGGCAGGTACCGGGACGCCGACTACGAGCTGCGGAACGAGCTGCCCACCCCACCGGCCCTCGGCCGGCCAGCAGACGTTCTCTGGGGGCTCGAGCGTGCCCGTGTCGCCGAGGCGCTCGGACGCCGTGAGGATGCACTGCGTGAGTACACGGTGGTGGCCGACACGTGGGTCGGCGCCGACGCGGAACTTCAGGGATACCGCGAGGAAGCCCTCGTCGCGATTCAGCGTCTCGGGAGCGCCGGCGAGAGCGCCACCAGCGCGCGATAGCCGCTGATCGCGCCGCGGCGGTGAGCCGCGATCATTGCTCCTATCGACACGACCTGCTGGCGGCTGTAGTAGACCACGCCTCCGCTCGCGAATCCGCCGCGGCCCCCGTCGAAGATGCTGCGCACCACCACACCGTCGTCCGCAAACGGCAGACTCGCGACGTTGTCGGCGTAGGCGCCGAACGTCCGCTGACGGAAGAGGTAGAACTCGACGTTGGACACGTAGAGGGTGGACACCTCGACGTCACGGGCCCGCGCGTCGTCGCCCAGCGCCCGCAGTGCGTGCGGACCGGCAAGGTCTCCGACCAGCGGGAGGACCGCGTCGTCCCGCTGGAGCCGTCGCACCGTGCGGTACCGCTCGGCCGAGCTGAGGTAATTCACTTGGCGTCCGTCTCGATCCCGTTCGAGCAGGAGATCACGCAACGTCGGATAGTGCGGCCGGGGCAGCCGCCCGAATGACGAGAACCTGAGTGACAGGCCGGCGTCGATGAACGTCCTGTGGAACCGCGCGATCGTGGACAGGTCCTCGTCGGTCAGCGGCACGCCGAAGCTCGCCACCGCACTGTCCGCGCGAGCGCGCGCCCGCGCGGCCGCCGTGCCGTCCGCCACACCGTCATCCACGAAGGCCACGAGCTCCACAATCGAAGCGTCCTGCCAGTCTCCAGGGGCGTCAGGCGCCTCACGCCCGAACAGCAACGCCAGGTATTCCACCCGCGTCGGCGCGAGCTCGAACGCCGCTTTGTACAACAGGTGCAGCAGCATGTTGTCGCGCCGGAGATCGATCAGGTACGCGACATCCGGGTTCACGGCGGCGATGTACGAGAAGTTCTGACCGGGCCCCACGCCGACGTATGCGGTTCCGGCGCCGCCGGCGCCCTCAAGATCGGTGACGGCGTGCAGGTACGATCGTTCGTTGGAGATCAGATTGTCGGTGTCGAAGAAACCGCCGGGTTCCGACAACGCGTTGACGCTGGCGGCGAATCCCGTCGGCAACCGTACGTCGTCCGGCGGCGTCGGTCGACACGCGCCGACCGCCAGTGCCAACGACAAGAGGAGCCAACGATGCATCCTCAATGATACCGCCAGGACCCGAGATCCGGTCCCCGCCTCTTGCGGGCCCTTCGTGGCGCGCGTTTCTTCGAGGTGCACGCTGCCCACAATGACCACCCAACGATTCGCAAGACTCACGAAGGCCCTCGGCCTGTTCGACGTCTACGTCGTCAGCACCGGTGCCATGATCAGCTCGGGCTTCTTCTTGCTCCCGGGGATCGCGGCCACGTATGCGGGGCGCGGCGTCGTACTGGCCTACTTTCTCGCGGGGTTGCTGATCGTGCCGGCCATGCTGAGCAAGGCCGAGCTCGCGACCGCCATGCCCCGCGCGGGCGGGACGTACTACTACCTCGACCGCACCCTCGGCCCGCTCGTCGGGACGATCGGCGGCATCGGGACCTGGCTCACGCTCGTTCTCAAGAGCGCCTTCGCGCTGATCGGCATGGGGGCGTACCTCTCGATCGTCATCGACGTACCGATCGTGCCGACCGCCATCGCGCTCACCGCCGTCTTCGCGATCCTCAACATCATCGGGGCACGCGAATCGAGTCGCATGATCCGGTACGCCGTCGTGGTGCTCCTGGCGGTCCTCCTGCTCTTCATCGTCCACGGCCTGGCCGACGTGGCGTTCTCCCCAGAGCGGTTTCCGCGCGACGACAGCGCGTTCCTGCCGGGAGGTCCCGACGGGCTGCTCGCGACGGTCGGGCTCGTCTTCGTGTCGTTCATCGGACTCACGAAGGTCGCTTCACTGGCCGAAGAGATTCAGGATCCCGAGCGCAACATCCCGCTCGGAATGATGCTGGCCTTGGCGACCGTGACCGGCGTGTATGTCACGGGTGTCTACGTGATGGTCTCCGTGCTGGGCAGCGAGGCGCTGAGCGCCAGCGTGACGCCGGTTGCGGACACCGCGGAGCGGCTCACGCCGTGGCTCCCGCGCGGCATGGGCGTGTGGCTCATGATTGGCGCGGCCATTCTGGCGTTCGCCTCGATGGCCAACGCCGGGATCCTCGCGGCGTCGCGGTACCCGCTCGCCATGGCACGCGACGGCATCTTCCCGCGCCCGCTCGCGACCATCGGCAAACTCGGCACGCCTGTCCTCAGCATCCTGTTCACGACGGCGCTGCTCGCGCTGGTACTGGTACTCCTCAACGTCGAGCAGGTGGCCAAGCTCGCGAGCGCCCTTCAACTCTTGATCTTCGGCCTCATCAACGTCGCCGTCATCGTGATGCGCGAGAGCCGGATCGAGTCCTACGATCCAGGGTTCCGCTCGCCGTTCTATCCGTGGATGCAGCTGGTGGGGCTGTTCTTCCCGCTGGTACTCGTCGCCGAGATGGGATGGCTCCCCGTGCTGTTCACGACCGGGATCGTGGCCGCATGCTTCGGTTGGTACAACACGTACGCGCGATCACGGATTGCCCGGGACGGAGCGATCTTCCACGTGTTCGAGCGACTCGGCAAGCGGCGTTTCGCGGGTCTCGACCGCGAACTCCGCGATATCATGAAAGAAAAAGGCGCACGCGCGGAAGATCCATTCGACGAGGTCGTCACCCGCGCCGCCGTGATCGACCTTCCCGACCATCAACCGATCAACCAAGTGATCAGCCGCAGCAGCAGTCAGCTGGCGGAGCGCCTGCCCGTCACGCGCACGCAGTTGGAGGACATGCTGCTTCGCAACCTCCAGGCCGGCGGCACGCCCGCCGCGCACGGCTCGGCTCTGCTTCACGCTCGGCTCCCCGACCAAGACGAGTCCGAGCTCGTGCTGGTGCGTGCAGCTGGCGGCGTCGACGTATCGGCTTACGACGACCTGCAGCGAGAACTGACGGGAGACTCCCTGCGCGCCGTGTTCCTGCTCGTCAGTGGCGAGCGCGACCCGGGACGCCACCTGCGCATTCTCGCCCAACTGGCGGGACGCGTCGAGGGCGAAGGCTTCATGCTCGAATGGATGCAGGCACCCGGCGAGCAGGAGCTGAAGGAAGTGCTGCTGCGTGACGACCGCTTCCTGTCACTCTACGTCTCGCAGGACAGCACCTCCCACGAACTCGTCGGACGATCCCTGCGCGAGCTCGACATGCCCGAAGGGAGTCTGGTGGCGCTCATCTGGCGAGGGGGCGAGTCCATCATCCCGCGGGGCGCGACCGTTCTCGAGAACGGCGATCGACTCACCATCATTGGCGAACCCGACGGACTCGAGCAGTTCGCGGCGCGGTTTCGCCCGTCGCCGGCCGTCTGAACGCGCCGTCGCCTCCCCGCACCTCGCGGCACCACCGTGACGCGAGGTACATTGCCAATATGTCGAGTGACGTCACCGTGAACGCCGACGTGGTATCACCATGACGCAACGCAAACCGTACGTGATGGTGTTGTACAACCATGTTGGGGAAGACGAGTACGAGAAGCTCAAGACCGTCGACCCCAAGAGCCTCGACTTCAAGCCCGCCTACGACATCCAGGTACCGACCGTTCTCGACGAGTACAAGGCACTCGCCGAGGGTCTGCGTGTGGCGGGCTACCGCACGCGCGCGGTCAACATCCGCGATGATCTCAAGCGACTGCAGACGGCGCTGCGCCGAAGTAAGCCGGATGCCGTTTTCAATGTGATCGAGCATTTCCACGACGACCCGGAACTGGAAGCGCACGTCGCCGGGCTCTTCGAGTTGCACGGGGTTCCCTACACGGGCTCTCCGCCCTTCGTGCTGACGCTGTGCCAGCGCAAAGGTCTCGCCAAGCAGGTGCTGGCCGCGCGCGGCGTGCCGACGCCGCGGTTCAGGATCCTCGAGTCGGAGGACACATCACGGCGACACCGGCTGCGCTATCCGCTCATCGTCAAGCCCGCATGGGAGGATGCCAGCTCCGGCATCGACCGTCAGGCCGTAGTCCACGACGCCAAGGCGCTGCACGCGCGACTCGACTACGTGTTCGGAGAGTTCTCGTCACCGGTGTTGGTCGAGGAGTTCATCGTCGGCACCGAGTTGCACGTCGGCGTGCTGGGCAACGACCCGCCGGAGATACTGCCGCCGATCGAATGGGACTTCTCCGATCTCCCCGAGGGCCATCCGGCGATCATCAGCTTCGCGGCGAAATGGAATCCACTCGACGAGGTCTTCCATCGCATCCACTCGCGATGTCCGGCGCGGCTGCCCGAACCGGTTCTGGCACGCGTGCAGGACGTCGCCCTCCGGGCATACGAGGCGCTGGGCGCGAGGGACTACGCGCGACTCGACATACGGCTCGACGCGGACAACAACCCCTTCGTCCTCGAGGTGAACCCGAACCCCGACCTGACGGAGGGGGTGAGCTTCATGGAGGCGGCGGAGGTCGCGGGGTACGAATTCGACGAGACGCTCGGCATGATCGCGGAGTGGGCGATCGAGCGAAAACCGACCCCCGAGGAACGGAAGCATACCCCCGAGAAGATCCTGGGGACCGCCCTGCCGCCATCGGCGGGGGGAATGGAGCCGCTCTCACCTCCTCAGCCGGACACGGAAGCGCAGAGGGACGCCACGGGTACGTCGGAATCGAGCACCCTCTAGTCGGCGGCGGCGCCCGCCTGAATCTCAGTCGCGGTTCGCGACCACCCCAAGCGGTGTGGACTTCGGCACGCCCGATTCCGGCCGGACCGTGCCGGTATCCAACGGTACATAGCACGTGTGGCACACGCGCTTGTAGCTCCGCAGCGCACCCAGCGAGACCTCGGGAGAGATGAACTCGGGGCGAACCGGCTCGGGTCGTAGCAGGTCCGTACTCAAGTACTTCTTGTTGCTGTCCGGAAAGAGCGTCACTACGACGGCGTCGGGTCCGCGTTGTTCCGCAATCCTGAGTGCGCCGAGGAAGTTGGCGCCGGCCGAGATGCCCACACCCAGGCCCAGTTCGCGCGCGAGCGTCTGCGCCATGAGGATTGCATCGCCGTCGTGCACGTCGACGACCTCGTCCAGGCTGCTCAGGTCGACGATCGGCGGGATGAACTCGTCAGAGATGCCCTGAATGCGATGTGAACCGACCTTGTGACCTGTCTTGAGCGTCGGGGAGTTCGACGGTTCGAGCGGGTGAATGGCGACGTCCGACCGCACCGAACGCAGGAAGTCCCCGACACCCATCACCGTACCGCCGGTCCCCACACCTGCGACGAACGCGTCCGGCGTGAGTCCACGCGCCCCGAGCTGCCACCAGATCTCCGGCCCGGTCGTTAGGCGATGTGCCTCGACGTTCTCCGTGTTGGAGAACTGGCGCGGCAGGAACGACATCTCGTCGGAGTTGGCCAGAGCTTCGGCGCGCTCGATGCTCCCGAGGAACCCGCCCTCCTCCGGGCTCACCATGTGGATCTCCGCACCGAACGATCGGATCAGGTTGATGCGCTCGTCACTCATCCAGTCCGGCATGAAGATCGTGACCGGGTGGCCGAGGGCGCGTCCAACGGCCGAGAAGGATATGCCCGTGTTGCCGCTGGTGGCCTCGATGATCCGCATCCCGGGCTCCAGGACGCCACGCTCGTACGCTCGCCGGACGATGTGAAGCGCCATGCGATCCTTGACGCTCCCCGTGAGGTTGAGCGTCTCCTGCTTGGCGAACACCGTGTAGTCGCGCCCCCGAAACGCGCACTCGATGGCCAGCAGCGGCGTGTTGCCGACCAGCGCCTGCAGGCCTTCGATTCGCTGTAGTGGCTGAGGGGGCGTCGCCATGACTCCTGGTCCGGTGGCGTGGACCTGAAACATGTAGTGTCGGCGAAGGCTACGCGAGGTCGACGACCTGCCCGTCGGTGGCTGCGTGCGCCTCCCAGCCGAGCTCGCCGCGAATCGTATCGCGAAGTGCCGAGGCCGCGTCGGGTTCGGCGTGCACCAGGAAGGTCTGCTTCGGCGGTTCGGTGAATCCGTCGAACCAGCGCCGAAGCTCGTGACAGTCGGCATGAGCCGACATCCCGTCGAGCGTCTCGATCGTCGCCCGGACCTCGACTTCCCGACCGTGAATCCTCAGGGTCCGAACGCCATCCTGCAGCGAGCGGCCTCGGGTGCCCGCCGCCTGAAAACCGCTCATCAACACCGTGGTCCGCCGGTCCGGGAGCCGCAGCCGCAGGTGGTGCAGGATGCGGCCGCCGGTGGCCATCCCGCTTGCCGAGATGATCACGACCGGGCCCTGCAGGTCGTTCAGTGCTTTGGACTCGGCTGGGGTCCGCGCCGTCGCGAATTGATTCGTACACAAGGTTCCGCCGCTCTCCGACAGGTAGGCGCGTGCCTCCGCATCGTGCTCTTCGGTGTGTTCGAGGTAGAGCTGCGTCGCATTGATCGCCATAGGCGAGTCCGCGTAGACCGGCAGGATCGGGATGGCTCCTCGGTCCTCGAGCTGCCGGAGCCGCCACAGCAGTTCCTGAGTGCGCCCCACCGCGAATGCCGGGATGAGCAGGGCGCCGCCGCGATGGGCGGCCTCGTTGACGACCCGTGCGAGCTCGTCATCGACGTCCGGCCCGTGTTCGCGATTGCCGTACGTGGCCTCGGAGAGCAATACGTCCGCACGCGCGATCGGCTCGGGGTCTCGCAGGATCGGTCGCCCCCAGCGACCGAGGTCGCCGCTGAAGGCGACGCGTAGGGGGCGTGGCGCACCATCGATCGACAGCGCGACGGTAGCCGATCCGAGAATGTGACCGGCGGTGCCGAACGATGCGGTGACCCCGTCGATCGGCTCGAACGGGTCGTGATAGGGCCTGGGTGCCAGCCGCTCGAGCACCCGGTTGGCATCGGCAACCGTGTAGAGCGGAAGCGCCGGTTTGTGTTTGGCGTAGCCGTGACGGTTGGCCCGCGCCGCCTCTTCCTCCTGGAGATAGGCCGCGTCCGGGAGGAGCAGGCCCAGCAGCGCCGCCGTCGCGGCCGTGCAGTAGATCCGCCCCTCGAAGCCCCGGCGCAGCAGCACCGGGAGGTAGCCGCTGTGATCGATATGTGCGTGACTCAGGACGACCGCGTCGACGGCGGCGGGGTCGAATGCCGGCGCCGCCCAGTTTCGCTGCCGCAGGGCCTTCATCCCCTGAAACATCCCGCAATCGAGGAGCATCGCTCGCGATCCCGCCTGCACCAGGTGACGGGAGCCCGTCACCGTCCCGGCCGCGCCGTGAAACGCGAGCGTCGTCTTCACGGTTCCGCGGAGAGCGCCGGGTCCAGCGCAGCGATATCCCGCACCCGCATGGTGCGCCGCACCGCATCGCTCAGCTGGGTTTCGATGCGGGCAGCGTCTTCGACCCGAAAAACGAAGTCGTAGGTCTCGGCAACGAACGTGAGATAGTCCACCGCCTTGGTGACCCCGTTGGCCGGGAGCTGCAGCTCCGACGACCGTCGCTCGTGCCACGACCGCAACCCGTCGGCGACCCTGGCGGTGAAGAGGTCGGGATCGCCCGCACCCGAAGTCGCTCCGAGATCCACCAAGTACGACGCGAGCTCCGCCCAGCGACGCGTGAGCTCCAGGTTCTCGAACCGCATCAACTCGCGCGCGCGCGACAGAGAAAAGTGCGCGGCTACGCGCGTCGGGAGCCGCGGCGTGAGTGGGTGGAGGTCGTACAGGTCGGTCTCGGCTTCATCCGGGTCGTGGTAGCGCCACTTGGCGAGCAGCACTTCGCGGCTCAGGACGCGCACGACGGACGGAAACCGGCTATCGAAGAGCACGAAGTTCCCGTCCTCTTCCGCCACGACCGTGACCCAATGGTCCCACTGCTCGATGCAGAGGAGCGTTGGGATGTTGAGAGAGAGATGCTCGACCAGGAGCGCGTGCGCGTTGGCCACGTCGTGGATGCGTTCCATCCCGAGATCGAAGCCGACCGACGCGGCCGCGCGCCCGAGCTCCTGCTCATCCGTGCCGGACGCGTCGGATCCCGCTACGCGAGCGAGGTCCCACTCCGGCACGAAGCGTCCCCAGACCGCCAGCGCGTGTTTCAGCGCGAACGGGCCGCAGATCCAGGGGTTGGGTTGGGGGTAGAAGCCCATACGGCTGCCGTACTCGGAGACACCCGAAAACTAGTCGGTTCGGAGCTCCACGGCTCACGACACTTCCGGCGTGGACCGCCACGGGGTACCGACGGCAGGCGTCACGACTGCGGTCACGGGAACCGTACCCCGGCGCAACGCGTATACTTGATGCGTCGTGATTTTCGGCCTCCACGGGGAGCAACGCGTGTCCATCCGACCAGTCAAACAGATCATCGAGGCGACGCCGACCCTCGAAGGGGCCGGCGTGAAGCTTCAGCGTGCCTTTGGGTTCGGCGATACCAGCGCGTTCGACCCGTTCCTGCTGTTCGACGACTTCCGAAACGAGAACCCGGAGGACTACCTCGCGGGGTTTCCGTGGCATCCGCACCGGGGCATCGAGACCATCACGTACGTGCTCGCCGGCACCGTCGATCACGGAGACAGTCTCGGCAACACGGGATCGCTGGGCGCGGGGGACGTGCAGTGGATGACCGCCGGGAGCGGCATCCTCCATCAGGAGATGCCGCAGGGCGACGCGCAGGGGCGGATGCACGGATTCCAGCTGTGGGCCAACCTCCCATCGTCGCTGAAGATGACGGCGCCGCGCTATCAGGACGTCGAATCGAAGGACATCCCGGAAATCACCGACGACGACGGCACGTCTGTGCGAGTGGTGTGCGGCGACTTCTGGGGCAAGCGGGGTCCTGTGGACGGTATCGCGGCCGACCCTCGGTACCTCGACGTGTGGGTACCGCCCGGGAAGCGGAAGACGCTTCCGGTCGAGCTGGGCCGCCACGCGTTTGCGTACATCTTCCAGGGGTCGGGGTCGTTCCGTGACGCGTCATCTCCCCGCGGCGTGCCGACCGAGCGGGTGGACGACGCCGGGAGTGCGGCCGATCCGGTGCTGGACACGACGGGCAACCGCTCGCTCGTGCTGTTCGACCGCGGCGACGAGGTCACGGTACAGGCGGGCGAGGAGGGCCTTCGCTTTCTCCTCGTCTCCGGCCGGCCGCTGAAGGAGCCTGTCGCGTGGTACGGCCCGATCGTCATGAACACCCGGGAGGAGCTCCGCCAAGCCTACGGCGAGCTGCAGGCCGGGACCTTCATCAAACACCCGTAGCGACGCTCGCTGCCCCATAAAACGAACGGCGCGCCACACGATGTGACGCGCCGTTCGTGATTGCCCCTCCTGGGCTCGAACCAGGACTCTTCTGATCCAGAGTCAGACGTGTTGCCAGTTACACCAAGGGGCACTGTGATGGAGCTGAGGGGGCTCGAACCCCTGACCTCCTGGGTGCGATCCAGGCGCTCTCCCAGCTGAGCTACAGCCCCGCAGCCGGACCCTTCCCCGGCGGGGTTGGCAGTCTAGAATCCTCAGGCGGCGCCGTCAACCCTGAGTCGGACACCACTCCGTCAGGCCTCAGGTGCCGCGTCGGCCCCGTCCTCCGAAAATCCGACCTCCACGGTCATGCCGTCCTTCGCCACGATCGTGGCCGGAAAGACCGCGGCAGCCTCCTCTCGCAGCGCCTCGGGCATCGCGGAGTACCTGGCCGACAGGTGCGTCAGGACGAGCCGTTTGGCACCGCTGGCCAAGGCGACCTGCGCCGCCTCGACGGCGGTCGAGTGGTCCGTATCCTTCGCACGGTCACGTTCCTCCTGCCCGAATGTTGCTTCGTGAATCAGGAGATCGGCGCCGGTCGACGCGTCGACCACCGACTCGCACGGCCGCGTGTCACCCGTGTACACCAGGGCTCTCCCCGGCCGAGCGGGTCCCACGAGGTCGGCGGCGGCGACACGCCGTCGCTCCGTCGACCCGTCGGGAGCCGTCGCGTCGAACTCTACGGTCTCGCCTCGGTGGATGCGCCCCCAGAGCGGCCCCTCGGGAATACCGAGTTCCCGCGCCTTTTCGGGGTCGAACCGGCCGAGTCGTTCGTGCTCGCGCAACGCGAACCCGACGGCGTGCCGCCCGTGTTCCACCGCAAAGATCTCGAGGTCGTAATCGCTCCGCTGCAGCACGTCGCCCGCCGCGATCTCGTGGATCTCGACCGGGAATGGCGCACGCTCCACCCCGACCGACAGGGCACCGCCCAGCACGCGCTTCGCCCCCTTCGGTCCATATACGTGCAGCGGCTCCGTACGGCCCTGCAAGCCGAGCGTCCGGGCCAGGCCGATGAGACCCAGGAAGTGGTCCGCGTGGTAGTGGCTGATGAAGATCTCGGACAGCGAAAACCCGACCCCGAACCGCATCATCTGACGCTGCGTTCCTTCGCCGCACTCGAAGAGCAGCGTCTCGCCTTCGCGCATGACCGCGAGTGACGACACACCCCGTTCGACCGTGGGGCGGGCTGCCGAGGTACCGAGGAACGTGACCGAGAGCATGAGACGTGATCGTCCGGTTGCGAAGCGCGGCGGGTCGAGCCCGAGCCGCCGCCGCCTAAAACAGCTTGATGCTCCGCGGGCCATAGCGGCCCGGATTCTCGCGAATGTCGTCCATGAGCGCTCGCATCGACTGTAGTACGTCGCTGAGGTCATCGTGCAGCGTACGATCGTTGAGCAGGAGACCGACCGTTCCCTCGGACGTGTCGATCTTGTCGAGCATCGACGCCAGCGACGTCGCCACGAGGCCGAGTCCCTGGGTCATCTCCCGCATACCCTCGGTGATCTCGTCCAGCTGCGACACCGATTCGCCGATGGCCGGGTTGGCCAGAAGAGAATCGAGACGCGACACCGCGCTCTGTAGCGTCGTGATCGCGGTGGTGGCGTCCGAAATCATCGGCCCCTCGCCCAGCTGGCCCATGACGTCCAGTCCGCGCTCGGCAGCGACCATCGTTCGGCGCAGCTGGTCCGCCATGTCCTCCGAGAAGAACCCCCGACTGGCCTTCAGTAGTGCCGACGCGTCGTCCGCGAGGTCCACGGCCGTCGCGGCAATGTCGCTCTCCCCGCGACCCGTGACCATCGTGCCGGACGGGAGGGGGTCGTCGACGGTACCCGGGTCGTACTCGATGTACTTGGCCCCCAGGAAGTCGAGCGACCGCACCCCGGCGCTCGCGTCGGCCCGGGGCTCGACGCTCGGATGCACCTCCAGGGTGAGGATCACCTCACCGACTCCCCGCAACTGCAGGTCGGACACGCGCCCAACGCGCACACCCGAGATCTGGACCGGATCGCCGACGGTGACGCCCTGGATGCTCGAGAAGCGCACGTCGAACTCGGAGCCGGCAAGGCTCCGCCCGCTGAGCCAGAGGAGGCCCCCGATGACGACGGCGAGTGCCGCGAGCACGAGAAAGCCGACCTGGAGTTCTTGGCGATAATGGAGATCCATGATGTCCTCAATCTAAGGTCGGGGCGCCAAAATCACGCTCCAGGAACTCCCGGACGTTGCTGTCCTGGCTGTTGCGCAGCTCGTCGGGCGGACCCGACGCCACGATCTTCCCGCCTTTGAGCAGCGCGATCCGGTCCCCCACGCGGAAGGACCCCCGAACATCGTGCGACACCACGATGCTCGTGACACCCAGTTCTTCCTGCAGCTTCTCGACGAGGTCGTCGATGATGTCGGCATTGACCGGATCCAGGCCCGACGTGGGTTCGTCATACAACAGATACCGCGGCTGCCCCGCGATCGCGCGGGCGATGCCGACGCGCTTCCTCATGCCCCCCGACAGATCCGCCGGAAACTTGTCCGCCGTTTGCGGCGCCAGATTCACCAGGTCGAGGCACTCGCGCACGCGCGCGGCGCAGTAAGCTCGGTCGTTGTAGCGCGCCTGGTCCGTAATCCCGAGGCGGATGTTCTCGTAGACGCTCAGTGAATCGAACAATGCGCCAAACTGGAACACGTAGCCGATCCGAGACCGCAGGCGCGCGAGTTCCACCCGGGAGAGAGCCGGAACGCACATGCCGTCCACCCAAACCTCACCGGCGTCCGGGTTCAGCAGTCCGTTGATGTGCTTGAGCAGTACGCTCTTGCCGACACCCGACGGTCCGAGCAGCGCCACGGTTTCGCCTTGCTGAACCATGAGGTCCACGCCGTCCAGAACGATGTTCTGTCCGAAGCGCTTGGAGACGCTGCGCAGCTCGATCATGCCGGGACCGCGCGCGCGACGGGCGATGGACTTTGCCCCCGCAACCGCCGACATTCCTGCCCGTGCCACGACTCCCCTCCAACGCGCTCGGCTTCAAGCGCCGCCTCCTCCGCTGGTTTCGCGAATCCGGACGCTCCCTGCCGTGGCGTCGCACGCGCGATCCGTACCGGATCGTCGTGTCGGAGTTCATGCTGCAGCAGACGCAGGTGAACCGTGTTCTCGACTTCTACGACCGCTTTCTCCGGCGATTCCCGTCGGTCGAAGCGCTCGCGAAGGCCCCGCCACGCCAGGTTCGTGAAGCGTGGGAGGGACTGGGCTACTACCGGCGGGCGGCCAACCTGCATCGGCTGGCGCGCACCGTCGCGCGGGACCACCGCGGCACCATCCCGTCCGACACCGCGTCGCTCGAGGCCCTGCCGGGGGTGGGACGCTACACCGCAGGCGCCGTCGCGAGCTTCGCCTACGAACGTCGCGCCGCCGCGGTCGACACCAACGTGGCGCGCGTTCTCAAGCGCGTGTTTCGCCCCCGCCGTCGGGGGACCGCGTCGTGGGACCGGACGATGTGGTCGCTGGCCGAGCGCCTGCTCCCCCGCCGCGGCGACACGACGTGGGAGTTCAATCAAGCCCTCATGGACCTGGGCGCACAGATCTGCACGGCGCGCCGCCCCAAGTGCGGCGCGTGCCCGGTCCGCCCGAGCTGCCGAACTGGCGCGCGGCGCGCTACTGCAGCAGAACTTTTGCAATGAGCGCGTCCAGGAAGAGAATGAGGACGGAACTGCTCACCACGGCGCCCGTCGTGGACCGGCCGACGCCCTCGGCTCCCTGCTGTGTGTTGAACCCGACGTAGCAGGGAACGAGCGTCACCGCCAGGCCGAAGAAGAACGACTTGACCATCGAGTACCACACGTCCCACGGCTCCACCCAGAACCGCGTACCGAACGCGAAGTCCGCATTGCTGATTTGCAGCGCGCTCTTCGACGCGAACCACCCGGCCGCGATGCCCATTGTGTCGGCGAAGATGACGAGCACCGGCATGAGGAGCGTGCCGGCCACCACGCGGGGAATGACGAGGTGCGACACGGGCGAGCGGCCGAGGCTCTCCAACGCGTCGATCTGTTCGGTGACCCGCATCGTGCCGAGCTCGGCGGCGTAGCGCGCGCCGATGCGACCGGCCAGCACGAGCGCGGTGAGCACCGGGCCCATCTCGAGAATGATCGACTTCACGATGATCCCCGCCGCGAAATACACGGGAATGCTTCCCGTGAACTGGTACCCCGTCTGAAGGGAGACCACGCCACCCGCGAACGACGCCGTGAGCAGTACGATGAACAGCGAGCCGTACCCGACGTGGATACCCTGCTCGACGGCTCTGGGGACCCAGATGCGCCACTCCGCGAGCCCGCGGATGATCTCGAAGACGAGGTTCGCGATCCGGCCCAGATGGCTGGCCGCGCGCAGCACCCACCGACCGACGAGCGCAACCGGCGCGGCCCGATGCGGTGTGATCGCCTCGTACGACTGCGAGAGGCGCCAACCGGAAGACGTCACCCCCGAACCCCGCGGGATCGGCCGGTGCGTGCGCTCACAGCACCTTCCACGCGAGCAGCGCGACGATGGCGAGCACCCCGGCGACGGACGAGATCACAGCCTGTCGCTTGCGGTACCGCTCGAAGACCGCCGGCATCTCTCCCTCCGGAGACACGACGGCGAGCCCCCCCATCTTCACGGCGGTGGGCAAGCCCATGAACATCACGAGGATCCCGCCGAGGAGCCCGGCCCCCTGCATGACCCAAAGCCGGGGCTCGCGCATGATGTCGCCGCCGCCGTTCGCCGTGAGCCACATCGTGAGCACGATGCCGGTGGTCACCGCCAGCATCGCGCCGATTCCGATCACCATCGTATGCAGCTTCGCCAGGGTGCGAAACAGCCCGGCGCGCACGATCACGGATTCCTCCCGCGCCGCGAATGCGATCAACATGCCGGCCAGCGCCCCGCCGATCCACATGGCGGAGCCCAAGAGGTGACCAAAGAGCATTAGGGACATCAGTCGTGTACTCCTTCGACGAGTTCTGGGGTCAGCGCTTTCCGCCCGGCAAAGCCTTCGTCGACCTCGTGCCAGAACGCGACCTCGCTCTCGCCGAGCTTCCAGCACAGCAGCGCGTCGCGATCGGGGAACTTGGTGTAGAAATCCACGAGACCGCCTTCGAACCCCTTGAACACGCAGCCGACGCTCGCGAGTTCCTCCATGAGGGCGTTGATGCGCTTGGCGATGACGTCGACCTCTTCGCGCAGGGCAACTTGCTCGGGCACTTCGCCATCCTGGACCGTCGCGCTGGCCGCGAGCATCTCGTACTGCGAGATGCGGTCACGCCACTGCTCGTACTCCGCCACAATGTCCTCGACGACCCGCCGCACGTACGGCAGAGCGCTATTGGCTTCCTCGAGCGTGAAGTACTTGATCGGCGCTTCTTGCGACATCCCGCGACTCCATCGGTGGTGCGCCGCTAGGGCCCGAGAAGGGCCGCAACGGCGAAACCGAGATAGTTGCCGACGGCGTAACCCAACAAGCCCACCGCCACACCGGGCACGAGGCGGTCGTAGTAGCCCTTGGCGCTCGCGAGAGCCATCGCCGACGCCGGCCCACCGACGTTCGCCTGTGACGCGACCGCCAGCGTGGGTAGGTCGATGCGCAGCATCCGACCGCCGCCGAAAACTAACAGGGCGTGCGCGCCCACGACGATCACGGTGAAGTAGAAGACCGCGGGGCCAACCCGCAGGATTTCTCCAATCACGGACTGCGCGCCGAGCGTGGCCAGGAAGAGGTGGAGGACGAGATTCCCCAGGACCGGCCCGCCGGCCAGTCGCTTGACCGGCCCCGTTTGCGCGGCGAGGAGAGCGACGGAGGTGAGCCAGAGGACCCGCGGGATCGCCGGCACGGCCGCCGCGAGCAGGCTCGAGACCCAGAGCACCCCGGCGACGAGCGTCGCGAGCGCGGCGAGATCCGTCAGGGTCACCGCCCGTCCCGAGTCGTTGAATTCGTGGCCCGGCTCCACGGGCCGCGCCGTGGCGTTGGCGTCGGACGCGCCCGCCGGCCACCATCGACGCAACAGCCCGGGTGCGGCCAGCGTCGCCATCATCCAGACGGTCGTCGTGACGTTGTCAGCGGCGACCGCGGCGGTGAACAGCTCGGTGCTGGTCTCGAGCGCGCGGCCCACCGCCACCATGTTGACGCCGCCACCCGTGTAGGTGCCGGTGAACTGCCCCGCCAGTTTCCACGTCTCGGGACCGATCAGTTCGGCCAACAGCAGGGCACCGACCGTCGCGCCCGCCGCAGTCCCGATCGTGCCCAGCACGAACGCCCCGAACATCTTGGGACCCGCTCGGCGGAGCGAGTGCATGTCCACGCCGAGGAGAATCAGGATGATCGCGATGTTGACCGCCACCCCTCCGATCCCGTCGTAGACCGGGGATGTTGTGGGGAGCACGCCCGCGTTCGTGAGGACGGCCGCGAGCAGGATCGCGAGCAACGCGGAACCGAAGGCCCGCGCGGCCCGCGCGCGCTCTTCGAGCAAGATGGAGCCGAGTACTACGGCGGTCAGTACGAGCACGACCGCCGCCGGGTCGCGGATCACGCGGCGGAGATTCCCTCGAGCTCCTGCGTCGTTGCCCGATATCCCTCCTCCACGTAAGAGACGACATCGGCGAGCGCGAAGGTCGCGTGCGCATTCCGGCGGGGGCGGACCAGTACGAAGGGCGTCTCCGCGTCGCTCCAGCGCTGGATCTCACGCTCCGTCTGCACGGCCATCTGCAGTCGTACTGAACGGTTGTGAGCATGAAGCAGAGACTTCGCGTCGCGGCTTCCGGTCTCTCCCAAGCGCGTGGGGCCGATGCTCACCGCGACCACCAGATCGGGGTCGAAGCCGAACGCGATATCGAGCGGCAACACCGAACGGATCCCGCCATCGATGTACTCCCGGCCGTTGACGAACCCCGGCGGGTAGTAGACCGGGAGCGCACACGAGGCATAGAGCGCGTCCACGAGCGGCGCGCGGTCCCACCCGCCATCGCCGAACAGCGCCAGTTCTCCCGTGTTCGCGTCCGTAGCCGTCACCGTGAGCGGGATGTCGAGCTCGTCGAACTGCTCGACGCCGACGAGCTCTGCGATCGTCTCGTGCAGCACGCGGCCGCTCAAGAGACTCCCCGCCCAGGGACCGCGCACCAGCGCGGGCGACGGGCGGGCCACGTCGCGACGGACGAGCCGAACCATGCGACTCAGGACCTGCTCGTAGCTCTGCCCGGCCGCGAAGCACGCGGCCACCACGGCGCCCATCGACGTCCCGACGAGCCGGTGGGGCGTGAGGCCGGCATCGCGTAGGGCCCGGTACGCGCCGACGTGGGCGGCGGCCTTCGCACCTCCCCCACTCATCACGCAGGCGATCCGTTCGAAGGTCATCGTGCGTCGTCGCCCTCGCTCGCCCGACGCGCCCTCCGGCGCTTGGCCGACTCGTGCCGGCGGCGCTCCTCGTCGGTTTCCGGCGTCACCGGCGGGATCGCCCGCGGGGTCCCCTTCGTGTCGATTGCCACGAAGGTGAGGTGGCAGCTGTTGGTGTGCCGGCGGGTGCCCTCCACGATGTTCTCCGCCTCGACCCGAACCCCGACCTCGAGCGACGTGCGCCCGACGTAGTTCACCGACGCCTTCGCCACGACGAGCTCCCCGAGGTGGATCGGTTCGCGGAATTCGACCCTGTCCATGGAGACCGTGACGACGGGGCCGCGGGCGTGCCGGATCGCCGAGACCGCGCCGACCCGGTCGATCAGCGAGAGAATCACGCCGCCGAACACGTTGCCGAGGTTGTTCGCCATGTTCGGCATCATGAGTTCGGTCATCGTCGCCTGGGATTCGCTGACCGGGCGGGGTGTCAGATCGGTGTCGTTCATCGGTGCCTCAGTAGTCCACGGGCCGGAGATAGGTCTCCCGAATCGCCGATCCGGAAACCACGGCCGTCGTCGGGAGATGACGCTTCCAGTGCGTTCCCTCCAGGCGGCGACGCACCAACGCCACTTCCTCGGACGTGAAGCCCAGCGCTTCCACGTCGTCAGGACCTCGGTCTTCGACCAGGGCCTGCAGGATGCGATCGGCTCGGTCGTAGCTGATGCCCAGATCACGCTCGTCCGTCTGGTCGGGCTCCAGATCGGCCGTGGCGGGCTTGCCCACGACCTCCTCCGGAACTCCGAGCTGCGCCGCAAGCGCTCGGACCTGCGTCTTGAACAGGTCGCCCAGCGGATTGACCGGCGGCGAGTCGTCGGCGTGCCACGTGAAGTAGCCGAGGAGGCGCTCGGTCTTGTTCCCGGTGCCGAGCGGCAGGGCGTCGCACTCCGCCGAGAGGTCGAAGAGCGTGATCATCCGGGTGCGCGCCATCACGTTGCCTCGGCGGACCGCACTGATCTCCGCATCCAGTGCCGACACGTATCCGTCCACGGCCGCGGTGATGTCGACCGTGCGAAGCTCGACACCCAGCGTGTCGGCCACGAGCGCCGCGTGCCGCCGGCTCTCGTCGCTCGATGTCCGATACGGCATCCAGACCCCGACCACGGATTCCGGCCCGAAGGCGCGCACCGCGAGCGCGGCGGTCACGGCACTGTCCACGCCGCCCGAGAGTCCCACCACAACCTTGGTGAACCCCCTCCGCGCCTCGACCTCTTCCCGCAGAAACGCCACGAGCCACTCGGTGAGCAGGGAGGCGTCGATGGCGAGAGAGGTCTCGCGCGCCGGCAGGTCGGTACGCGCAGGGAGGCGCGGCGACGCCTCGACCTCGGGCGGGCCGTCGTACTCCGCCGACTCCAGGAGGCCGGGCAGCTGCACCTCGAGATCCGCCAGGAGCGGCTGATCGGCCCGTGCACGGGTGATCTCGTTGAGGACGAGCGTCGATCGGACGACGCCCTCAGCGAAGAGCGGGCCCCGATCGAGGATCTCCCCGCGCGGATCCACGACCGTCGAACTGCCCGGAAAGCCCTTGCCGCCCTCGAAACCCACCAGTTGGGCGAGCACCACGAACACGCCGTGCTCCTCCGCGACCCGGCGCACGAGCCGCTCCCACGTCCGCACGCTGGACGGGCGGGCGCGATCGCCGTCGGGTCGCTCGGCGTCCGGAGCGGGCCCGCGGGCGGGCGACGCGCTCGGGACGATGATCACCTGGGCGCCCTGCAGTGCCGCGATGGTCGGGACGATCGAGTGCCAGGCATCCTCGCACACCGTGATCGCCGCCCGACCGAAGCGCGTCGGGAAGGCCTGGATCGTGTGTCCGCGCTGCACGAACCGCTGCTCGTCGAAGAGTCCGTAGGTGGGCAGGAAGATCTTCCGATGCACGTGCACGATCCCGGCGTCGGAGCTGCCCAGCGTGGCGTAGAGGGCCGAGTTGTAATAGCGGTTGCGATACTCCTCGTAGAACCCCACGACCACGTCGATCGGGGGCGCGCCGGCTTGGCGGTGCTGCTCGACGAGATCGTCGAACACGACGGACGCCCGGCGCGCGACTTCGGCGACACCGCCCTCCACGAAGTAGCCCGAGAGGACCGTCTCCGGAAACACGACGAGGTCCGTCGTCTCGCCCGCGGCCGCCAGATCGCCGAACACCCGGCCGATCCGCCGGACGTTCTCGGTGTAGTCCCGCTTGCGCGGACGGATCTGGGCGATGGCGAGGTTGATATCCGACACGGTCACAAGTTAGGAGGTCGGCTCCCGCCCCGGCAGTCGAGCCGCGGGGACCGCGTCAGAACAGCTCTGCCTGCTCCCGCAGGGCGCTGGGCTCGACGACCGGAAGCTGGAGCCGCTCCTGCATCGTCCGTGCGCTGTGGGGCGCGTGCCCCTGGAACCTGTCGTCGAAGTAGCCGACGATCATCTTCACCCGCGGGCGCAGGACCTCGATCACACGTTCCCAGTGGTCGAATTCCTGGTCGCGATCGACCTGAACCCGTGAGTAGTCGGTGATGCGCCGGCCCGTGCCCTCCCACCGCAGGTAGGCGAAGTCCGCCGTGGGTTCCAGCGCCAACTCGGTCGCCATTTCCCGCGGGGTCCACCGTCCGTCGACCAGCGCGCAGGCGACCCGATAGCGCCGCAGCACGTCCATGGTGGACGGCACCAGCCATCCCGGATGCCGAAACTCGACTGCCCACCCGAAGTCGCGGGGGAGTTCCGTCAGGAACCGTTCGAGCTGCTCCAAACTCGCGTCGGAGGGCCGGAACGCCGGGCTCAGCTGGATCAGCATCGGTCCGAGGTGCCGGTCGAGCAGCGACACCCGGTCGAGGAAGCGACGACTGATGAGCTCGGTATCGACCAGACGCCGCTCGTGCGTCACCTGCTGCGGGAACTTGAGGGAGAACAGGAAGTCCTCCGGGACGGCAGCCGCCCACTCCTTCACCGCATGCTCGGAGGGGATCGCCTGCGCGGTGGACCCGATCTCGACGGTCGGGAAGGCGCGCCCGTAGACCTCGAGCATGTCGCGACTGCGCGTTCCGTACGGGTAGAACGGCCCGACCCACGAGCCGACCTTCCACCCCTGCGTGCCGATCGCGATGCTCGTCATCCGAAGTCCTCCACCTCCCGCACGACACGGTGGTGGTACATCCGCATCTCCGTGATATCGCCGTCTGTGGTTTCGCAGAACAGGGCACCACGCAGATCGACCGGCTCGCCGGTGCGGCGGCGGCGGAACGTGCAGCGGAACTCGGCCGCAAACCACGGCCCCACGGTGAACACCTCGCCCACGCGAAAAGCGATCTCCGACTGGTTCATGGGGACGTCGCGCCAGTACGCCTCGACGGCGTGGCGTCCCCGCACCTCGCCGCCGAACGGATCCGGAACGAACAGACCGTCCTCCGCGAACACGGCAGCCATCCGCTTGGCGTCACCCGCCATCCAGCCTGCCCCGAACTGATCGAGCAGTTCCGCGAACCGCTCGGCTTGTGTCGTCACCGACTCGCTCATGCACACGCTCCCGCGGGGCCGCGCTTCCGCCGGGCCCCTCCAACACAGAAGTTACTCCGCGATGCACGGCCGGATAGACCTGCGGACCGCCCCGGAGCGGGTGGTGATCGACACGGACGGCGGGATCGACGACGTCGTCGCGCTGGCGCTGGCGGCGGGCTCCCCGGAGCTCGACGTGGCTGCGGTCGTCACGACCTACGGGGCCTCGACGCTCGCGAACGCCACACGGAACGCCGCGACCGTGCTGGACCTCGCCGGGCGCGGGGACGTCCCGGTGGCCCCCGGCGCCGACCGCCCCCTCCGACGACCGCTGGCGACCGCTCCGGCACAGCACGGCCCGTGCGGCGTCGGGCACGCCCGGGTCCCGCCGGCACCCGACCAAACCGGCTCGCCGGAGGCGCTCGCCGGCATCCTGGCGGATGTGCGGTTCGCATGCAGAGCAGGCGGTGTCCGGACGCTGGGCGGATTTCAACGCCTGGTGCGACCCGGAAGCGCTGGCCACCGTCGTTGCCGCCGGCCTCCCGCTGACACTCATCGGGCTCGATGTCACCCGTCGTGTGACCGTGTCGCGGGCGGAGATCGCCGCGCTCTCCAGCGCGAGGTCGGCGCTGTCACGATGGCTCGGCGACGCACTCCGGTGGTACCTCGACGCGGACCACGGGATCGCGCTGTCGGGCGCCTGCCCCGTGCACGACGCCGTCGTCGTCGGGGCCGTCCTCGGGCCCCGGCTCGCCCGGTACGCATCGCGCCGAATCCGCATCGACCTTGACGAAGGTGAGCGGCGCGGGCATACAAGGGAGGCGGCGGACGGGTATCCCGTCACCGTTGCCACCGGGATCGCCGCGGTAGAAATGCGGCGCGTCATCGATCGGGTGGTGTCGCCGCAGTAGCAGAACGACGATTCGACGAGCGGAAGGGGCGCCCGGGACAGCGCGGCGCAACCCACAAACCAAGGAGCCGGGATGGCGCAGGGACAAGTTCGCGTTGCGGTGGTTGGGGCCGGTGACATCGGTCGAGGCTGGGCGGCGATGTGTGTCGCGGCCGGGTGGGAGGTGGCGATCTTCGATATCGACGCGACGGTCATGGAGACCGCGTCGGACGACATCGTTTCGCGCGCCAAGAAGCTCATCGAGTTGGAGCGCGCCACCGACGAGCACGTTGACGACGGGATCGCGGGGCTCAAGGTGGGACGCTCCATCCTGCAGGCATGTGCCGACGCCGAGTGGGTCATCGAGGCCGGGCCGGAGGACCTCCGCACCAAGCAACGCATCTTCGAGGCGATCGAGGGAGCGGCGAAGCACGCCCGGGTCATCACGAGCTCCACGAGCAGTCTTCGCATCAAAGACATCGTGGCACGCTGCACGACGCATCACCGCGCCATCGTCGCTCACCCGATGCATCCGCCGGAGCTCGTGCCCCTCGTAGAGATCGTGCCGGGACCGGAAACGGACCACACGTACGTCGAGCTGCTCAAGGGATGGCTTCGCGCGCTCGGGAAGATCCCGGTGGAGATTCTCAAGGAAGTGCCCGGCAACGTCGCGACGCGCATCGCCGCCGCCGTCTGGCGGGAGGCCATCGACCTCGTACTGACGGGCGTGATCGGGGTCGACGACCTGGACCGCGCCGTCTCCGTGGGACCCGCCATCGGTTGGGCCGCCGCCGGTCCGCACCTGTCGCACCACCTGGCGGCCGGTGAGCGCGATGTGCACGTCCACCTGCAGCAGCTGCTCCACAACCACCAGGAGATCTGGGAAGACCTTCCGACCTGGTCGAAGCTGGAGCCCGAGCAGCTTCGGAAGCTGCTCAGCATGATCGAGAAGGCCTACGACGAAAGCGTCCAGCAGATCCGACCGGCCCGCGACCGCCGGCTGGCCGGCATGTTGCGCGGGCTGGAGCGATCCCGGGGCTCGGCGACCTAGGCGGGACTACACTGCGACGAGGAGTCCCGTCGAGTACATGATGAGGAGGCCGGCCACGACGCCGCCCGCGGTGACGGGCGTCAGTCGGCCCTGGCCCTCACCCATCACCCGCCACAGCGCGAACACGACCTGCGCAATGGCGCCCGCCCCCACCGCCAGGAACAGCGTGGCGTAGAACGGCGAGTAGGCGAGCCCGCCGATCCATGCGCCCAGAATGGTCGGAACGCCCGCGAGCGCTCCGAGGGCGACGAGCCGGCCGATCCGCGGACGGTCCTGTGCGATCGGGGCCACGATCCCCAGGCCTTCGGTGGTGTTGTGCAGCATGAAGCCGATGATGAGGAACGCTCCCAGCGCCGCCTCCCCGAGGGCATAGGCCGCACCGATCGCCAGGCCTTCGCCCAGGTTGTGGAGGCCGATCCCCAGGGCGATAAGCCACGCGACGGCGGCCCGGCCTTCGGCGTCCGGGCGCGCCGCTCGGGCCCCGGCGACCATGTGGAGCGCCCCCAGTGCGCCCAGCGCACCCACGACGACAAGCATCGTCCCCTGGAACGCTCCAGCCAGTGCGGCCGCGGCCTCGAGCGCCTCGTGCACCGCATCGAGCCCGAGGAACACCAGCAACCCCACGGTGAGCGCGAGGAAGAAGTTCAGCCACCGTCGATCGAGGCCGCGCAGCGCCGGATACCACAGCAGGCCGATCGCGACCGGGATCACCCCCACGTACAGACCAATCAGCGTGAACACGGCGAAGTAGGTGCGCCCGGGGACGGGCGTCACTTCGGCCACGGCGATTTCGTGTTCGAACGTCACGCCCGTCGACGAGAGAATCGCAATGTGGTGCGCCTCGTCCTTGACCCAGGGGTACGGGATGAGGATGGTCGCTCGTCCCAGCCGCTCCACCGTCGGGTCGGGAGCGATCGTGAACTCCCAAAACGCTTCGTCCACGATCACCTGCGCCACCGTAACGGGATCCGGTCCACCGTTCACAACGTCCATGCGGATCGATCCCGGCCGGAGCACGACGCGCTCGACCGTCAACTCTTCGACCGGCGGGACCCCGCGCCGCAGGAAGTCCACGACCCCGCTCTGCGAGACGCCGAAGAGCACGACCGCCAGGACGGCCAGCGGTGCTGTCCCCAGCAGCCACCTGCGCATGCGGCGGTTCGTCATACGGAGGGGTCCTCCACCAGGAAGTGTCCCATCCACCCGAGTTCCGCGAACTCGCTCTGGTGGGCGTGGAACATGTACCGGCCGGGCTCGTCGTAGGTGAACTCGAGAATGTGACGCTCGCCTTGGCACATCATCAGGGTGTCCGTGAACTCGTGCGGACTACCGGCGGTCCCCGTGCGATACACGTGGAAGAAGTTGGCATGCAGGTGCATCGAGTTGATGAGATCGAACTCGAGCACGTTCACCATGTAGATCCGCTGCAGTTCGCCGCGGCGCATCGTGATCGGCCGGTCGCGATACGCGAACGCCACCGTGTTCGCCGCGTAGACCTCGTTGCCGCCGTCGAAGTTGGTGTCGAACCCGTTGAGCACCATCACCATCTCGCGCGCCGGCGGACGAGGGGTCTTCGGGTCGACGATGTAGGTCCCGTAGAGTCCTTTCGCGATGTGCTTCTTGAGGGGGACCGCATGGCAGTGGTAGAGGTGGAGTCCGACGGGATCGGCGTCGAACTCGTAGACGAATTCGCCGCCCGGCAGCACCGGCTCGAACACACCGTCCATCGTCGCCGCGTGAAAGCCGTGGAAGTGAATCGTGTGCGGGTGCGTCCCGAGGTTGCGGAAGTGCACCCGAATCCGATCGCCCTCCGTGGCTCGGATCGTCGGCCCCGGGACCTGCCCGTTGTAGGTCCACGCCGGATAGAACACCCCAGGCGCGATCTCGATCTCGCGATCGATGGCGTGGATCTCGTACTCTCGCAGTGTCTGCCCGTTGGGCAGTGTGCTGACTTCCCCGTAGTCGAAGTGTCCGAGGAAGGCGCCGGGGTCGAAGTCGTCCGTGCCCACGCGACCTACCGTACCGGCCACCATGGGGTCGTGGGACTCGTGTGTCGTCTGGGCCGCAGCGTCCAGGGCGCTGCCCGTGACCGCCAGCCCGGCGGCACCGACCGCCCCCCGCTTCAACAGTTCCCGACGCGTCATGCCGCGCGGAGTCTTCATCCGACCTCCTCGTCGAGCGCCGCGCACCTCAGGGCCGACGCCAATTCGAAACCGATGATCTGTTCTCGTTCACGGCCCGGCCCACCGAAGCGCACCGTTACCGGGCCGCGAAACGGCTGGCGACCGACGACCGTGAAGGCGGTGCCGGGACGGAGTCCGAGGGTCGCGAGAAACCTGAGCTGGGCCGGATCGCGGTCGCTGACCATCCGGAACTCGCCACAGCTGCCCACCGTCATGTCCGACAGCGGCAGAAGGTCCAGCTCCTCGATCATCCCCTCGCGTGTCGGGATGGGCGCGCCGTGCGGATCGAACTCGGGATACCCGAGCGCGACCGCCATCCGCTCGATCAACTCGTCGGAAACGGCGTGCTCGAGCCGTTCCGCCTCCTCGTGCACCGAATCCCAGTCGTACCCGAGCTTGGACGTGAGGTACGTCTCCAGGATGCGGTGGCGACGGACCATTCGGAGCGCCGCCAGCCGCCCCGCCGGGGTGAGCTGCACGCCCCGGTACGGCAGGTGCTGGAGGAGCCCCGACTCCGACAGCTTCTTGACCATGCTCGTGACCGACGGCGGGGCCACCTCGAGCACTCCGGCGATGGCCGACGTCTGCACCGGCGCTTCCGGGGTTTCGAGCTCGTAAATGGCCTTGAGGTAGTCCTCAGTCGACCGACTGAATCCTGTCGAGGGAGATCGATGCATGCTCATTTCCCGAGATTATCCTTGGCTTTCGGGAAATTATATGCGTCTAAACTTTTGTCAAGACGAGGCTAATTCCAGTCCGCCTCCAGGCCCGACGAGATGATGCGGTAGGTGATTCCCCAGACGACCTTGTCGCCCAGGACGTAGGCCGGTACCCGTCGTTCACGGTCTGCCACCTCCACGACGGCTTCCTCGTGCGCGCCGGGAAGATCCTCGAGCGGAAACCAGAGGTGACTGGACACCTCGTGACTCGGCACGACCTCCGGGCGCCCATCCAGCAGAAAGACGAAAGGACGCACGAGCACCGGCGTGAGCAACGGGATCTGCGGTGCCAGATCGTCCAACTCGCCGAGCAACTGCTCGGGCGCCAGTCGGATGCCGGTTTCCTCGAGCGTCTCCCTCATCGCCGTCGCCATGAGATCGGCATCGGCATCGTCACGTCGTCCGCCGGGAAGCGCCATGTGCCCCGACCACGGGTCGCTCGGGTGCGAGGCGCGCTCGATGAAGAGCATCTCGACCGGCGCGTCATCACGACGCGCCAGCACGAGCGCCACGGCGGCCTCGATCCTGCCCGTGGGATCGGAGCGCTCCGGTGCGCGAGCCAGACGGGCGCGCAGCCTCGCGAGGGCGGAGCCCGTCATGCGCCGCGGACGTCGCACCGAACCCCGCTGCGGGGTCGGTGTACGAGGATCAGTCGCGCACCAGAGACCATTGCGCGACTTCTTATATTCGTTGCGTGCGGTGGGGTTGTTGCAGTGGGGTTCACGGTCAACCTAGGCGAGGAGGCGCGTATCAGAGGCTTTGGTGTCGGATTGCTCGCCATCGCGACTCTCGCGGTCGCCAGCGTCGTGCTGCGACGGCGGAGGCTGCCGATGGCCATCGTGCCCGACCGTGTGAAGCTCGCTGTAGACGAGCTCTACGCGGCGGGGCTGTAAGAGTCAGGCGGGCGGCTTCGGCCGCCCGCCGTTTTTTTGGGTCACAGCAGGGCCCCTACCAACCACGCGACCGATTCCTCGAACACCCGATCCAGCTCCGGCGTCGACCCCGCCCAAGGGTGCTGCGCCCCAAACGTATGCGTACCCGCCGGCACGACCACGTGTGTAGCGTCGGGACCGGCGTGCTCGGCCAACAGAGCTCCCTCGGCTGCTGAAACTGTCTCGTCGCTGGCACCGTGCAGAATGAGCCACGGCGCGCGGACGCGGGCCGCTGCCTGCGCGATGGCGAGACGCCCCGCGCCATAGCGGTCCACGTCGTCCAGGTAATCGGTCCCGAGCGGCAGAACCTCCCCGGTTCGACCATTCACGATCGGAAGCGAGCCGTCTTCCCGCCATCCCGCAATCGTCGCCGCGTCCCACCGGTCCACCGTGGAAATGGCGTTCCACGTCACCAGCGCCCCGCAGTCTTCCCGGTCCGCGGCGAACAGGATCGCCGTGCCGCCACCGCGGCTGTGTCCAAGGACGCCCGCCGCCGTCGGAGCGCCCAGCCCGTCCGCCAGGGATCCGTCCAACAGGCGATCCCAGACGGTCCCGAGATCCGTCAGGTCGCCCGACACGGTGGCGCGGCGAAACCGCTCGGGCTCGCTGAACCGGTCGCCTTCCGGCCCCACGCCTGATCCGGAGAAGTTGAAGCTCACGCTGGTCATACCGGCGTGCGCCAGGCGATCGGCAATCCGCGGAAAGAACCCCCAATCTTTGAAACCCTTGAATCCGTGGCAGATCACCACCGCCGGGCGGTCGGTTCCGTCTCCGGCCGTCCGGACATCCCCCCGCAGTGGACCGCCGTCGACCCCTTCGACCTCGAATGTTCTCGTCACGACCGTCGCCATAATTGCTTTGACCCCGATTGGACCACCCCGTACATTAATCGGCCCTAGTTCTCCCTTCCGGAACGGACATACGGTGGGACTCACAGCGCGCCCATCACATCCGACTCTGCTCGTGGTGCGCCGCGCCATCCAAAGCGACCGCGCGCGCCTACTTCAGCAGTGGGTCGCCTGGGTCGGAAGCCGTCTCGACGAGCCTCCGGGGCTCATGGCCATTACCGTCGAGCGCCAGTTCGCCATCCTCATCGACATCCTCATCGAGCTGGCGGGCCCCCTGCGCAAGCAGGCGACCGCGTTGTGGTTCACGGCCTGCGAGGAGTACGGCCGCACCGCGGCGGTACGCGGCCTGGCGGCTGGCGAGGTCATCGAGGAGATCCAGTACCTCCGGGAGCTGCTCATTCACCTGCTCTCGGACACGGTGTTGGAGCTTCCCCCTCGGCAGTCGATGGCGGTCGTGCTGCGCATCAACCGGATGCTGGATCGTGGAATTGCCAACGCGGTGGTCGGGTATACCGATGCGCTGGTCGAGACGCTGCTGGATCGGCGCGGTATTCCGGTTGCGGCGAACGAGCCCGCCGAGGAGGTCGTCTCCACCCGACTGAACGAACTCGAAGAGGAACTGACCCGACTGCAGCAGCAGTCGAGCTGACCCCCGTCAGCCGGAGACTTCCTCCCCTCCATCGACATTGATCACGTTCCCAGTGATCCAATCCGCACCGGGTTGGCTCAACGCGACTACTGCGCCGGCGATGTCCTCCGGTGTGGTGAGACGGCCATGGGGATTCCGGCGTGCCGCCTGCGCGAACAGATCCTCGCTGCCGGGGATCTTCCGGGCCGCCGGCGTGTCGGTGACACCGCCGCGGAGCGCGTTCACGGTGATCCGATGGGGGGCCAGCTCCAACGACAGCTGCCGCGTATGCGACTCGAGCGCCGACTTGGCCGCCGAGACGGCTCCGTAGGACGGGATCACGCGCGTCGACCCCGACGACGTCATGGAGAAGATCCGGCCGCCCTCGCCCATCAGCCCGCGCCGCACGAGGCCCTGCGCCCAGTAGACCAACGAGTGGGCCATGACGTCGAGCGTCATCTCGATGTTGGACTGCGTGAGCGGGTCGCCGCCGACATAGGGCTTGAGGGTACCGAACGCGAGCGAGTGCATGAGGACTGCAACGGTGCCCCCGTGCTCCTGCACTTCACCCTCCAGCGCGTCGAGCACTTCCTCGCGCTTTCGCTCGTCGGCCGCGTTCACATTGAAGAACAGCGCACGTCGGCCGTCCGCCTCCACTCCCGACTTGATCTCGGCCACGTGCTGGAGGCCCGCCTTGCGGTCGAGGTGCACGCCGGCTATGTCGTACCCCGCCTGCGCGAGGGCACGGACGCACGCCTCACCGAATCCGCTCGACGCGCCCAGGACCAACGCCCACCGGGGAGTCATCGATTGCGCATGTGCCACCGCGGCCTCCAGTCTCGTAGCCAGCTTCCTGCGATCGCAGAACTTAGCCAATGAAGATTCACGTCGCCATCGCTCTGGGCCTCGTGGCCGGGCTCGCGTTCGGGCTTCTCGCGGCCGCGACGGAATCGGACGTGCTCCACCAGATCGCCGTGGGCGTGGCTCCGCTCGGCACGGCCTTCATGAACCTCTTGAAGATGGTCGTGATCCCGTTGGTGGCCTCGACGCTGTTCGTGGGTGTCGCGGGCATGCGAAACCTGAAGCAGCTGGGCCGCCTCGGCGGCCTCACGCTCACGTTCTTTGCCGTAACCACGTTCGTGAGCATCGTCATCGGCATGATCGCGATGCGCCTCCTCCTGCCCTTCACAAACGAGGAGGCCGCGCGCGCCATCGCGGCCGGCGTGACGACGCCGGCGGCCGCGCTGCCCAACCCGGTGGACTTCTTCATCGGACTCATTCCCGACAACCCGTTTGCGGCGGCGGCCGACGGCGCGCTGCTTCCGCTCGTCATCTTCACCTGCTTCGTCGCCGCGGCGACCGGCACGCTCGAGGCCGAGCACCGCGACCGGCTGATCGGTCTCGGGGAGTCCATGGTGCGCGCCTTCGTGCAGCTCGTCCACTGGGTGCTGTGGACCGCGCCCATCGGCGTGTTCGCTCTGGCGGCGCCGGTCACGGCTCAGGCGGGATGGGCCGTCCTGCAGAGCCTGGCGGTGTTCGTCGTCGCGGTGATCCTCGGGCTCGTGACCTTCGTGCTGTTCATCTACGTGCCCGCGATCAAGTTCATGAGCGCCGCGGGGGTCCGCGAGTTCTTCGCTGCCAGCACGGACGCGCTGCTCATCGCATTCGCCACGACCAGCCAGGCTGCCACGGTTCCCGCCATGCTCGACGCCACCGAGCGGCTTCGGATCCGCGGCTACACGGCCGGCTTCGTCGTGGGCCTCGGTGCGGCGATCGGGCGCGCCGGGAGCGCCCTCTTCCAGGGCGCCGGTCTCATCTTCCTCGCGTGGCTCTACGACGTCCCCCTCCCGGCACAGGGGCTCGGCGTGGCGATTCTCGCGACGGCGGCGGTTTCGATCACGGTCGCTGGCGTGCCGTCCGCGAGCGTGATCTCGCTCGCTCCCGCACTGGGGGCGGTGGGCGTCCCGCTCGAGGGCCTGGGAGTCCTCCTCGGCGTCGACCGCATCCCCGACATGTTCCGCACCGCGACCAACGCGACGGGGACCATCGCTGCGGCATGCGTCACGGACCCGATGATCCCCAGCCGGCGTTCGTCGCGGCCCGTGAACCGACCGTCGGGCGGGGTCGAGACGTAGGCGGTCGGAGCGATGCTGTACCGCCTCATCGCCGACGCGTTGGTGGTGGTCCATCTGGGATTCATCATCTTCGTGGTCGCGGGGGGATTCGTGGCCTGGCGCTGGCGTCGTGTGGCCTGGGCGCACGTACCGGCCGCCCTCTGGGGTGCGCTCATCGAGTTCGCAGGCTGGGTGTGTCCCCTGACGCCGCTCGAGCTCCACTTCCGACGGCTCGCGGGGACGGAGGGGTATGCGGGCGGATTCGTGGAGCACTACCTGATCCCGACGCTGTACCCAGAGGACTGGTCGCTGGGGCTGCGCCTCGCGCTCGGGACCATCGTCGTCGTCACGAATCTCTTCGCCTACGTGGTATTTTGGAGGCGCCGACCGAGTCGCTGATCCTCACCCCTCACCGCTGGGACCCATGACCGATCCGTCACCGACCTTCCCTCGCCTCATCCCGCGGGAACTCGTCTTCGGGAATCCCACGAAGACCGATCCGCAGCTGTCCCCCGACGGGACACGGATGGCCTACATCGCCCCGCGGGACGGGGTGCTGAACGTCTGGGTGACCGACGTGGCGTCCGGTGAAACGCGCGCGGTGACCGACGACACCGAACGGGGCGTCCGCGTCTACTTCTGGGCACACGACAACCGCCACCTCGTGTTCCTACAGGACGCCGGCGGAGACGAGAACTGGCGGCTCTACGCGGTAGACCTGGAGACCGACACGCAGCGGGACCTGACGCCCTTCCCGGAGGTTCAGGTACAGCTCGCTGGGCGCGAGAAGGAGCACCCGCACGAACTCCTCATCGGCATGAACAAGGACGACGCGCGCCTCCATGACGTGTACCGCGTGGACCTCCGCTCGGGAGAGCTGACGCTGGTAGCCAAGAACCCCGGTGATGTCGTGGGCTGGGTGGCCGATGCCTCCTT
>JBDHIW010000163.1:0-5302 GCA_039587215.1 Gemmatimonadota bacterium | reverse complement strand
TACCGCTTGTGGTGGAGCGTCGTGCCGTTCGTGAAGTCGACCCGGGCACCCGGCATGGCGCTCTTCGTGGTGTCGTTTGTGGCGGCGACCTTCGCGGCCTTCGGCGTCGACCGGCTGCAGCGTCGGGAAGGGAAGGGGCACGTCACGGCGTGGTGGGTCGCGGCGGGCCTCGTTGGTCTCTTCGCCCTGGCCGGTGTCATCGGCGCGGTGGCGGGAACGCTCGCGCCCGTCGCGCGGACGTCGGTCGTCTCGCAGGCGGCGGGCGCGATTCGCGTCGGCGCGCTGTTGAGCGCGGTCGGTCTCCTGGCGATCGCGGCACTAGCGTGGTCCTGGATGCGGGAGCGGGTGCCGGCCGCGGTCCTCGCCTTCGGCCTCATCGCCGTCGTCGGCGCGGATCTGTGGTGGAACGCCCAGACGTTCTGGAACTACAGCCGCGCCCCGGAGGAGGTCTACGGGTCGGACCCGATCAAGGAGTACCTCCAGGCGCAGACGCCTCCGATTCGGGTGTGGGACGTACTGTACCCGGGAGCCTCGCTCATGGCAGCTGGCGTTCCGCAGTGGTTCGGCCATCACGGCAACGAGCTGCACGCCTTCGACGTGCTGCACGGCCGGGACGGCATCAACCTGAGCTTCCGCAACGAGGGACATCCGGCCCTGCTCGATCTCTACGCCATCAACTACATCACGACCCCCGCCGGGGCCGTGCCCGACTCGCTTCCGGGGTACCGGCGCGCACTGAGCAGCGTAGAGACCTCCAGCGGCGCCGCCGGCGACCTGTTCGAGCGACGAGAACCAGCGCCCTATGTGCGGTTCGTGCCCGGCGCGGTCGCGGCGCCACTCGCCGATGCGGCGCAGGCCGTGCTGGACCCGCGCTTCCCGCGGGATCGGGTCGTGATTCTGGACCCCGAACAGGCGGGCAATCGCCCGCTGGTCACGGACACGGTTCCGGACGCGAGCGGCGCCGTCGTGCGGATCGACGCGTGGGAACCCGGGGCAATGCGGATGGCGATCGAGGGCGGGGCGCCCAGCGCTGGCTATCTTGTGGTAAGCGAAAACTACTATCAGGACTGGCAAGCCGAGGTGGACGGTGTGGCGGTGGAGACGCTGCGGGGGAACGGAGCGATGCTGACGGTCGCGGTGGAGCCGGGCGCCCGCGAGGTGGTATTGCGGTACGAGAGCGCCGAGTACGAGACGGGAAAGCTGCTGAGCTTGTCGACGCTCGGGCTGGCGCTCGTCGGGATGGTCGTGCCGCCCGTGATGCGGCGGAGGCGGCGCGATGGGTGAGCGTGTGCTCGTGGTGATCCCCACGTACAACGAGTCCAATAATCTCCCGCAGCTCGTGCCCCAGGTGCTGTCGAAGGATCCGCGGGTCGACGTGCTCGTGGTCGACGACAACTCCCCGGACGGAACGGGGAAGTTGGCCGACGAGATGGCAGCGGAGGAACCGCGCGTGCACGTGCTGCATCGCCCGGGGAAGATGGGGCTGGGGACCGCGTATCGCGACGGCTTCAGATGGGCGCTGGAGCGCGACTACGAGCTGGTGTTCGAGATGGACGCCGACTTCTCGCACGATCCCAAGCACCTGCCGCAGTTTCTCGAGGCCGCGGGCGATGCCGACCTGGTGTTGGGGTCGCGGTACCTCGAGGGCCGGGTGACCGTCGTCAACTGGCCCATGCCCAGGCTCCTGCTGAGCTATTTCGCCAACATCTACGCCCGGATCGTGACGGGGCATCGCCTCTTCGACGCCACCGGCGGCTTCAAGTGCTTTCACCGCCGTGTTCTGGAGGCCATCGACCTCGACGCGGTGGGGTCCAACGGCTACGCGTTTCAGATCGAGATGAGCTTCCGCGCCTGGTGCCGCGGATTCCGAATCGTCGAGATCCCCATTGTCTTCGTCGATCGGACCGTGGGGTCCAGCAAGATGTCCGGGGGGATCGTGCGCGAGGCCATCTGGGTCGTGTGGCGCCTTCGCCTCCAGCGGCTGTTCCGGAGGATCTGACGGGGTGAACGGCACGGTCTTCTACAAGATGTCGGGGTCCGGCAACGACTTCGTGTTTCTGGACGGGCGTGCGAATCACGTAGACGAGTGGACGGCGCCTCGCATCGAGCAGGTGTGCGCGCGTGCCACCGGCGTGGGGGCGGACGGCCTGGTCGTCCTCGAGCCCGGATCGGGGCCCAACCGCGTACGCTTCCACTTCTTCAATTCGGACGGCCGTCGGGCCGAGATGTGCGGAAACGGGGCGCTGTGCGCCGCCCGGCTTTCCGCCTGGCTCGAGCTGGCCTCTCCCGAGGGGATGATTCTGGAGACCGATGCCGGGCCGGTGAAGGCCCGCTGCATCCCGGACAGCCCCGAACTTGCCGAGATCGTCGTGCCGGCCCCCACGGGCCCTATGCGGGTCGACGTACCCCTCGAGCCGGGTGAGCAGGGCATTCATCTTCTGACGGTGGGGGTCCCCCACGTCGTGGTGATCGTCGAGGACCTCGAGGAGGTGCCATTGGTCTCCCGGGGCCGCGAGCTCCGCCGGCACCCGGCGATGGGGGAGGCCGGCGCCAACGTGAACTTCGCGGCCAAGCGCGACGATCGCTGGGCGATGCGAACGTACGAGCGCGGCGTCGAGGACGAGACCCTGGCGTGTGGCACGGGGGCCGTGGCCATCGCGACCGTCCTGCGCGAGGTCCACGGCGCACCCGAGGCCTCCGAGCTCGCTATGCGAACCGCCTGCGGAACCGAGATCCTGGTGGCTGGGATCGATACGCCAGAGCCCACGCTTCAGGGCCCGGGAACACTGGTGTTTCGTGGGGTCCTCAACATCTGACCCCATATCGCCATTCGTCGGCTGTTGTCGGGCGAATCCCGTAAACCTCAGTCAAACAGATACTTAGAGATTAATCGGGGAAGACCGGATAAAGGTTTCCCACACAGTTCGAGTAGGTAACTTAACATAACATATCTTATACGCCATTGATGTAAATGACGGAATCCTGGTTTGCCGGACGGATTCTATGTTGGAGATGGTTGGCGCGTGCGGTCGCGACTCGAATGCGGGCTTCGTCCGCGCCCGTCCGGTCGCCTATCGCCTAGCAGCGAGCTCGCCTGAGCGGACCTGGGCCTCCATGACGCTCGGCGACTCAGCATAGTCCTCGAGCACCGTCGTGTAGTCCGCGAGCGCCGCCGCCGAATCGCCTGCGGCGAGCGCCGCGCGCGCCGCGTCGACCAGGTACTGCGCCGTGAGGAACTCGTAGACGGCCGCCCGGGATGCCTCGCGGTAGGCGTCGGCCGCCTCGGCGTGGCTCCCTGCGTTCTCGAGCGCGACCCCGAGGATCGCATAGGCCGGTGCGCGGAACTCCGTGCTCAAGCCCTCGGCCAGTGCGGCACGGAGCTCTTGTGCCGCGACTTCGGGCTGACCCTGAAAGAGACGGACGCGTGCGAGGAGCAACACCGCTTCCTGCGCGGCGCCGGTCCCGCCGTAGCTGTCGATGAGCCGCGCCAGGTCGCTTGCCGCGAGCGGGTAGTTCTCCGTCTGCACGGACAGCCTGGCCTGATCGAGCGCCGACTGTGCTGCCAACGCCGTGCGCGCGCGGTATTCACCGACGAACCACACGCCTGCCACCACGACCAGCAGGACGGTCACGGCGGCCGTGAGGAACTGAGAGTTTGTGCGTGCCCACGCAATGAGGCGTTCCCCCCCGTCCTGGGAGGAAGGCGCTGCTGGCTCGGTCTGCTTGTCGGTCTTGTCGGTCACTCGATCTACCACTGCGCTCGAGAAGGTTGTCGGTTCGATGCCCTGTGCCGCAGGTGCCCCTGACAGGACTCGAACCTGTGGCCTCCGGATTAGGAATCCAGCGCTCTATCCACCTGAGCTACAGGGGCAACCCGGGAATTCTAATGGGTGCCCTGTGCCCTACCAACCCGCGCGGCGGCTAGGTCGCCCCGACCTCGGGTCGAGGATACTGCAGGACGCTGTGGACCGGTATCGGGCTGACGCGCGCCGCGCCTTCGAGCGCGGCGAGTTCGATCAGCACGCTGATCCCGACCGCGTCTGCGCCCGTGCGACGCACCACCTCGACCGCCGCCGCCGCCGTGCCGCCCGTCGCCGGGACGTCGTCGACGACCAGTACCCGCTGGCCGTCCTCGATCGCGTCCTGGTGGATCTCGATGGCGTCCGTACCATACTCGAGCGTGTACTCGACCGAGTGCGTCTTCCAGGGCAGTTTGCCCTTCTTGCGTGCCGGAACCAAGCCCGCGCCCAGCTCCAGCGCGAGTGCTGCACCGAACAGGAACCCCCTGGACTCGATTGCCAGAATCCGGTCGACCGGACCCGGAACGCCCGCTACGAGCGCGTCCACCGATACCCGAAACAGGTCCGGATCGAGGAGCATTGGGGTGATGTCCCGGTACAGAATACCGGGTGTCGGGAAGTCAGGGACATCTCGAATTGCGCTGTAGAGGGTCTCTGTCATGAGGCTGTTCCTTCAGAGCCGTAAGCTTGTAACTATCTGATAGTAAATATGTTAGCGTCAAGATCCTCATGTGGAATATCGACCTTATCCACATTGTCCACTCGCGCGAGACTCGGGCCATCTCGCACATCCGCCTCGAAGTGGGTCAGTGTACCTACGGGACCGTGGGCCACGATTTCGACGCTTCCGTCGGGTCGATTGCGTACGAACCCCGTGAGTCCGAGGGCCGTCGCGCGCCGCTGGGTCCACCACCGGAAGCCGACACCCTGCACCCGGCCTCGCACGACGAGCCGGACCGAGCCGGCCGCTGGGGCCCGGCCCGTCACTCCTGCTCGCCGCTCCCCTGCCCGGCGGCCCGGCGGTGCCGCAGCACGTAGACGACCACGATCGTGATGAGCACCGGCAGCAGGATGAGGCCCGCGATCACGCTGTAGCGATGGAACTCGGGCTGGTCCATGAGCTCGTCGATCCCGGTCACGATCCCTGCGTTCTTGCCCACGAACCAGCCGATGGCGGTGAGCACGGCACACCAGATGCCCGCGCCGAGGGCCGTGTAGAACGCGAAGAGGTCCACACGCATGCGCGCGAGGCCCGCCGGTAGGGAGATCAGCTGGCGGATGACCGGCACGAGGCGCCCCACGAACATGCTGATCTCGCCGTGGCGCCGGAAGAACGCCTCAGCCCGATCGAGAGACTCCTCTCGGATCAGCAGGTACTTCGAGTAGCGGTGGAGCAGCGGACGCCCGAGCCATACGGCTATGTAGTAGTTGAAGATCGCGCCCACGAGGCTGCCGGCCGTGCCCGCGGCGAACGCGAGCCACGCGTTCATCCGCCCCTGGGC
>JBDHIW010000162.1:0-5331 GCA_039587215.1 Gemmatimonadota bacterium | reverse complement strand
GCGCGCGCGTTCGACTCCGCGTCGTCCCCGGCGAGCGGGTCCTGGTTCCCGCGCCCCTCGACGATCAGCACCGGCTGCGGCACACCCAGCACGGTCAGGACCCTCGCCACCTCCGCCGCCCGCAGATCGCTCAATCGCTCGTTGGTCTCGGCCGTTCCCGTGGTGTCCGTCCGGCCCACGACCAGCATCTCCGCCGACCACCCCACCGCCGCGGCCGCGGTGTCGATCGCCGGCCAGGCCTCCGCGACGGCGCGCACCTCGGCGAGCCCCGCGGCGGACAGGGCCGCCGATCCCACGGCGAAGAGCACCCGTCGCCCGTCGACGTCGGTGCGCGCGCGCTCGAGCTCGACCGGAAACTGGACCTCGAGTCCCCGCGCATCGAAGTGCGCCACGAGGGGGAGCGCCTCGAGCTCGTGCGCCGCCGTCGGAACCCAGTCGGCGTCGGCCGCGCCGGACGCAACGACCGTGTCGCCCACGACCTCCACGCTCACCGACGACGGCGCGTCCAGAAGCCGCAGCGCGCGCCGCACGACCATGGTCGGGTCGAGGGACAGATAGGTCTCCCATGCGGTCTCCACGCGCGCCGTATCAACGTCCCAGTCGGCGAGTAGCAGCATCGGATCGCGGGCGTCGGGATCGCGCAGGCCCCGGAACGTCCACCGACCCCACTGGCGGTCGGCCTCGAGCAGCACGAGTCCGGGCTCGGCTTCCAGCGCGCGCTGCACGGCCCGCCAGTGGCCGCCGGAGCGCAGGACGAGAACCGCCACGACCAGAAGCACGGCCGTCGCGAGCGACCATGCGGTCCAGATCGCGCCGCGTTTGCCCGCCCGGCGGCCGGTGGCGACCTCGGTGTGCAGGCACTCCTCGAGCAGCGGCACCGCGTCATCGAACGGCGCCGGGTCGCCATCGAAGTCTCGCAAGGCCGACCCGAACCGGAGGTGCACCGCCTCCAGCGTCTCCTCCAGCCGCTCGCGGATCTCGGGCGGCGCCTGGCCGCGCACGACCCCCGCGAGGACGGCCCGAGGACCCGCCTGCGCGAACACGGTCAGGTCGCCGATCGTAAAGGTGTCGAGGTCGGCGTCCGTCGCGGCGTCAAACGAGTCGCGGGCGAAGTCGCGAATGGCGGTCAGCATCCCCGAGACGAGGTCGGCGTCCTGGGTCTCCAGGTCCGGCGCGGCCGCGTGCGCCGCGAGCAGTCCCGTCTCGCCGTGAATGAGGAACACCTGCTCGACTCGATACACGAGGGCATGACGGATCACGACCTGGGCGTACGGGACCCCTGTGCGCCACGACTCGAACCGCCACCGCAGTCCCTCGATCGACACGCTGTGCTCGATCGCGCGATTGATGGACTCGACCAGCCCGGCCATCGTCTGCGCAATGGCCTTGCGGATCGCCGGCCCGAGCGTCGGGTAGATGGCCTCCGCGATCCGGCCCGGATCCCGCTGCACGGAGCGCTGGATCGCATCGTCGATCGACGGTGCGAGGGCGTTCGCAAGCCGGTCGTCGGTCCGGACGGACTCCGCGATCGCGTGCGGCAGCTGCTTGGAGAGCTCCTCGGGTGAGCCGACTTCCTCGATGCGCTCGGCCAGCTCATCGATCCGACGCCGCTCCGCCCCGAACAGGACGTCGCGCAGCCGGGCCCAGTCCTCCGCACTGTGCAGGTCGTCCGTCGGCTCGGTCGGCGCCTCGGTCGACGCGGGCTCCTGCGGCTCCACGGCCGGTTAAGCGTCCGACGACTGTTGCAGTTCTTCGGTGAGGCGAACCGCGACGTGCGAGAAGATGTCCAGCAACGCCGCCGTGTCCGCCTTCTCACCGCGCAGCTCGGTGACCGCTCGGTCCAGCTCCGTCGTGAACTCCTCCGCAAGCTGCTCGAGCCGGTCGGCGACGACCTTGCCCTGGTCGACCATCTGCGTGCGCAGTTCCGAGTCCGCGGCCGACGTCGCCTCGTCGAGCTTGCCGAGACGCTTGTCCAGCGACGAGGTCGCGCTGCGCGCCTCGGTGCGCAACGCCTTCACGTCGTCCGCGCGCTTGGCGCCCTCGTCCTTGAGCCGCTCGCCGGCGGCCTCGAACTCGCGCTTGGTGAGCTGCTCGAGCTGCGCGAGCCGCTTCTCGAACTCGGCCCGAAGCGCCTTGTGCTCGCGGTGGAAGCGCTCCTCCATGCGCGCCAGCCGCGACTCCACGGCGCGCATCTGCCCCCCGAAGAGGATGTCCCGGACCTGCTCGATGCTCTCCGGGGCGCCGTCGAGTTCGCCCGTGCCGTCCGAGCCGACCTTCTTTGTCGCCTTCTTCGATCGTGTGGCCATGCGTACCTGCCAGTTGCTCCATCGTGAATCTTCGAGAGACCGTCGTCTGGCTTCCGAAATAAGTCCCTCGCGCGGTCCTAGCAAGCGCACCCGGCCGAAGGCCCGCCAGCGGGGCGCATGGACGGACGTGGGTCCATCCCCTAGAATTGCTGCAACTGCTCGTCGAGGTAGGGCTCGCGTGTTTCAGGGATTCGGATGTCACGGACGTATCGGGCTGGGGGCGCTGCCGCCAGAGGTGGGCAGCGCGCTCGACGCGCTTCCCGGAGACTGGCTCGAGTACGACGCGGCGACGGAGGCGATCGTGGTGCGGCACGTGCAGCCGACCACCGGCGCCATCCTGCCGACGGTCGTCTCCGAACTCGTCCGCATGCTGGCGGCGATCCCGTACGAGCGTCAGGCCGACCTCCCCGGGGGTGAGCTGCTGGTCCACACCGAGGACGGCGGACGGCTCGTGCGCATCACCGTAGAGCCGGGCGGCAGCTTTCACGTACTCTGGGCGCAACCCGACTACGCCGGTGCCGAAAGCCAGCCGTTCGACGAAGAGGCGATCAAGATCGAGGGATACGAGCAGCGACTGAACGGGTCCCTCTCGCTCGCCTGTGCCGATCCGGCGGACACAGCGACCGCCCTGCAGCGCCTCGCGGACACGTTCGAAGGGCTGTACCCGGAAGGGGACTTCCGGGCCACGGCGGACCGCGACGCGGGGACCGTATCCGTAACCATGACGGATGTGAACCTGGACGTGACCCTGCTCCTCGCCGCGGCGCGGTCGGCGGCCTCACCCGGGTCGCTCTCCGGGAGGATCGCACTGGCGTCGTTCCGCGAGGCCGTGCCCGAGCACCTGCTCCGGATCGTGTTCGAACGGGGCGAAGCCCAGGTCCAACGGCCGCTGCTCTGGTCCTAGCCACGCCCACTCCCCACAGGAAGGGCTAGCCGCCCTCCCGCCGCATCCGCACTACCACACGCACGACTTCCCCCTCCGGGACCGTGACCTCGCGGACCTCGGTCTGGAACCCCTCCTTCACGAAACGCACCGTATGGGGCCCCGCCTCGATCTCCATGTTCACGAGAGGCGTGTCCCCCAGTCGTACGCCGTCGACTTCGACCTGCGCGAAGGGGATCGCGTTGACCGTGAGGCGCCCCATCGGCGGGCCCTGCGGCTCGGGCTCCGGCGGTGGTGCGGGCTCGGGCTCGATCTCGACCGGGAGTTCGATCGGGGCGGTCACCTCGGCCGCGCCCCCGAAGACCGACGACGCGGAATCGATTGCCGCCGCGACCGCCGCACGCTCGGCCGCCGACAGGAGCGCGACGATGACCAGAGGGCCCGCCGGGACACACCCGACGTCGTCCGTGCAGACGAACTCCAGACTGGCCTGCCCGTCGAGACTCCGCGCCACGACCGTCGTGTGCACCGAGAGGTCGAACGCCGCCGCCGTCCCGTCGGCGGTCAGCACCGCCGCCAGCTGACGTGCGAGTGCGGGCGCCGCGTCGACCGTGAGCAGCGTGTCGGCACGGGCGAAGAGCATCTGCACGCGCGGCGCCCGCCCCGCCTCGTCCGGACGCGACTGTCGTGCCTGGACCTCCAGCAGACCGCCCCCCGCATCGAGTTGCGTGGAATACGAGGCCTCCTGCGCGGCCAGGGCCCCCGCAGCCATCATCGTGATCAGCACGCTCGCCACCGTTCGCATCGCCAACGCTCCTTCTGCCTGGGCCTGCACCGTCGACTGTTCGACGCGCACACAAACATGATTGGCCGCCGGGCCGGAGGCCAGCGGTCCGCTCCGGGCGCATACGGGGGTCGGTGGACTTTCCTCGGCACGTCATCGACATTGTGCCGTACCGGTCTTGGGAGATCGGTGACGCACACGTGATGAGGAGGAATCATGAAGGTCGACGCATCCGCACCGCTTCTGGCGTCCGCCCTGTTGCTTGGCACGGCCGTCATCGCCGGAGGCGAGAGCGCCCAACCGCTCCACTCCAGTCTCGAGGTACACGCCATCCAGGACGCCAACCCGCTGCTCGCCGAGTGGGACACACCGTTCGGCGTCCCGCCGTTCGATCAGATCCGCGACGAGCACTATCTGCCCGCGTTTCGGGCCGCCATGGAGGCGCACCGAAAGGAGCTTGCCGCCATCCAGAACGACCCGGCCCCGCCCAGCTTCGCCAATGTGATCGAAGCACTGGAACGGAGCGGAGGACAGCTGACCCGCGTGGCCAACGCGTTCTTCGCCGTGAATTCGGCACACTCGAACGACGCCATTCGCGACGTGGCACGGACGGTGTCGCCCGAGCTGGCGAAGCACGGTGACGACATCACGCTGAACCGCGAACTGTACGCGCGCGTCCAGGCCGTATACGAGCGCCGGGACGCGCTCGGGCTGAACGCCGAGCAACTGCGGCTTCTGGAGGAGACCCACAAGTCGTTCGTGCGGAGCGGCGCCGCGCTGCCGGTCGAGAACCAGGACCGGCTGCGGGAGATCAATGCCGAGCTGGCGGAGCTGTCGCAGCGGTTCGGCCAGAACGTGCTGAACGAGACCAACGGCTGGGAGCTTCTGGTCACCGACTCCGCCGACCTCGGTGAGCTGCCGGCCAGTCTGGTAGCGGCCGCGAGGCAGGAAGCGCAGCGCCGGGACTACGACGAGGGCTGGGTCATCACCCTGCAGCGCCCAAGCCTGAACCCGTTCCTGCAGTACTCGCCGAACCGGGAGCTGCGCCGCCGCGGCTTCATGGGATACGCGCTGCGCGGCAACAACGACAACGACCAGGACAACAAGGCTCTGGCGACCCGCATGGCAGCGCTCCGTGCGGAGGCGGCGGGCCTCATGGGATATGCGTCGCATGCGGCGTTCGTGCTGTCGGACAACATGGCCGAAACGCCTGAGCGGGTCTACGACTTCCTCGACCAGATCTGGCAGCCGGCACTTCGTGTCGCCACATCGGAGCGCGACGCGCTCCAGGACATGATGCGGTCGGACGGCGTGGAGGGTACGCTCGAGGGGTGGGACTGGCGCTACTACACCGAGAA
>JBDHIW010000161.1:0-5348 GCA_039587215.1 Gemmatimonadota bacterium | reverse complement strand
ACCGCTCTGCGGCACCGTGAACTGCCAGGTGAACGCGAGGTCCACGCTGCTGCCGGGGGCCACGGACTCCGGGGGAACGATGGTCATGATCGTTCCGTCCACTTCGTAGAACGCCGCCGCCGTCGTGTCGGTCGTCAGCGTATGTCCGTGCACGACCACGGACTCGACCTGCACGCCCCCGGTCACCTCTTCCGGCCGATTCCGGCGAACCCCGGGCGCGTGGAGGTTCTGGTGCAAGTGCACGACCAGCGTGTCGAGGATGTCGGGTGAGCGGTTGTGATAGCGGAGGCGCGCAGTCCCGCTGACGGCGCGTTGCTCGACGTCGAGCGAGGCCGTGAGGACGTAGTCGGTCCACTGCTGCCAGTATGCGGGCCCGGGTGCGCCGTCGGGCGACCGCGTTCCCGAGGCGAGCGCGTGGGTGAACTCGGGCGAGACCGTGACGGGGTACGGAATCGGGCGCGCGGTCTGGCCGACGGCCGGCACACCGATGCAGAGCAAGGAGAGCGCGAGGGGCAGTGACTTCGACATGAACGCCTCAACGTGGTGCGGTGGATCGGAGGGTAACCTGCCGTGACGCGGCGCGGCAACCACGCTTCTGCTATCTTTCACTCCGATTCTTGGTGCGGGGTGGTGATGTCGAGGATGCTGATCGCGATCGTTCTGGTGGTCGGAGTGGTGACGCCCGCTGCGGCACAGCGAACGGCGGCCGAGATCGTCGACGAAGTGGACCGGCTGCTTCGCGGGCGTTCGAGCGAGGCCACGGTCGCGATGGACGTGGTGACCGAGCACTGGTCCCGCACGATCCAGATGCGAATGTGGTCCCTCGGCACCGAGTACTCTCTCATTCGCATCGACAGCCCCCGGAAAGATGCTGGTACCGCCACGCTCAAGGCGGGGTCGGACATCTGGAACTACCTGCCGCGCGTCGACCGCACCATCAAGCTCCCGCCGTCACTGATGGGCGCGGCGTGGATGGGGTCCCATTTCACGAACGACGATCTGGTGAAGGAGAGCCAGATCATCGAGGACTACGACATCGCGATCGCCTACGAGGGCGACCGCGACGGGGTGGCCGTGTGGGAGTTCGTCCTCACACCCAAACCCGAGGCCGCCGTCGTGTGGGGCCGCATCGAAGAACAGGTGCGGAAGGCGGATCTCATGCCGGTCTGGGCCCGGTACTATGCAGAAGACGGGACGCTGGCGCGCTCCATGACGTTCGACGAGTTCCGCGTCATGGGGGGGCGGATGGTCCCGACACTGATGGTCATCCAGCCGGCCGACAAGCCGGAGGAGTCGACCACGATCCGGTACCGCGCTCTCGCGTTCGACATCGGACTGAACGAAGCGTTCTCCTCCCTGCGTCGCCTCCGCGATCTCGGCGGTTCCCGGTAGATGCGGACGTCCTGGTGGCGCATCGGCTGGCGCAATCTCGGCCGGAACCGGCGCCGCTCCGTCATCGCGGCAACCACCTTGGCCGTCGGATACTGGTCCGTCGTGGTCGTCGTGGGGTGGATGCTCGGGCTGGTTGCGGAGATGATCGGCAACGGTACGGGCACCCTGACGGGGCAGTTGCAGGTTCATGCCGACGATTTCCGGCCGGACGAAAGCGTGCATGCGACGATCGGCGGACGCGACGGTGCGGATTTGTCCGCCGTGCTCGCGGCCGTCGAGGCCGATCCGGAGGTGGAGGCGGCCGCCCCGCGCGTCTACGGCGGGGGGCTGGTCAGTACCGGGTCGGCGACGGCGGCGGGTGTCTTCCTCGGGGTCGAGACCGACCGCGAGGCGCGCGTGTCGCGCATCCTGTCGGCGCTCGACCGGGGACGCCTGCCCGAGACGGGCCGGAACGAGCTCCTGATCGGCGCGGAGATGGCGCGCACGCTGGATGCAGGACCGGGCGATGAAGTAGTGGTCGTTGCCCCGGCGATCGACGGGTCGCTTGGGAACGATCTCTATGTGGTCTCCGGAGTGTTCGAGACCGGTCTCGCCGACCTCGACCGCACGTTCGTGATCATGCCGATGGACGTGCTGCAGTTCCTCATGGCGCTCGACCCCAACCGGATCCACGAGATCGCCGCGACCGTTCCCGATCCGTGGGCGGCAGAACGCGCGGCGGCACGGATCGACTCGACGCTGGTGGCGGCCGGACCGCCGGTGCTGGTCGAGTCATGGGCGACCCTGCGACCGGAGATGGTCGAGTATGCCCAGCTGTCCGAGGCCTTCCAGTGGGTGATGGTCGCGATCGTCTTCGGGATGGCCATCTTCGGCATCGCGAACACGATGTTGATGGCGACGTACGAGCGACGGCGCGAGTTCGCCGTGCTGTTGGCCCTGGGCGCGCGGCCGTGGGGGATCCTGGCCTCGGTGCTCGCAGAGGCGGTCGCCCTTGCGGGTGTCGGACTCGTGGCCGGGGTGGCGACCGCGATCCCGGTACTCGTGTGGTGGCACAATGCGCCGCCCGATCTCAGCTGGCTGTTCGGCGAGTTCACGATGATGGGAGCGCTCATGCGCCCGGTGCTGCGGGTCGAGTATCCCTGGGACGTCGTGGTGGATGCGGCCGTCGCGATGGTCGTGACCGCCGTTCTGGCCTCGGTCTATCCAGCGATTCGCGCGGCGCGCCTGCCGCCTGCCGACACGATGGCGGGCCGATGAACGGCCGACTGTGGCTCGTGCCGGGGCTCGCGATCCGCAACCTCCGACGTCAGGCGCGGCGAAGTCTCCTCACGGCGTTGGCGATGGTGCTCGGCGTGGCCGTCCTTGCGTTTGCGCGAACGCTCGGGGACGGGGCGCACGAGGACTGGGTGGACGCGGGCGTGCGCCTCGGGTCCGGGCACATCGCGATGCAGGCACCGCGGTTTCAGGCGTCGCGCGATCTCAAGGACCGGCTGTCGGGTGACGCGCGCGCGCGTTCGACGGCCTGGCTGGCGGAGCCTCGTGTCGCCGAGCGGGTCGTGCTCACCGCGTCCCGGCTGGAAGTGCAGGGACTGGCGAGCTCCGCAGCGTCGGCCGTCCCGATCATGATCACCGGCGTCGATCCCGTAGTCGAGGCGGAGTTCTCCCAGCTGAGCGACCGGGTCGTCGAGGGCCGCTACCTCGCGGACGGCGACCGGCTGCACGCCTTCGTCGGAACCCGGCTGGCGGCCCGCCTCGAGCTCAAGGTCGGATCGCGCCTCGTGCTCAGCGCGCAGGACGGGTCCGGCGACATCGCGAGCCAGCTGGTGCGGGTCGCAGGGATCTTCCGGACCGGGCTTCCCGAAGCCGACGCCGGCATCGTGCACATCCCGCTGTCGACCGCGCAGGAATGGCTCGGGGTCGGGGATGCCGTGACCACGATCGCCGTACTGCTGGAGTCCGGCTGGGTGGCGGACGATGTGCTCGCCAGGCTCGCGGATCGTGCTGATGACGACCCGGACGTCGCGGCGGTGGGTTGGCGCCAGGCGATGCCCGAGCTGGACGCCGCCATTCGCATCGACGATTGGGGCGACTACATCTTCAACTTCGTCCTGTACGGCATCATCACCCTCGCCATCGTCAATACGGTGCTGATGTCCGTCGTGTACCGCACCAGGGAGTTCGGCGTCCTGCAGGCGCTCGGCCTCACGAAGGGCGAGACCGCCGCCGTCGTCGTGACCGAGGGCATGGTGCTCACGGCGATCAGTGGCATCGTCGGCCTCGTGCTGGGCCTCGCCGTGACGTGGGTGTTCTTCCGTCACGGCATGGACTATTCCGGCATGATGGAAGGGGAGTTCGAATTTGGTGGGGTCGTGATGGACCCCGTCATCATCCCGACATTCCGGTGGCCGCAGGTGGGACGCAGCCTCGGCGTGATCGCCGTGGTAGGGATGCTCGCGTCCCTGTACCCGGCCTATCGAGCGACGCGCATCGACGTTGCGGAGGCAACCAAGTTCGAGACATGAGCGACATCGCGGCAGTACGCACCGACAACGTGTGGAAGGTGTTCCAGCACGACGGGATGTCCGTGGAGGCGGTTCGCGGCGTCACCATCACCATCGAACGCGGCGAGTTCGTCGTGCTCGCGGGGCCGTCCGGCTCCGGGAAGACGACGCTGCTCAACCTCTGCGGAGGGCTCACGCGCCCCAGCCGGGGCGGGGTGTGGATCGACGGGGAGGATCTCACCGTCATGCGCGAGCGCGATCTCGCACGGTTGCGGTTGGAGCGGGTGGGGTTCGTTTTCCAGGACTACAACCTCCTCCCGGTGCTCACGGCCGAAGAGAACGCGGAGTTCACTCTCCTGCTGCGCGGGATGGCCGACGCGGATCGCCACCAACGCGTGCGCGACATCTTCGAGGCGGTGGGAATCGCCGGACTGGAGGACCGCCGCCCTCCGAAACTGTCTGGCGGGCAGCAGCAGCGCGTTGCGGTGGCCCGAGCCGTCGTTGGTGAGCCGGCCCTGGTCCTGGCCGACGAACCGACGGCGAATCTCGACCGCGCGTCGAGCGACGCGCTGCTGGACCTCATGACGGACCTCAACCAGCAACGGGGTACCACCTTCGTGTTCGCCACGCACGACCCACGCCTGATGGAGCGCGCGCGACGGCTGATTCACCTGGTCGACGGTGCAATCGACACGGATGACCGCCGCGCGTGACGCCGGCCGCCGGCTGATCCTCGTCGCGGTCGTGGCGTTTGCCGCGACGCGACCCCTCGGCGGACAGGAGTTTCAGCCCCGCGTTTACTTGCTGAACGTGCCGCTTGCCGCGCTCGAAGGGCCGTGGTCCGGCAGCGGGATCACGCACCTCAGCCGTGCCCGGGTATTCGTCCGGCCCTCGATGGGGCCCGTCACGCTCGATGTGGCGTACGAGCACACGCTCCAGTTCCGGGTCGCGGGTGCGCCGGCAGCCGTGGTGCCGCTCGGGACGTCCAGCGCGGGAGGGGAGTGGCTCCCGCTCCAGGGGACGCTGGTCGACGGCGACCGCGTCCGGTGGCAGCACCGGCTGGATCGCGCCGCCATCCGCGTCGGCGTCGGCGGGTTCGAAACCACGGTTGGGCGCCAGACCATTTCGTGGGCGACGACGTTGGTGCTGACGCCGGCCGATCCGTTCCAACCGTTCGATCCGGCCGACCCGTTTCGTACCTACCGCGGCGGCGTGGACGCCGTGCGGGTGCGGTTCTTTCCGGGCCCCTTCTCGAACGTCGAGGCCGTCGCGCGCATCGCGGGCGGGCGGGCAGCGACGGTCGCGGGCCGCTGGTCGTCGGACTGGGGCGCGTTCGGTGTGTCGGCCTGGGGCGGCGTCGTGCATGATCGGGTGGCCGGGAGCGTGGGCCTCACCGTCACCGCGGGCGGTGCGGTGTTCCGCGGAGAGGGCTCCGTCCGGGCAACGGCCGGTGAC
>JBDHIW010000160.1:0-5401 GCA_039587215.1 Gemmatimonadota bacterium | reverse complement strand
CGGTTTCGCATCGAGCCAGTCCCGGCCGGAGCCCACGTCCACGAGGAGCGGGACGCGCAGCGCGGCCGCCCCCTCCATCTCGCGGCGCACCGTCGCTTCGGCCCAGGCCACGTCGGCCTCGGCCGCCTCGAGAATCAATTCGTCGTGAACCTGCAGGAGGAGATGCACCTCGCGGCCGCTCGTCGCGATCGCGCTCGCGAGGGCGATCATCGCCCGCTTGATGAGATCGGCCGCCGACCCCTGCAGCGGTGAGTTCATCGCCACCCGCTCGCCGAACGCCCGCACGTTGTGCGTGCGATCCTGCAGCTCCGGCACGTAGCGGCGGCGGCCGTCCATCGTCGCGACATATCCGCGCTCCCGGCCCTCCGCGACGCACCGGTCGAGGAAGGTCCGCACGCCGGCGAAGCGCTCGAAGTACAGCGCGATGAACGCCTTGGCCTCCTCGATCGGGATGGCGAGCTGTCGCGCGAGCGAGAACGCTCCCTGTCCGTAGATCGTCGCGAAGTTGATCGTCTTCGCCCGGGCGCGCATCTCGGACGTCACGTCTGCAAGATCGACGTCGAAGATCGTCGCGGCCGTTTCGCGGTGGATGTCCCCGCCCCGCCCGAAGGCCTCGATGAACACGGGATCTTCGGAGAGGTGAGCGAGGAGGCGCAGTTCGATCTGCGAATAGTCGGCCACGACGAACCGCATACCCGGAGCGGGCACGAAGCAGCGTCGGATCTCACCCCCGCGTGCCGTGCGGATGGGGATGTTCTGCAGGTTCGGGTCGGACGATGACAGACGACCCGTGGCAGCCCCGGTCTGGCTGAAGCTCGTGTGCACGCGCCCCGTGCGCTCGTGCACGTAGAGGGGCAGGGCGTCGACGTAGGTCGACCGGAGCTTGGCGAGCTCGCGGTATTCGAGCAGGAGTGCCGGGAGCCGGTGCCCCAGCGCGGCGAGTTCTTGCAGGACCTCCGCGTCCGTCGACGGGCCGGTTTTGGTCCGCTTCACCACCGGCAGACCGAGCTTCTCGAACAGCACGTGCCGCAGCTGCGGCGTGCTGTTCACGTTGAACTCGGTTCCCGCCTCGTCGAGGATCGTCGCCTCGAGCTCGGCCAGTTGTGTGCTCAGCTCCTGCGACAGACCGCCCAGGCGGGTCTCGTCGATCGCAATGCCGCGCCACTCCATTGCCGCCAGCACATCCACGAGGGGTAGTTCGATCTCGGCCAGGAGTTCCACACCGCTGCGGGCCTCGAGCTGCGTGCGGAGCTGTCGATCCACCTCGAACGCCGCGCCGAGCCGGGCCGCCATGACCCGGGCCATCTCGTCGACCTCCCACTCGGCGCTCGGCACCTCGCCACGACCCGGGCGCTTGGTGTCGGGGCGTGCCGGTACCGGCGTCGCGAGATACTCGACCGTCAGCGCGTCCAGTGTGTGCCCGCGCCGGCCCGGCTCCACGACGAAACTCGCGAGCATGAGGTCGCCCGCCACGCCTGCGAGCTCCACGCCGGCCGCCCGACAGGCCAGCACGAGGCGCTTCGCATCGTGGCACAGCTTCGGCACGGCGGGGTCCTCGAGAAGGGCGCGAAGGTCGGCCATGGCCGGGTCCGCGAGCGGCGGAAGATTGGGCGGCGGTGCCGCCAGCAAGTCGCCTCCCGGTGTGTGGTGCCCGACCGGGGCGTACCACACGCTCCCGTGTGCGCCCGCGAGCGCGACGCCGACCATCCCGCTGCGCAGCGGATCGGGGCCGCTCAAAACGACGTCCGTTGCGATGGGACCGGTCTGCGCCCGGAGCTCCTCGACCGCGCCGGCCACGTCGGCCGTCCCCACGACGCGGGCCGCCCGCTCTGGGGCGGGCGCCGGTGTCGCGGCAGCGGGCGGGCCGTCCGACGCCGCGGGCGGCGTCGCCGGTGCCTGACCCAAGCGCCCCAGCAACGAGTGGAATTCGAGCTCCCCGTAGAGGGCTGCGAGACGCGTGGTGTCCGGCGCGGTCGTGGCCAGTGCCGCCATGTCCACCGTGAGGGGCACGTCGCACCGAATCGTGACGAGGGTGCGGCTGAGGCGGGCCTCCTCTTGCTCAGCCAGCAGCGCTTCGCGCGCGCGCTTGCCCTTCACCTCCCCCGCGTGCGCCAAGATGCTCTCGAGGTCGCCGTAGGCTTCGATCAGTTTGCGGGCGGTCTTGTCGCCCACCCCTTTCACCCCGGGCACGTTGTCCGAGGCGTCGCCGACCAACGCCAGGTAGTCGACCACGCGATGTGGCGGCACGCCAAGGCGCTCGTCGGCGTTCGAACGATCGACGAACTGCTCGCTGACCGCCGCGGGTCCGCCGCGGCCGGGATTGAGCAGCGAGACATGCTCGTCGATGAGCTGATAGAAGTCCTTGTCGCCGGAGATGATGACGCTGTCGAACCCGGCGGCCGTCGCCTGGGTCGCCATCGTGCCGATCACGTCGTCGGCCTCGTATCCGTCCACCGTCACGAGCGACACCCGCCACGCGTCGAGGAGTGCCGTGACCCGCTCGAGTGACCGGTCGAAGTCCGCCTGCAGTTCTGCGTCGAGTTTTTCGCGGGTCGCCTTGTACTCGGGGTAGTACTCCTCGCGAAACGAAGATCCCGAGTCGTGTACCCACGCGACGTGCGAGGGTCGGTGCTCCCGGAACAACCGCTCGAGGAAGTTGGCCACACCCCAGACGGCGGACGTGTTCTCGCCGCGTCCCGTCCGCAGCGGGCGGTTGATCATGGCGAAGAACGCGCGGTAGATGAGCGCGTACCCGTCGACCAGGAACACTCGTGGGCGCGTGACGCTGGTCATGGAGGACAAGATACCGGAGACGCCCCCCACCCGCCGGGGTGCCGTCTATGCGAGGGCGACGAGGGCGAGGCCGACGCCGAGTGGCGCGGCGAGGTTGTCGTTCAGCGGCCCCGGCCACCGCTCGAGCACGGATCCGACGGCCGCCGCACCGAGGGCGACCGGCACCGTCCACCCCAGGGCAAGGAGCGCCGCGCTGCCCACGATCCAGTGGGCACCGCTCCCGAGCCACGTTTTGCCCGGTACGTCGAGCGCGCCCCCCGCCGTGGCCGCCGCCGGATCGGCAAGCGCCGTCACGAGGATCGCGCCTGCGCCCGCCGGGGGCGGCAGCCACGCAACGGCAGCGAACGCGATCCAGAGCCAGGTCGCCCCGCTCCAGCGCCCGTCCTCGTTGGCCCGGAAGACCGGTACCCGGGCGGCGAGCCACGTCGCCGCGGCGGGCCGCTGCACCCGGATGGTGTCGACCGCCATGGCGAGCAGCGCCACGCCCGCGGTCGCGGCGCGGAGGATCGTCCAGGACCCGAGGGGCACGGCGAGGAGAATCAGCGCCGTCGATGCGTGCACCGTGCGCCGCAGCGCCGCCGGGCTCACGGCTCGGAGATCGGCGCCGGCGGGTAGAGCGCGCGGTACAGCGAGTGATTCCGGACGACGGCCCGGACGTACCCACGCGTCTCCACGTAGGGGATCTGTTCGATGAAGCGATACGGGTCCCCGGCGTCCGGAGCACGGAGCCACCGCGCGACCGGGGTCCCGCCCGCGTTGTATGCTGCCAGCGCCGGCACGACGCGACGGTAGCGCCGGAGCAGCGTGGCGAGGTGCGCGGCCCCGAGATGCAGGTTGGCGTCCGGTACCGCGAGCCACGTGGCTTCCCACTCCACGCCGAGCCGGCGCGCGACGTACGTCGCGGTCGTCGGCATGAGTTGCATGAGCCCGCGCGCGCCGGCCCGCGACGTCACCGCCTCGCGGAACGCGGACTCCTGCCGGACCACCGCCGCGAGCAGGTAGGGATCCACCCCGTGCTCTACGGCCTCGTGCTCGATGAGGGCACGGATCGGCCAGGGGTAGGGATAGATGACCCGGAGGACGCGCGGATCGTGCAGCGACCGCGCCCCGGCGACCCGCCAACCGAGCCGGATTCCTTCGACCACCCATCCCCTGGCGGAGAGCCCCTCGGCCAGGGCGAGTTGGGCGTCGGGTCCCGTGGTGCGAGCCAGCAGATCCTCGAGCAGCACGTCGCGCTCACGCGCGAACCCGACGTCACCGAGAAGATCGAGCTCGGCGAGCGCGGCAGCGAGCGGCGCGGGCGGCGGGGGAACGGCGGGTGCGGCCACCCGCACGACCGGCTCCCCCACCAGTTCGCGCGCGATGGTCCCGTAGTATCCGAGCGAGTCGGCCGCGGCCAGCCGTCGCCAGTGGGCGACGGCGCCCGCCGTGTCCCCTGCCGCCTGACGCAGCTGCGCCGTGAAGAACCGTGCGGCGAATCGCTGCTCACCCCGTACCCCGATCTCGCGCCGGTACCAGGTCAGCGCCGTCGTCGTATCGCCGTACCGCACCGCCAGCGCGGCGAGCTGCAGCCGCGAGCGGGACCCGTACGTGTGCCGTGGCCAGGTGTCCGCGACCCATGTGAGCAGACTCTCCGCAACCGCCCGCGGCGCGCGGCGCACCGCCCGCTCGGCGACGAGGTAGGCGGCGATCGGCGCCGGCGCCGAGCCGGGATGTGTGCGCGCGACGGCCTCCAGTTCGCGGTAGCCCCGACGCGTTTCGCCGATCGACACGAGGAGCCGGGCGCGCCGGTAGGCGGCCCGGACGCCTTCGACGCCTCCCGACGCCGCGGTGGCTTCGTACGTCGCCAGGGCGGCGGTCGTGCGACCGAGCGCCGCTTCGAGGTCGCCCAGTACGCGCCGCAACTGAGCGCTCGAGTCACCCGAGGCCCGTCGCGTGCGGAGCAGCTCCGCCGCGCGGCGCGGATCGTCTCGCCGCACGACCGTCACGAGCCGCAGCAACTCGGCCGGGGTCGCCGGCGGGTACCGGTCGAGAACTCGGGTCGCCGCGCCGCGTGCGACCACCCCGTCGGCCTTGCGCAGCGCCTGATACACGAGGGTCCTCGCGCCGGCCGAGTCCCCGACAGCCTCGGCCAGGTTCGCGGCCTCCAGCGGGCGATCGGCCTGCGTCAGGGCTTCGAGAGCCCGTGTCGTGTCCGCCCGCGCGAGAAAGTGCGCGGCCCGCACGTCGGCTCGCAGCCGCCGACCGGCGGTCGGGACCGCGCGCAAGGCCTCGAAGGCGCGGAGAGAATTGGGTTCCAGTCCCGCCTGACGCAGGGCGATCCACCCGCGCAAGCGCGGGAGCAACCGGGCGGCGCGCTCGTACGCCTCACGCGCGGCACCGGTATCGGCGGCCGCCGCGAACGCATCGGCAGCCCGCGCCCACGCGACACCGGCTGCCGCACCCTGTCGGAGCGCCGCCACGGCCCGCCACCGCTCCGCCGCTTCGCGCGGTCGACCGTCGTCGCGGGCCGCTCGCGCCGTCAGCGCCAACCGGTCGGCATCGCGCCCGTCTCCGGGACCGAGTACCGCCAGAACGTCGGGGACCCGCGCCGGTCGCCCCAGGGCGA
>JBDHIW010000014.1:0-24728 GCA_039587215.1 Gemmatimonadota bacterium | reverse complement strand
GGGGTCCGGCTCGTCGTGCGCCTGGACAGCGTGACGGTCGCGGGCGGCGACACCTTGTTTCACCTGACCTTCGAAGGCGACGGCGTCGACCGCAGCGAGCAGACCGACGTGAGCCCGGACGCCGTCGGCGTGGCCGGCACGCTCGTGTGGTCGCGGGGCTGGAGCGCGTACGTGGCGCAGGCGGTGCGCGTCCAGGTGGTGAAGGAAGGGCGAGATCCCGCGGGCGTGCGCGTCCGGGCGAGCCTCGAGACGGTCCTGCGATCGCGCATCCGGTACGGCCCGTGAAGCTCGCTCATCTCGCGGACGTGCACCTCGGCTTCCGCCAGTTTCATCGTCTCACCGCGAACGGGATCAACCAGCGGGAGGTGGACGTCGCGCAGGCGTTCCGCCTGGCCATCGACGGGGTGATCGAGGCGGCGCCCGACCTCGTCGTGGTGGCCGGCGACCTCTTCCACTCGGTACGCCCGACCAACACGGCCATCCTGGACTCGTTCAACCAGTTTCAGCGGCTCCGCAGGGCGCTGCCGCAGACGCCCATCGTGCTCGTCGCGGGCAACCACGATACGCCGCGCTCCATCGAGACCGGGTCCATCCTTCGGCTGTTCGAGGCCCTGGGGGAGGTGCACACCGTGTCGGGTGAGCCGCGCGAACTCACGTTCCCCGCGCTGGACCTCAGCGTCACCTGCGTGCCCCATCTCGCCTGGAGCGGCGCGGTACGGCCGACGTTGGTTCCGGCCGGTGACGCCGCGCACCGCATCGCCGTGACCCACGGGGTCGTGCGGGGGGCGTTCCCGGAGCCGGTCTGGGCCGACGAGTACGGCGGACCACAGCTGGAGCCCGGCGACCTGCACGCCGAGGAATGGGACTACGTCGCGCTCGGCCACTATCACGTGGCCCATGCGGTGCGGCCCAACGCGTGGTACGCGGGGGCGCTCGAGTACACGAGCCCCAACATCTGGGGCGAGCTCAAGGACGAAGAGCGCGAGGGACGCGCGGGGAAGGGATGGCTGCTCGTGACGCTGGGGGATGGCCGCGCGGACGTCGCGTTCCAGCCGGTTCCCTCGGCACGGCGCGTCGTCGACCTGCCGCCGGTCGCGGGCGCGCTGCTGTCGCCCGCCGAACTCGATGCGCGCATCGCGGAGGGGGTGGCGTCCGTCGAAGGCGGCCTGGAGGGCCAGATCGTGCGGCAGCTGGTGTTCGATGTGCCTCGGCCCGTCGCGCGCGATCTGGACCACGCGCAGATCCGGGACTGCAAGGCGCGGGCGTTGCACTACCATCTCGACGTGCGGCGTCCGGCGCCGACCCGGACCGTCGGCGTCGGGAGTCCGGGCGAGCGCCAGACGCTGGGGGAGATCGTGGCGGACTTCGTCGGCCGGCGTCCGCTCGACGCGGACGTCGACCGGGATGCGCTGGTGGCGCTGGCGACGGAGTACATGCAGGCGGTCGGGCGAGAGGAGGCAGGGGCCTGATGCGTCTGCACCGTCTGCGGCTCACGAACTTTCGACAGCACGTTCAGACGGACATCGATCTGGGCGCGGGACTCACGGCGATCATCGGCCCGAACGGTGCCGGCAAGTCCACGCTGCTGGAAGCGATCGGCTGGGCACTGTACGGCACGCCCGCGGCCCGCGGCACGCGCGACTCGATCCGGTACAGCCGCGCACCCGCCCGCGCGTCGGTGCGGGTCGAGGTCGAGTTCTCCCTCGGCGCGCACGAGTTCCGCGTTGCGCGCACGCTCTCGTCCGCCGAGCTGTACCAGGATCGGGGCTCCGAACCGATTGCCAACTCCCATCAGGAGGTGAGCGGCAGGGTCGAGACGGTGCTCGGCATGTCCCGCGAGGAGTTCTTCAGCACCTACTTCACGGGGCAGAAGGAGCTGGCCGTGATGGCCGCGATGAAGCCGGCGGAGCGCGGGCGCTTTCTCTCGAAAGTCCTTGGGTACGAGAAGCTGCGTGAGGCGCAGGAGCGCGTCCGCCAGCGGCGGCGCGAGCGAAACGCCGAGCTGCAGGGACTCGAACGCGGCCTGGCCGACCCCGCCGAAATCGCCGCCGAGCACGCGGCGGCCACCGATCGCGTCAGTGAGTCGGACACCACGCTGCGCGAGGCGCGTGACCGCCGCGCGAGCGCCGTCGAAGCGTTCGAGCGCGAGGGCCCCCGGTGGACCCAGGCGGTGGTGGAGCGAGAACGTGCGCTCTCGCTCGACGGCGAGTGTCGCGTCGCGGAGCGTGACGTCGGTGAGGCCAGGCGTGCGTTCGAGCGCATCGACCGGGATCTCGCCGAAGCGCTCGCGGCCCGTACGGAGTACCAGGAACTGGAGCCCAAACTCGCCGCCGTGGAGCCGCTGCGGGCCGAGTTGGAGCGACTGGAGGAGGAAGCGAAGAACGCGGGGCGCCGCCGGGCGGTGCTCGGACAACTGAGTGAGCTCCGTACCCAGGAAGAGCAGCTGCAGGAGCGCCTCACGCGGCTGGGCGACTGCGACGCCGGCCTCACTGCCGCGGTGGCGGCGCGCGAAGCGGCGCGGACCGCGCAGCAGGAAGCCGAACGGGTCCACGACGAAGCCCACACCGCCTGGGTCCGGGACAAGCAGGATGCGCAGACCCAGCACTTGAGCCTGCGCGACCAGTACAAAGACCACCGCATCCACCGCCACACGCTCGCCGACGCCGGTGAGGGCGGGGAGTGCCCCATCTGTAAGCGTCCGCTGGGAGAGGAGTTCGACGAGGTCGTGAATACGCTCGACCGGCAGATGGAGGAGATCGAGGTCCGCGGGAAGTACTTCAAGCGACGGTTGGATCAGCTCGAGGTGGTGCCCGAGGAACTGACGGCGGCGGAGAAGGCTGCGGCCGACGCGAATGCGGCGCTGGAGGCGGCCCTCCAGGAGGTCGCCCGTTGCGAGGACCGACTGCGGGAGCGTGACGCCCTCGTGGCCGACCTCGAGCGCGCGCGGACGCGCGCGGCGGCTCTCGACGCACAGGTCGCCGCCCTTCCCGCCGCCTACGACTCGGAGCGGCACGACGCGGCTCGGGCGGAACTGCGGGCCCTGGACCCGGTGATCCGACGGGCCGCTGCGCTGGAGGGGCAGGCGGAGCGGGCCGAGGGGCTCGTACAGGAGGCGGAGGCCGCCGAGCGCACGCTGTCGGACAAGGAAGCGCGCCACAAGGAGCTCGCACAGATCCTGGCCGACATCGGTTTCGACGAAACGAGCTTCGAGGCGGTGCGGGTTGCCCACGACGCGGCCGCTGCGGCGGCGCGGGAGGCGGAGCTGTCGGTAGCCTCGGCGGAGGCCGACGCCAAGGCGGCGGCCGAGCGCCTGCAGCTCGCGGAGGCACGGCGTCGGGAACGGGAGAGCAAGGCGGCACGGGCGACCGAGTTGGCCGGGGAGGTTCGGTTGCACGAAGAACTCGATCGGGCGCTCACGGACCTTCGCACCGAACTCAATGCGGCGATGCGTCCCGAACTCGCGGAGCGCGCGTCGGTCCTGCTGGACGCGCTCACCGACGGGCGCTATCGCGATCTCGAGCTCGACGAGCAGTACGACGTGCTGATCGTCGAGGACGGGCGGGGCAAGCCCGTGATCTCCGGGGGTGAGGAGGACCTCGCCAACCTCGTGCTGCGGCTCGGGATCAGCCAGATGGTCGCCGAGCGGGCGGGGCAGCCGTTGTCGCTGCTGGTCCTGGACGAGATCTTCGGAAGCCTGGACGAGCGTCGGCAGCAGAGTGTCATCTCGCTTCTGCGCGCCCTCGCCGATCGGTTTCCGCAGGTCGTCCTCATCACGCACATCGAGGGGGTGCGCGAGGGCGTGGACCGCGTGATCCGCGTGTCGCTCGACGAGTCGCGGGGAGCGGCGGTCGTCACCGAAGACCGGGGTATGGGTGATGTGGCAGCCTGAGCGCATTCTGGAAGGACCCCACGGGGCGAGCGCCGCCGACATCGAGGCGCTGAACGGCGTGTTCTCGGACGCCTTCACCGATCGCTATCGGCGTGACGGGCTCGTCGGCGTGCGGGTACCCCAGCTCAATCCGGCCATCTGGCGCTATGCCATCGACGACGCCGGACCGGGGGCCATGGTGTGGTACGATACGGCGAAGGAGCTCGTGGCCTTCAACGTCGCCCACTGCTCGGGACGCGAAGGCTGGATGGGACCGCTTGCCGTGCGGACGGACCGGCAGGGCGAGGGGATCGGACGCATCATCGTGCAGACGGCGGTGGACTGGCTGAAGACGCGGGAAGCGGCGACCATCGGGCTCGAAACGATGCCTCGCACGGTCGAGAACATCGGGTTCTACTCGCGCCTGGGGTTCGTGCCCGGGCACCTCACCGTCACGATGACGCGAGAAGCGGGGAAGGTGCGGGCGGACAACGTGATCCACCTGGCGGATGCCGACGAGGACGCGCGAGCGCAGCTGGTCGACGGCTGCCGCGTGGCGGTCGGCGCAGCCGCGCCCGGCTACGACTTCTCCCGCGAGCTGGAACTCACACACGCCCTGGGAGTCGGGGACACGGTCGTCGTGGAGCGGGGCGGTGAGGTGTGTGCGTTTGCGCTGTATCACGCCGTTCCGCTCGCCGACACGCGCTCGGGCGACGAGCTCCGGGTGCTCAAGCTCTTCGCCGCGGACACCGAGCCGCTGCAGGAGGTGCTATCGGGCCTGGAGGCGGCGGCGGAACGGCACCGCCTGCACCGCGTGGCGATCCGGTGTCAGACGGGGTTCACGCGCGACTACCGCGCGCTGGTGGACCGGGGGTACCGCGTGCGGTGGACCGACCTGCGGATGACGCTGGACGGATATCCCGAGCCGGTCGTTGCGCCCGGCGCGGTGGTGTTCTCGAACTGGGAGATCTGAGTCAGGCGGCGTTTTCGTGCTTGCTGGCGTCGGCGTCGACGATCGCCCTGGCCCCCAGCAGCACGGCCGCGACCAAGAGCAAGTGAATCCACCCGCTCGGGATCTGGAGCACGAAGGCGAACCCGACCCAGAGCACGAACAAGACGATTGCCAGTCCAGCGGACAACGGCATGAACCCGCTCCTCGTGTTGAGTTATACTTCGGTTGACGCCCGTGTGAACGCGCGTCTATTATTGCGCGAACATGCGGGAGTGAAGAGATACACTATTGAGCCAACAAGTCCGACAGCGTGTTGACGTGCGGTGGCTCAGGTCAGGCCCTCGCGATGCGAGGGAAGGCCGCAGCCGCAGCTAGAACACGGTTCTTACGGAGTCGGGCTTCAATAACCCTCTTCACTCCCGCATGTTCTTCCCGCCGGCGGCACGTCGACGACCGCGAAGATATCCACACTGGCGAACCCCTACAACTGTCATCGGGAACGCGGCGGTCGAATCCACCTCCCGTGCACGCCGCCATCAACGGAGGGTGATGTGCCGGACGACCAATCTCAGGATCTGGAACGCCTCGTCCACGAGCAGCTGTCGCTGTTGGGGGAGGACCCCGAGCGCGAGGGGCTCGTGCGCACGCCGAAGCGGGTGGCAGCGTCGCTCCGCTGGCTGACATCGGGGTACCGCGAGTCGGCCGACGGCGTCATTCGCGACGCAGTGTTCACGGAATCCCACGACTCGATGATCCTCGTGCGGGATATCGAGATCTACTCGCTGTGCGAGCACCACATGCTGCCGTTCTTCGGCAAGGCCCACGTCGCCTACCTGCCGGACGGCAAGATTATCGGGCTGTCAAAGATTCCGCGGCTCGTCGACGTGTTCGCGCGTCGGCTCCAGGTGCAGGAGCGATTGACCGATCAGGTCGCCGACGCGCTGATGACGTCGCTCGAGCCGCTCGGCGTCGGGATCGTGATCGAGGCCTATCACCTGTGCATGATGATGCGCGGCGTCCAGAAGCAGCATTCGAAGACCGTGACGAGTGCGCTGCGTGGGACCTTCCTGCAGGGAGAGACGAGGGACGAGTTTCTCCGGTTGGCCCACGGCGGATCCTGGATGGACTGAGCCGAGCATGTTCATCGAGGTCACCGAGGCACTGCGGTGCCCCGGGGGGCACCCGCCGACGCAGCACTGTGTCCTCATACCCGAGCGTCTCGAGGATCGCATCGTGGTCGAGGGCGTCGTGGGATGCCCGGTGTGCCGCGAAGAGTATGCCATCGCGGATGGTGTAGTCGCGTTCGGGCCGCCGCCCGAGAGCGACCCCGGACCGGCGCTCGACCCGGAGGCCGTCCGTGTGTTGTTGGGTCTCGACTCGCCCGGCGGTCTCATCGTACTGGTTGGGGCGGTGGGGGGCGCCGCTGCGGGGGTCGCGGCCGCGCTCGAGGGCGTGCACGTGCTGGCGCTCAACGGGCCGGACGACCTCGGGCCGGCCGCCGGGGTGACCCGTCTCACGAGTCCTGCCGACATCCCGCTTCGCGACGGGACGGCGAGGGGGATCGTCCTCGATGGCGGGCTTGCGTACGCACCGTGGCTGGCGGAGGCGGCCCGCGTGACCCGGGCGGGCGGACGTGTGGTCGTCTGTGCGGCGGAGGCTGCGGTGCCGGAGTGCGACGCGATGGCCGCCGCCCACGGTTTCTGGGTGGGGACCCGACGGCCGCGAAAGAGCGCCGTCGTCCCGCTCCGTCACTCCCCGTAAAGCGCGTCGATCCGGTCGCGGTGGTTCTCCTCCACGACGCGCCGCTTCACTGAAAGCTTGGGAGTGAGCTCGCCGCTCTCGATCGTGAAGTCCCGTTCGATCGTGAGCAGCTTCTTCGGCATCTCGTAACTCGCCAGGTCACGCAGTGTCCCCATCACCTCGGTCTCGATCTTCGCCGTGACGTCGGGGTGCGACAGCAGCGACTGATCATCTCCGACGGTGAGACCGCGCCCTGCGGCCCACCCGGCGAGCGCGTCGGCGTCCGGCACGACGAGCATGATCGGGAACTTGCGCTTGTCGCCGATCATGACCGCGTTCAGGACGAACTTGTTCGACTTCACGAGGTTCTCGATCGGCTGCGGGGCGATGTTCTTGCCGCCCGCCGTGACGATGATGTCCTTCTTGCGGTCCGTGATGGTCAGGAAACCGTCGTCGAGCGTTCCCACGTCACCGGTGTGGAACCAGCCGTCCTCGTCGATCACCTCCCGCGTGGCGTCCGGACGGTTCAGGTAGCCGCGCATCACGTTGGGCCCCCGCACGAGGACTTCGCCGTCCTCGGCGATACGGACCTCGACGCCCGGCACGGGGCGCCCGACCGTGCCGATCCGCAGGTCGTCCAGCGTGTTGACGGCGATGAGCGGCGAGGTCTCGGTCAGGCCGTATCCCTCGAGGATCGGCATGCCGGCCGCGAAGAAGAACGCCGCGATGTCGGGATGGAGCGCCGCGCCGCCCGAAACGAAGTAGCGGATCCGGCCCCCCGTCCGCTGCCGGAGCTTGCGGAACACGAGCCGGTCGGCAAGCGCCTTCCGGAGCGCGAGGCCGTGCGGCACGGGTTGCTTCGCCAGGGCCGCCGTCGCCCAGGCATCGGCCTGGCGTCGACTCCAGAAGAACACGTGCCGCTTCACGGCGCTTCCGGAGACCGCCGCGTCGAGGACGCGCCCGTGGATCTTCTCGAACAGGCGCGGGACGGCGAGTACGATCGTCGGGGACACCTCGCGCAGATTGGCTGCCAGCTGGTCGATGCTCTCGGCGTAGCTGATGGTGACACCGCCGGCGAACATCGTGTAGTGCCCGGCCATCCGTTCGAAGCTGTGCGAGAGCGGCAGCACGGACAGGCACGCGTCGTCCGGGCCGATGGCATGAACCCGCAGGGCCGCGGCGACGTTGGACGCGAAGTTGCCGTGCGTGAGCATGACGCCCTTGGGCGGGCCCGTGGTGCCCGAGGTGTAGATCAGCGTGGCCAGGTCATCAGGTGTGACGGCGCGCGCGTCGTCTTCGTACGTCGGGTAGTCGCCCTCCACGGCCGCGCCCTGCCGCAGCAGCTCCAGGAACGTGAGGAGGCCGGGGCCGTCCATCGACGCGTCCGGGTCGAGCACGATGACATGCCGGAGTTTCGGCAGCGCATCGCGGATCTCCGCGATCTTGGCGTACTGCGCCGCGTTCTCGACGACGATGGCCACGGCGGAGGCATCGTTGAGCAGGTACTCGATCTGGCCCGCCGGCAGCGACGGGTACACGGGGACATCGGTGCACCGCGCCGTCAGGCATGCGAAATCCGCGATCGCCCACTCGGGCCGGTTGTCCGACAGGATCGCCACGCGGTCGCCCGGCTCGACACCAATCGCCCGCAGTCCCAGCGCCGCGTGTTTGACCTGGCGTGCCAGGTCTTGGTGGGTGATGTCGTGCCACGCACCGTCCCGCTTGAAGCGCAGCGCTGCGCGCTTCGTGCCGTAGCGGTCCACGGCGTGGAAGAAGAGTTCGTTCAGGGTCGTCGGTGGCGTGCGCACGGTCAGTTCTGGGCGAAGTACACGGTGAAGCGGACGGGGGACCCGGCGACGAGCCCGCCGTCCGCAGTGCGCCCGACGGCGTCCACGACCGCGCTGTCGAGGCTCGTGCCGCCCCGCAGGAGGACCGCCGCTGCCACGCCAGTCGGGTCGCTCGCGACGGCGAGGAACGCGGGATCGCCTCGGGGGGCGGAATCGGGCTCGGCCAGCGCCACCGTTCCGCCGGACGCCGGTGGCTGCAGTGTGAACTCGACGGTCCGGCCAGCGAGTCCCAGCGAGTCGCCGGGCGTCGTGGTCAGGTCGAGCACGCGCACCGTGAGCGGCGTGGAGACCGTGTCGCCGAGCGCGACGGTGCGGGAGAGGGAATCGGCCGGGACGACCACGTCGGGCCGCGCGCCGATCGTCACGCTGATGGGGCTCGAGCGGACCTCTTCGATCGAGGCTACGACGGTGCCGGCGCCCGGGGCGAACGCGGAGACGACGCCCGTCGAGTCGATTGTGAAGGACACGGCACCGTTGTCGAGGTCGACCCGCTCCCAGCGAATGGTGGCATCGGGGACCGAGTCACCGCCGGCCGTCACGGCCCGCGCACGAAGCTGGACTATCTGGCCCTCCTCGACGTCCACGGCCTTGCCGTCCAGCAGGTCGATGGCGGCGATGCGGCCGAGATCGAATAGGCCGCCGCAGGCGGCGAGGCCGGCGACGGCCAGGATGGCGCGCCTCAGTGGTCGCTTGCTCCCGAGCCAGCGATATCGTCGAGGGCCTGGCGTGCGTGCTCGGTCCACCGTTCTGCATCGGGGCCCTGGGGTGCGCGATCGAGGAACGCACGGAGATGGACCACCGCGTCGTCGCGCTCACCGCGCCGGATAAGCAGGAACGCCAGACCGTAGTGCGCGCCGGCGAGCTCCGGGTCGAGCTCGAGCGCCCGCCGGTAGTGACGGATGGCGTCCTCGTACTGGTTGGTCTTGGTGAACGCGATGGCCATGTTCTGGAGCACACGGGGGCTCCCGGGCTGATCGCGCAGCGCGAGTCGGTAGGACGTCAACGCGGCCTCGTAGTCGCCCTGCCGCTCGAGCGCGAGCGCCTCGTTGAGGTAATCGAGGCGCTGCGGCTGGAGCGCGGGATCGTTGCGTCCGAAAAGGCGTTTCCAGAACCCCATTCAGCCGTCAAGATAACGGCGCGGAGGGTCCGCGCCTAGTTCGTACCTCCCGTGGTTGTTCCGCGACCCTGGGGAGGGTATATCTGGACCATGCTGCAGAGTGCGGACGGAACGGGACGCAACGTCATGGAGATCGACTGGGCCTTCTTCGGAGAGCTCTGTCGCGGCCTGGCGTTGCGGATCGCGCGAGACTACGACCCGGATGTCGTGCTGGGCGTGACGAAGGCGGGCGTCATCCCGGGCGTCGTGGTGGCGTCCATCCTGGGGTCCGACTTCGCGGCGCTGTCGATCAGCCGGGGGCCCGACCGACGTACCCCCACGCTGCTCGACGAACCCTCGGTCGTCGTCACGGACCGGCGCGTGCTCATCGTCGACGAGACGTGCGATTCGGGCGAGACGCTCCGGTTGGCGGTGGCGACGGTGCGGAAGTCGGGTCCGGCGGAACTCCGCACGGCGGTCTCCTTCCGGACTGGTGCGTACGCGCCCGACTATCACGCGCTCGCGACCGAGAGCCTCATCATCCTGCCGTGGGATCGAGAAGTCGTCGTGGAGGGTGAGCTGGCCCCGCGACCCGAATACGCGGCCTGGTTGGCCAAGCTGCCCCCGGACGCCTAGTCTCCGGTCCCGTCGCTCCCAAACACCGATAGGTAGTCCCGGCCCTCTGCAAGGGCCTGGTACACCCCCTCGAGCGCTGCCGGCCCGCCGGCGATGAACCGACACTCGGCGTCTCCGCGGCTCCGGCATGTGACCTCCATGATGGCCAGGGCGCTGCCGCCGGCCATGCGCGTGAGGAAGTCGGCGAGGAGGCCGGACGTCACGTGGCAGCTCGGGAACTCGCGATGCTCCCCGGGCCCGGCTTCGGCCCAGTCGTCGGACACGATCGCGAGGCCCGACGATCCCAGGCGGTCCACCCGCACCTGTCCCCAGCCCAGCGCGCTGAAGAAGGCTCCCAGCACGTCGGCGAAGCGGTCGGCGTCCAGGTCTTCCGGCCCGTCCACGCCGGCATGGCCGGGAAGCCACTGCAGGAACGCCGCGTAAATCTCGGGGCCGGCGGCGCATCCCACTTCCTGCAGCCGCTCGGCGCCCCGCTGACCCAGGTCGGTGAGGAGCGCCTCGCGCGCCGCGTGCAGTGCCTGCGTGCCGATGCCGACGACGCCGTCGAGTTGTGGGGTCGATTGCATGAGGTTGGCCGAGTGAAGTCTCGGTGAAGTTAGGGATGGGCCGGAGCCCGGCGCAACCTACGGTGCTTTGGACTCTTCGGCGATGACGGCCTGGGCGATGTCGACCAGACGGTCGAGTTCCTCCAGTGTGGTGGCCGACAGCGGGGGGACGTCGGCATCCACACCGCCGTCGAGCAGGCGGCCGAGGTACGCGAGCAGCAGCGCATGCCGGGTCGACGCCCGACGGGCATCCGCCGAGCGGTCCTCCTCGCGGTCGAGCACGGCGGCGTACTGTGCCGCCGCGTCGAGCGCCCGGGCCGTCAGGACGGCGACGTCCTGGATGAAGCCGATGTCGTCGCTCGTGAAGTGGGCGCCGGACTCGAACGTGCGAAGGAAGATGACCCCGAACGCGCCGTCCGGCCCGAGCATCGGCACCACCGTGATGCTGCGCACCTGCCGGGAGCGCAGGATGCCCTGCACGTGCTTCAGGCGCGGATCCGCCTGGACGTCGGTGATGAAGATGATCTCGCCGGTCTCGAGTGCCTCACGGACCTCTGGATACCGGTCCAGTTCGACGTCCCACTGACGGATGGACGGGTCCTCGTACGAGGCGACGAGGCGCGCGGTGCGGCTGGCGGCGGTGGCCAGGAAGATCGCGCAGCGGTCGAGCCCGAAGCGCTCGCCGAGGTGCCGGGTGACGGCCTGGACGATATCGACGAAATGCAGCGAGCCGAGCAGCTCGCCCTGCAGCGCGACCATGGCGTGCAAACGGTCGGTCGTGCGCTCGAGCTCGTCGAGGCGGGCGCGGAGCCCGGTGTCGTCGGGGGGGGGAATCGTTTCGGTCATGGACGTGTATGCGTGGGGGAATCTTGCCGGGGTCGACGCTCCACCGTCAAGCCACTACGTTCTGCCTGCAACGTCAAACCGGACCGGTCTTCATGCGTGTGCTGTCGCTCTGCCTTCTCGTTCTCGCCGCGACGACCGTCGACGCTCAGTCGCCCGTCCCGCCGCCGGCCGCGGCCATCGACGACCTGCCGGGGTTCGGACGCCCCGTGCCCGTGGACGCCGTCCGTGCGCGGCGCCAGACCGCGATGTCGCGACTGGGTGGCGGCGTCCTTCTGGTGCCCGCCGCCACGATCATGGATGCCGGTTCCGTGGTCATCCAGGACAACGACTTCCGCCAGGACGACTCGTTCTTCTACCTCACCGGGCTGGAGACGGAGGGTGCGTGGCTGCTGGTCAGCGCGCGCGCGGACGGCGGGATCGACGAGACGCTGTTCCTGCCGCGCCGCGTACCGTCGCAGGAGGTGTGGACCGGCAAGCGGCTGGGCCCCGGTGAGCGGGCGGCGGAGCTGACGGGGATCGCCGACGTTCGCGAGCTCCACGGCGACTCGCTGACGGCGGCCGTGCTGTCCGCCCTTCGCAACGCGGGCGGCGCGCTGCACCTGGTCGCGCGCGGGGCGATCGCCGACAGACCGGAGCGTACCCGATGGGAAGCGGCGTGGCCGGACGTGCGCGATGCCACCGCCGCGCTGGCCGGCATGCGGGTGGTCAAGGATGACGTGGAGCTCGCGGCGATGCGCCGGTCGATCGTCATCACCACCGAGGCGCAGCGGGCCGCCATGCGGGCGATACGGCCCGACATGGCCGAGTACGAGATCGAAGCCGTCATCGAGTACACGTTCCGCCGCCACGGGGCGGACCGCGTCGCCTTCCCGTCGATTGTCGGGAGCGGGCCGAACAGTACGACGCTGCACTACGACGTGAACCGCCGGACGATGCGGGCGGGGGACCTCGTGGTGATGGACATCGGCGCCGAGTACGCGCAGTACGCGGCTGACGTCACGCGGACGGTGCCCGTGTCGGGCGTCTTCACGCCGCGGCAGCGTGCCGTGTACGAGCTCGTGCTGGCCACCCAGCAGGCGGCCATCGACGCCGTGCGCCCGGGGATCACCCGGGCGGATCTGTCCAGGATCGCGCGGCGATACATGGCCGAGCACAGCGCCGGGGTATGCCCCGGGGATGACTGTACGCGATATTTCATCCACGGCCTGACGCACTGGCTCGGCATGCGGGTCCACGACGTGGGCGGGCGCGTGCCGCTGGTGCCGGGGATGGTGTTCACGATCGAGCCGGGGATCTACATCCCCGAGGAGGAGATCGGCATTCGCATCGAGGACGACATTCTCGTGACCCCGGAAGGGGCGGAGGTGCTGTCGAGCGGGGCGCCGCGATCCGTGGAGGACATCGAAGCCCTCATGCGGTCGGGGCGGAACGGGCAGGAGAACGGAGGAGGATGATGTTCCGCAAGGATCGGGAGGAATCGGGAGACCACGACGAGGGTCTGCAGGTCGTGGACGACGACGTACTGGAGGAGGAGCTGGCCGAAGCCGACGCCGTGCGCGCGCACGCGTCGGGGATCGTGGGCTTCATGGGTGGGGCGTTGATCGGGGCGATCGTGGGCGCCGGTGTGGCCTTGCTGGTCGCCCCGGAACGCGGCGCCGTAACGCGACGCCGCATCCGTGCGCGGTTCGAAGACGCGTCCGACGACGCGATGGACCGGTTTGAAGACCTGCGCGACGATGCGAACCGCAGGCTCCGCAAGGGGCAGCGGCGTCTGCGTCGTCGCCGCAACCGGGCGCCGGCCGCCGACTAAGGCGTGTCGCCGTCCGCGCGCAGCTCCGCGAGCAACTCGGACGCGCGCTCCTGGTAGCTCTCGTCGAGGACGTCCGTCGCCGGCTCGAGTTCGAGCATGGCCTCGAGCTGGCGAATGGCGTCGTCGACCCGACCGACGTCCACGTAGATCTCCCCCAACTCGAGTCGGTGGAAGACGTACTCCGGCCGGATGGCGACGGCGCGCTCGAGGTGGGCCGCCGCGTCGTCCCAGTTGGCGCGGGCCATGAAGTCCGCACCCATGAACGTCCGGGCGAAGAACCGCGTCATGCCGGAGAGTCGCATGACCTCCGCATGCCACGCCCCGAGGATATGGTGCGCGCCGTCGTGCTCGGGATCCAGCGCGACCGCGCGCTCCGCCGCATCGTGAATCTCGCGCCCGGACTGGACCCGTTCGCGGCCCCCCTTGGTCCTGGAGAGCTGCCCGATCGCCAGGGCGAGCGAGAAGTGGGCGTCGGCCAGGTCGGCGTCGCGCTGCACCGCGAAGTCTGCATAGAGCCGGGCGACTTCGTACAGCGAATCGCGGGTGGCCGTCTCCCGGTCGGGAAGCTGCTTGGCGACGTCGACCTGCGAGCGGGCGAACCGCCAGGCGACGCGCGCGGATTGCTCGAGGGCGAACGCCGCGCGATAGTGCTCGAGCGCCTTGTCCGGCTGGAGGGCGTCGTGCATGCCGTCGCCCTCGGCGAGATGATCGTCGACCGACTGGGCGACCGCGGCCGGTGCCCATGCCAGCGTCAGCAACAACAGAAGGGTCCAACGCATGACGATTCGTCCTAGACTCGAGAGGAACGGGGATCGCCAATGTTGATCGCACCGCTGATCGAGCGCAAGCGCGACGGGGAGGCGCTGTCGCCCGCCGAGTGGCAGACCCTGATCGAGGCGTACACCAGCGGGCGCGTCCCCGACTACCAGATGTCCGCGCTGCTCATGGCCGTCGTGTTTCGCGGCATGCGTCCCGACGAGTTGGATGCGCTGCTCGGTGCCATGCTGGCGTCAGGCGAGCGGCTGGCCTTCGGACCCGATGTTCCGCCGCGGGTCGACAAGCACTCGACGGGCGGCGTGGGCGACAAGGTCTCGCTGGTGCTGGCCCCCGCCGTGGCGGCGGCCGGCGTCGCGGTGCCGATGATGTCGGGCCGCGGGCTCGGACACACGGGGGGAACGCTCGACAAGCTCGAGTCGATCCCGGGATTCCGCACGGCACTGAGCCTCGCGGAGGCCACGAGCCAGGTGGAGCGCCTCGGCTGCGCGCTGTTCGGGCAGACCGAAGCGATCGCGCCGGCCGACCGCAAGCTCTACGCGCTGCGGGATGCGACCGGCACCGTCCCCGCCGTGCCCCTCATCGCGGCAAGCATTCTCTCGAAGAAACTCGCCGAAGGGCTGGACGGGCTCGTCCTGGACGTGAAGCGCGGCAACGGTGCCCAGCTGCAATCGCTCGACGACGCCATGACCCTCGGCAGCACGATGGTGCGGCTCGCCGAAGCGCACGGGTGCCGGACGGTGGCGCTCGTCACGGCGATGGACCGGCCACTGGGCGTCGCGTGCGGAAACGCCCTCGAGGTTCGGGAGGCGGTCGCGTCGCTCCGCGGCGAGGGACCCGCGTCGCTTCGCGAGCTCGTGGAGGTCTTGGGCGCCGAGATGCTGCTCGTGGCGGGTGCGGCGTCCGAGCGGGACGCGGCCCGGGCGCGGATCGCCGGCGTGCTCGATGACGGCCGGGCGTTGGAGACCTTCGCGGCCGTCGTCGAGGCTCAGGGAGGAGATCCGGGCGTGCTGGAGGATCTCGACCAGCTTCCCGCCGCACCCGAGCGCACCATCGTCACCGCGGTGCGTGGTGGGACGGTCGGGACGATCGACACCCGCGCGATCGGTCGCGTCGTGAACCGGCTCGGCGGCGGCCGCGCCACGGTGGAGGACACGATCGATCCGGCCGTCGGGCTGGTCATGCTGGTGGAGCCGGGGGATGCGGTGGAACCGGGGACACCGCTCGTCGAAGTGCATGCGCGTTCGGCGTCGGACGGTGCAGCCGTACTGGACGCGCTCGCCAGCGCGATCGTGGTGGGGGAGAGGGCCGAGCCGGCACTCCCGCTCGTGTCGCACCGGATCTCCGCTGCGGGCGCGACGGCGCTCGCCTAGGTCCGCGGCGCTCCGGGGCCCCAGTCGGGGAGGTGATCGTCAGCCTCGTCGGGGGTGACGCCGGCGTCGAGGTCCCGCACCTCGCGTTCCGCCTCCTCGAGTTCCTCACGGTCGATCGCGTCGTGGCCGACGGGACTGCGGGTGCTCCGGCGGATCAGCCACACGGCGATACCCGCCACCAGGAGCAGCGCAAACGTCAGGGTCACGGGATCCATGGGCGTGCCGTCGCGCGGCCGGTCAGGCGGTCAGATCGTCCAGCGGGTCGTTCGAGCGGACGAGGACGAGGATGGCGGCCTGAGGGACCACCAGGTAGAGCCGGTCCTCGAACGTGATCTCCACGGCGGCCTTCCGAAAGAACAGCGCGAAATCGCCCACTACCGCCTGCATGGGCACGAAGCGCGCGTCGCCGGCCGGGTGCTTCCAGGGTTCGTCGTCGAGCTCCGTCGGCGGGGACACGGGCGTGCCCGGCCCGGTCGCCACGATCCGCCCGCTCTGCACGGCCTTCTGGTCCACGGCCGTGGGCGGTAGGTAGAGGCCGACGGTAGTTCGCTCCTCGCCTTCCTGCGGCGTGATGAGGACGCGGTCGCCCACGACGACGAGGTGCTTGCGGGGTTCGCTCATGTGTGCAATCAACCACGCGGTTTCGCGAGACGCCAGTCGGTTGGCCGCTCACCCCGTCAGGCGGCGCAGCACCGACAGCGGGGCTTGGCGCAGGACGTCCCGGCTGCTGGTTGCACCGACCGCCATCGTGATCGCGAGCGCACCGCCGGCGATGGCGATGAGCTGCCCGACCGGGATCGAAGCTTCGATCTCGAAGAAGAACCGGACCAGGCTCCATCCGGCCGCGACGCCGAGCAGCGTACCGGTGATCGCCGCGAGCCCGCCCAGCGCCGCGTACTCCGTGACCAGCACCAAGCGCACCTGATGACTGCGCGCACCCAGCGTTCGGAGCAGGGCGCTCTCGCGCAGCCGCTGGAAGCGCGACGTCGCGACGGCGCCGATCAGGACGATGATCCCCGTGACGATGCTGAACAGCGCCATGAACCGGATGGCGAGGGTCACGTTGGAGACGATGCCGTCCAGGGCCTCCTGGACCGAGGCCAGGTCGACGATCGACACGTTGGGGAATCGCCGGACCACGTCGCGCTGCACGGTGTTGCGCAGCGTCTCGTCGGGCTGCCGCACGAGAGCGACGACGGTCTGCGGTGCGGATTCCAGGACGCCCGGCTCGAAGACGAAGAAGAAGTTCGTCTCGAACCGCGCCCAGTCGACGCGCCGCACGCTGGCGATCTCGGTTTCGATCTGCACGCCCTGGATGTCCCACGTGATCCGGTCGCCGACGTCCACCCGAAGCTCGGCCGCCAGGTCTTCCTCGATCGACACGCGCGCGGGTCCGTCGGCGGCGGGTCGCGGTTCGGTCCACCACGTCCCCCGCACGAGCTCCTCGGTGGCGGTCATCGTGTCGCGGTACGTGTGCCGATACTCCCGGCGGATGGCCCACCGGTCCGGCGGGTCGGGATCCTCCCGCTGTACGTCGGCGACCGGGATGCCGCGAAGCGCCGCGATGCGGGCGGGGATGATCGGCGTGACCTCGCGGATCTCGCTGCCGGAGGCTTCGAGGATCGCGACGACCGTATCGCTCTGGTCCTGCTGCACGTCGAACAGCACGAGATTGGGTCGCGGTCCGTCGTCGGCGAGCGTCAGCTGGGTGAGCAGGCTGCGCTGCACGACGCCGACCGTGGCGAGCAGGAAGATGCCGAACCCGGCCGCGAGCGTGACGGCGATCGTCTGATTGTGCGGCCGGAACAGGTTGGCGATCCCCTGGCGGAACGGATACGGTGCGCGTCGCGGGAAGTACCGCCGCGCGAGCCGCCGGAGGAGCAGCGCAAAGAGCCACAGGACCGCGATCGAGGTCGCCACCCCGCCGCCGAACGCCAGTCCCGCCGCCCAGTGCGGCGCCTGCCAGATACTCAGCGCCACCGCCAGCGCGATCAGGCTCGCGACGACGCCCCACCGCGCGCGATCGCGATACCAGGCGCCGAGGTCTTCCACGTCGTGCCGCAGTGCTCGCAGGGGCGAGACGCGACGGATTGCGAGCAGCGGAAGCAGGGCGAAGAGCAGCGCCACGGCCACGCCCAGCGCAATGCCGCCGGCCACGACCGCGGGCGAGAAGCGCGGCACGATCTGGACGGGCAGGAAGTCGGCGAGGACGTAGGGCAGGGCGAGCTGAATCCCGACGCCGAGGCCCGCACCGAGCACGGCCCCGGCGAGTCCCAGTGCGGCCGCCTCCAGGAGATACGTGGTGAACGCCGTCGACGGCGTTGCGCCGAGACAGCGCAAAGTGGCGACCGTCGGGAGCTTGCTCGACACGTAGACGTGGATCGCACTGGCGACCCCGATGCCGCCCAGCAGCAGGGCGATGAGCCCGATGAGCCCCAGGAAGCGGGCCTGCGTGTCGAGGATCTCGGTCAGCTCTTCCTCGCGTTCGGCGACCGTGTCGTAGCCGATCCGCCAGCCCTGCAGCTGCTCGTTGTGTGTGTTGAGGAACCGCTCCACCTCGCGTGAATCGGCGACCTGCAGGTACATCGCGTACCGCACCAGGCTTCCGAACTGCACGAGTCCCGTCCCCGGCAGATGCCGGGCGTCGACGAAGGCCCGTGGGCCGATCGCCGTGAAGAAGCTGACCTCGCCCGGCACCGAGCGTACCGTGCCGGTGATCGCGAAGCGCAGGTCGCCGATCGCGACCGAGTCTCCGATGGCGGCGTCGAGGTAGAGCAGCAGCGCGGGGTCGACGATGACGTTGCGGCCGGCGGTGAGCTGCGACCATGCGTCCGCAGGTTCGGTTTCGATCTCGCCGTAGAAGGGATAGTTCCCCTCGACCGCCCGCAGCTGTGCCAGTCGCGTCTGGCCGGTCGCTTCGGCGAAGACCATGGAGCCGAGTGTCGTCACCCGCGCGCGCTCCGCGCCTTCCGCGACGAGCGAATCCACCAGGGCTTCCAGCGAGTCGAGGAACGGCGTGCGGGACCGCAACTCCAGATCTGCGCCGAGGAGCGTGCGCGACTCCGCGCGCACGGCGCGCTGCAGGTCCCCGCGATAGGCGTTGATGGCGACGAGCGCCCCGACACCGATGGTGATGGCGCCGACGTAGAGGCCGAGACGGCCCCGGCTCGCCCGTCCCTCGCGGCGGGCCATGCGGATACTGAAGCGCCAGTTCACGAGCGTGCCGGTTCGACGTCGTCGACGATGCGGCCGCCGCGCAGCCGGATCACGCGGTGGGCGCGGTCGGCGAGGGCCTGATCGTGCGTGACGAGCACCAGGGTGGTCTGTCGCTCCTGGTTCAGGTTGACCAGCAGGTCGATCACGCCGCCGCCGGTGTCGGCGTCGAGGTTGCCGGTGGGCTCGTCCGCGAAAAGGATACGCGGCTCGTTGGCGAACGCGCGTGCGAGCGCCACGCGCTGCTGCTCGCCGCCGGAGAGCTGCGCCGGGTAGTGGTGAACGCGTTCGCCCAGCCCCACCCGCGCGAGGAGCTCGGCCGCGCGCGCCGCCGCCTCCGTGCCGCCCCCTCCCTGCAGCTCAACGGGTACGAGCACGTTCTCGAGCGCGGTGAGCGTGGGGATCAGCTGAAACGTCTGGAACACGAACCCGATGCGCTCGGCGCGGAGGGTCGCGCGCTCGTCCTCCGTGAGCGTCGCCAGGTCGACGCCGTCGAGCTCCACGGTTCCGCGCGACGGGCGGTCGAGGCCCGCCAGGAGACCGAGCAGGGTGGTCTTCCCGCTGCCGGACGGTCCGACGATCGCGACGAAGGATTCGGCGGGAATGCCGAGGTCGATGTCAGCGAGCACCGTGAGAGGTTGCCCGCCGCTCGTGTATGTTTGTTCGAGATTCTTGGCGACGATAATCATGGCACGGAAGATACACGCAGCGTTGGCGGTGGTTGCCGCGGGCCTCGGGTGCGGAGCACCGGACGCCCGGGAGGCTCCCGTGCGCGCCGCGGCGGAGGCACCGCCCGCGCCGGCGGAGGCTCCGGCGGACGAGCGGCCCAGTGTGCTCATCATCGGCACGAGCCTCACGGCGGGACTCGGCGTCGGAGAGGACCGGGCCTATCCCGCGGTGCTCCAAGCCCTCATCGACAGCGCCGGGTACGACTATCGGGTGGTGAACGCGGGGGTGAGCGGGGAGACGTCGGCGGGCGGCGCGCGCCGCATCGGGTGGCTCCTGCGCCAGCCGGTCGCGGTACTCGTGCTCGAGCTGGGAGCCAACGACGGACTGCGGGGGCTGGCCATCGAGCAGCTGGACGCCAACCTGCAAGCGATCATCGACGAGACGCGCGCGGCGCATCCCGACGCCACGATCCTCGTGGCGGGCATGGAAGCGCCGCCCAACCTCGGCCGGCGCTACACGGACGCGTTCCGAGCGGTGTTCCGCGACGTGGCGTCGCGAAACGGAGCCGCGCTCATCCCCTTCATCCTCGACGGGGTCGCGGCGGTCGAGGAACTCAACCAGGACGACCAGATCCACCCGACGGCCGAAGGCCACCGGCGCATCGCCGCCAACGTCTGGACGGTGCTGGAGCCGACGCTTGCGGCCGCGGTACGGGAGGACACGCCATGAACGTCATCGCGCCGACCAAGATCGTGTGCGTGGGCCGGAACTATGCGGCGCACGCGGCCGAGATGGCGAGCGACGTGCCGCCGCGGCCGCTGATCTTCCTGAAGCCGCCGTCCGCGGTGATCGGGCCGGAAGATTCCATCGTTCTGCCCGCGGCCAGCGGCCACGTCGATCATGAGGCGGAGATCGGGCTCGTCGTCGCCCGGCGGTGCCGCCACGTTCCCGCCGAGCACGCGCTCGATGTGATCGGGGGTGTGACCTGCGTGAACGACGTGACGGCGCGGGATCTTCAGAAGACGGACGGGCAGTGGACCCGCGGGAAGGGGTTCGACACGTTCTGCCCCGCCGGCCCGCAGGTCGTGCCGCTGGACGCGTGCCCGAGCGGCGATGCGCTCGAGGTGGTGTGCCGGGTCAACGGGGACGAGCGGCAACGCAGTCACGCGGGACTCATGGTGTTCGACTTCGCGGCCATCGTGGCCTACGTGTCGGGCATCATGACGCTCGAGCCGGGCGATCTGATCGCCACCGGGACGCCCAGCGGCGTAGGGCCACTGGCCGACGGCGACGTGGTCGAGGTGGAGGTGAGCGGGGTGGGGATCCTCCGGAACCCGGTGGTCGCCGACGCCTAAGCGGCGGAGTCGTGCTCGCGCGCGAGCATCGCGCGCTTCCTCGTGAGTCCCCAGCGGTAGCCCCCGAGTGCGCCGGATTCCCGGATGACACGATGACACGGTATCAGATACGCGATGGGGTTGGCGCCCACGGCGTTGCCGACCGCGCGCGAGGCGCCGGGTCGACCGATGGCGGCGGCCACGTCCGCGTATGACACGACGCGTCCCTCGGGGATGCGGAGCAGTGCCTCCCACACCTTGAGCTGGAAGTTGGTACCGCGGAGCATCAGCCGGAGCGGCGCGTCGTCCGGTCCGTGCGCGAAGACGCGCGCGGCCGCCGGTTCCGTGGCCGCCGGATCGTGCACGAGCGTCGCCTCGGGCCAGCGGCGCTGCAGGCTCTCCGCCGCGCGAGCGGGGATGGCATCGGGAAACTCCAGGCCGCAAAGCCCGCGGGACGTCGTCGCGACGACCGCCGGGCCGAACGGACTGGGATGCAGCCCCCACCGGACCTCGAGCCCCGCGCCGCGTCGCTTGAACTCGCCGGGGCTCACCGCATCGATGGTCACGAACAGGTCGTGGAGTCGCCCACCGCCGGAGAGTCCCGCGTCGTACGCGGCGTCCAACACGGAGGCGCCGTCCCGCAGACGCGCTTTGGCGTCCTTCAGCGTCAGGTACTGCAGGAATCGCTTGGGGCTCACGCCGGCCCACCGCGTGAAGACGCGCTGGAGGTGCGACGGGCTGAGGTGTACCGCATGCGCAACGTCGCTCAGGGAGGGCTGGCCCGCGCGATGCTTCTCCAGATAAGTGATGGCGTCGGCGATGCGGTCGTAGTCGGTCCGGTGCACGAACGGTCCCTGCTGGGTGTGGAGGGCAAAGTGCCGTCCCGCCATGCGGCCGGCAACCCGAATCGTGCTGCGTTCAGCGCGTGGCCGCGTGGGGGTCGGAAAAGCCGGAGACGTCGAGCGTCAGCAGGTCGGTCCCGTTCACGGTCACGGTTCCGTAGCGGGTGATGAGGTGCAGGTGCGGACCGGTCACGCGGCCGGTGGCGCCCACCAGCCCGAGCACCGTGCCCGGAGCGACGAGGTCGCCCTCACGCACGAGCACCTCGCTCATGTGGAGATAGGCGGTCACGAGCCCGCCGCCGTGATCGACGTACGCGACGTTCCCGCCGTAGTAGAACGCCCCGACGAGCGCGACGCGGCCGTGATTGACGACGCGGATGGAGTCGCCCGTCGCGCCCGCGAAATCCGTTCCCATGTGCCGGCTCTGGAGCTCGCCGTTGAACTCCCGTCCTTTGCCGAAGGGGCTCGTCACGCGGCCCGGCAGGGGCCGCAGGAAGGGGCCGGACCAAAGACGCGGCGTGCCGTGAGACGCCTCGGACACGCGCCGCGCGCGGGCGGACTCGCTTCGGATCCGGGCCGCCAAAGCGGAGTCGGGCGGGGCCGAGAACCGGGGAGCCACGCGCAGCCGCTCGACGCCGAACGCCGCGGTGGCGATTGGGAGCGGCAGTGACCGCTCACGCCGCCCGCCGCCTGCGTCCGTGATGGCGTAGGCAAACCGCAGAGACGAGTCGGCGGTGACGGGGATACCGGCCAGCGCCGCGAACCTCCCGGCGGACGTCCGCTCGAAGTGGAGCGGCTGGCCGGCGAGTTCGCCGGAAACGTCGACGGCGGCCGGTGCTTCGATCTCGATGACGGTGAGGCTGCCCTGCATCGGAGGCGCGGGACGCCAATGGATGCGCTCGGCGGTGACGCCCTGGGCCGCGGCGTCGTGAGGGGCGAGCACGACACAGGCCGCAAGCGCGACGCTGGCCGCCCATGTCGGACGGGACCGCACGGCTTCGGTCCTCGGCTGCGCTCGCGTCAGCCCGCGGCCAGTTCCCGGCCGGCGTCGATGGGTGTCAGTGCCCCGAACCGGCGCTCCCGTCCGCCGAACTCCGACAGCGCCACGGCGAGGTCGCTCCGCCGGAAGTCGGGCCACAGCACGGTGCTGTAGTAGAACTCGGCGTAGGCCGATTCCCAGAGGAGGAAGTCCGAGAGACGCTGTTCGCCCGCCGTGCGCACGATGAGATCCACGTCCGGCACGTCGCCGGCGAGCGTCTCCCGCATGCGGTCGGCGGTGATGTCGGCGGGATCGAGGTGGCCCGCCTGTACGGCCGCGGCCAGTGCCGACGCCGCGCGGGCGATCTCGCCGCGCGCGCTGTAATCGATCGCGAGACGGAGGTTGAGGCGTCGTCCGCCGGCGGTCGCCGAGACGGTCCGGTCGAGTTCGGCGAGGGCAGAGCCGGGTATGCGGTCGCGGCGCCCCACGTGGGTGACCCGGGCGCCGTTGTCGATGAGTTCCTGGCGCTCGCGTGCGCAGTATTCGCGGAGCAACCAGAAGAGCCGCGAGACCTCCATGCTCGGCCGCTTCCAGTTGTCGCTCGAGAACGCGTAGAGCGTGAGCGTCGTGACGCCGAGGTCCGGGGCGCCGCGGACGATATCGCGCACGCTCTCCACGCCCGCGACGTGGCCCCGCCAGCGCGGCTTGCCCTGTGACCGTGCCCAGCGGCCGTTTCCGTCCATGATGATGCCAACGTGCAGACCGCTCATGATCGCTCCAGTGCCTCACGTGCTTCGGTCAAGATCGTCTCCATCTGTTCCAGGTAGTTCTCGAGTGCCTTGCGCCCGCGGGCCGTGAGCCGAAACTCGGTGCGCGGCCGCCGGTCTTCGTAGCCCTTGGTCACGCGGATGTATCCGGCTTCCTCCAGCTTCCGGGCGTGCACGCTGAGATTGCCGTCGGTCGCGTGCAGCACCTCCTTGAGGTCCGCGAACGTCAGCGCGTCGTCCGCCGCGAGGGCCGAGACGATCCCCAGGCGGATCCGTTCGTGGATCAGCCGATCCAGCGCGTCGGTCGCGACGCTACCCACCGTGCCTCCAGACGATGTCGAGCCCGGCGAGAACGTGCAGACCGCCGAACCCCGCGGCGAGGAGTCCCAGGCCCCAGGCCGGCCAGTAGAGCGCGCCGGCGCCGAGCAGCAAGAAGGCGATCCCCATGCCCCGGATGGCCCGGACCGAGAGCGTGCCGCCCGCCGTCACGCCCGCCCCGTACAGCGCCAGCCAGGTGCCGGGCAGCAGGTCGTGGGTGCCGTGCTGCACGAGGGCGCCGGTGAGCAGCGCCCCCGCGAACAGGGTCGGGGCCATGACCCAGACCATCTTGCGGAACGCCCCGGACCAGATCGGGACTTCCTGCCCCCGCGCCTTGAGCGTATTCGCGATTGCCGCCACGAGTACCGACAGGAGCGCGGCAGGGATCCAGACCCGCAGATCGGTGAATGTCCCGCCGCTCCAGGCCACGAAGGCTGCGGCGAGCCCCACACCGCCCACGATGACGAGGCCCCACCCGGACACCGCCGTGAAGGTCGACGCGGACTCCATGGTGCGCCGGATGAAGTCCAGCGTTTCGCGCGCCTGGTCTCGATCCTGTTCCGTGGGCACCGGCATGCTCCCGTCTCCATGGGCAAAGGACTTTGCGCCATAAAGTAAATAGGGCTGCCGCCCCCGCACCAGTGGGGTGGGCGGGCTTGAAAGGGCGACCCGGGCCCTGTTACAATCCTCCCCGCTGAATCGCCGACCGTCCTCAACCACTTGAAGCAGTGCTCCCCACCGCCTATGGCTCTGCTTTCACTCGATCAGGTCACCAAGCGCTTCGATGGCATCACGGCCGTCGACGGCGTGAGCTTCACCATCGATCGTGGTGAAGTCGTCGGATTCCTCGGCCCGAACGGGGCGGGGAAGTCCACCACGATGCGGATGATCACGCAGTTCTACGAGCCCGACGCCGGGCAGATCACGCTCGACGGCGTGCGGGTGGATGAGGCCGCCGTCGAGGCCAAGCGGCGCATCGGCTATCTGCCCGAGAACAACCCGCTCTACGGTGACATGCTGGTGGTGGAGTACCTCGAGTTCGTCGGGCGCCTGCGCGGCCTCGACGGCCCAGGAGCCCGCACCGCCATCGATGAGGCGGTCGAGCAGACGGGCATCGCG
>JBDHIW010000013.1:0-28487 GCA_039587215.1 Gemmatimonadota bacterium | reverse complement strand
CTTCCCGCCCTCCACCATCATCGTGTAGCCAGTGAGCGACGTCCGGCTGCTGTCGATCGAGAGATGGTCCGCATCGGGACGCTGGTAGTAGCGTAGCGACGACTGTTGGGCGCGGAGCATCACGTCCTCCGTCCCACGAATGTGACTGGCGGCGATACGCCACTCGACGCCGAACGTGTTGCGGCTCCACCGATGGTTGCCGTCGACCATCCCGGCATAGGCCGCACGGCGCAGCCCGAAATCGTCGGCCCCGTCGAACCGATTGAGCGCCGTCACGAACGTACCGATGGTGTTCTGTCCGGACCCGATGTCCTGCTCGGCGCGCCCGGCGAAGTGGTGCACCCACGGTTGCACGCGCTCCGAGCCCACGACCGTCCCCAGCGAGTCCCGCATCCGGCCGCTCTCACCCGTGGTCACGGCGGACAGCATCCCGATTCCCAGTCCGCCAGCCGTCTTGCCGGTGATCTTCGCCGCCGAGACGATCGTCGAGGCCTCGGGGATCTCGACCGTGCCGCCATCCGGCGGGCTCGCCCACCCTTGCGGCGGACGCCCGATGCGGCGGGAGTAGAACAGCTGGCCGCCGTAGCTTCCTTGATTGAAATAGTTGCCGCCTTCGACGAAGAACGGGCGTCGTTCGGGGAAATAGGATTCGTAGGCACTCAGATTCACGACCGCCGGATCGGCTTCCACCTGGCCGAAGTCCGGGTTCAGTGCCAGGTCCAGCGTGAAGTCCGACGAGAGACCGTACTTGAGGTCGACCCCGGCGTCGCCATCGAACGACGTCGCGGGCGCGTAGACGCTCCCGGTCCCTTCCGGTCTCCGACGGCCGCCGGCCACTACATACGGTCTCACCTCGAGCCGCCCCGGTGAGGGAAGGTCGATGAGCCCCTGCAGATCCCCGAAGAGCGAGGCAAAGCCCGCGTCGTCCTTGGACATCGGCGCCCAATAGTCGTTCTCGCTCTTCCGCTGCACCTCGCGCTGCACCTGGAATCCCCACGTCGTCTGCGTACGATCGAACCGCAGCTGTGTGAACGGGATGCGGAACTCGGCGACCCAGCCCTCGTCGTCGACCGACGTCTCCACTTGCCACACCGGGTCCCATGAGTCGTCGCCCCACGGACGGTCGTTGGAGTAGAGCGCGTCGCGGATCGACCCGCGCGGGGTGACCGCGAACTCGAAGCTGGTCCGGTGGTCGTGGAACGAGTCGAAGTAGAGGTGGATCGCGTCGGAATCCATGAACCCGTCGCGGCGCGCGAGACGCCCGACGATGGCCTCCGGCTCATTGTCGTACGCGCGCACGCCCACGTAGAGCGCGTCGGCACCGACCAGAACCCGCACCTCCGTCCGGAGCGACGCCGGCGACCCGTCCGCCGGATCGCGCTGCGTGAACCCCGTCGCCGCCGGCGCGGCCCTCCACGCGGGTTCGTTCAGGCGTCCGTCGATGCGCACCGTCTCGCCATTCAGGCGATGCACGGTGAGCGCGCGCGGTACGCTGTCGGGTTCGGCAGCCTCGAGTGGCGGGGAGAGACAGACAACTGCCGCGGCCACCCAGGTCACGGCACGGGGAAACGCTTTCATGATCCGGCCCCAAGTCGGGAGCGCTGATGTATCTAATCAGGCTCGGGGGCTCGGGATTAAGGCGTGATGAAACGCAGATGAAGGCTGATCGGCACCTGCCTTCAGGAAAGGAGGTGGCCTCGGGAGGCCGGCGGCACGCTGCCGCCGGCCTCCCACGGCTCAGTCTTTGAGGGTCCGCTCGAAGAGCTTGAAGATCCTCGTATACTCGTCAGCCCAGCTGCTGGCCAGCTGGAAACCGTGGCGCTCGGCGGGATACACCGCGAGCTCCCAATCCTCCTTGCCCAACTCGATGAGGCGTTGGGTCAGGCGGACGATGTCGTAGAACAGGACGTTGTCGTCCACCATGCCGTGCGCCATCAGCAGGTGCCCCTCGAGACCCTCGGCGTGGTAGATCGGCGACGATCGCACATACGCGTCCTTGTCGTCCTGCGGCTCGTTGAGGATCCCGGACGTATACGAGTGGTTGTAGTGCGCCCAGTCCGTGACGGAGCGCAATGCCGCGCCGGCCTGGAAGGTACCGGGGCTCGTAAACATCGCCATGAGCGTGATGAACCCGCCGTAGCTCCCGCCGTAGATTCCGATCCGTTCGGGATCGACGCCGAAGTCCTCGACCAGCCACGCGGCCGCATCGACGTGGTCGCTCAGGTCCTTCCCACCCATGTGCTGGTAAATCGCCGTTCGCCAATCCCGCCCGTACCCTTCGCTCCCGCGATAGTCGAGCGCCAGCACGGTGTACCCCCGCTCGGCGAGCACGTGGTGGAACATGTACTCGCGATAGTAGCTGGACCACCAATTGTGGACGTTCTGCAGGTAGCCGGCCCCGTGCACGAAGATCACGGCCGGACGCTGCCCCATCGGAGCGACGTCCCCACGCGGACGGTGAAGCCGCGCAGGCACCATCACACCATCGGACGCCGGGACCATCACGATCTCCGGCTTCCGCCACGCGAACGACCGGAACTCCTCGGTGGTGCTCTCGGTCACCTGGCGCATCGGCCGGCCCGCGCGGGCCTCCTGCACGTATAGCTCCCATGGGTCGTTCGACTGCGAATGGCGGATCGCCATCCAGCGGCCGTCGGGCGAGACCGCGGCTTCCTGGCGGCCCGACGCAGTCGTGAGTTGGGTCAGCGGTCCACCGTTCGCCGGCATGCTGTACGTATGCACGTCGGCGAACCCCTCACGGTTCGTCGTGAGATACCACGTCCGTCCGTCCCGCGAGAGCTCGGCGTCGTGGACCTCCCACTCACCCGACGTCAGGGCGCGGGGGTCGCCGCCGGCCGCGGCCACGACCCACAGGTGAATCCACCCGGTCCGCTCGGAGCTGAAGTACACCGTTTCTCCGTCCGGCATGAATCCGCCGGCCCCGCCGAAATCCGGTCCCGGATGCCCGAGCCACGCGGGATCGTGATCGTGGGCAACCGTACGCTCCTCCATGCTCGGCAGGTCCACCACGACCCAGTAACGGTGCTCGCGGTCGTGCGTCTCCACCTGCACCAGCGCGTGCGCCGAGTTCGACGCCACGTCGACCACGTCGATCGTGCGATCCCCTTCGCCCACGCTGTCGGCGACCCACGTCGCCTCGCCCGTCGCCAAGTCGATCACGGCCGTACGGCTCGTCGCCTGTTGATCGCCGACCTTCTCGCGCCCCTCGTACAACTCGACATACCCGTCGTCGGTGATCCACACCGGCATCTGTACGGGCATGGTGGCGTCGTGATCGTTCGTGCGTACGGTCACCACGGCGAACCGCTCGTCGGGGGTCACGCGCATGAGGAACGCCGACCTGTCTCGGCCCACGTAGAACGGCTTCGGCGCCGTCGTATCGCGCTCGACGGACCGGTTCCACGGCTGGCCGCGGAACTCCTCGCTGTCGATGAAGTCGAACAACTCCTTCTGCTGCTCCACGAGGAACGCCCGCTGTCCGTCGGGCTCCCGCTCGGAGGGCGCGTCTCCGGTGCGGATGTCCGTCAGCTGACGAATGCCGCCGCTCTCCAGATCGAGCGCCATGATGTTGCCGCCGCGTCGAAGAGCCGACGCGTCTCACCCCGGCTCCACAGCCACAGGTCACCGTCGATCGCAAACAGGGCGCGTCGGCCGGCGCGGTCCCACTCGGCGGGGCCCGCGAGAAGCGTGTCGGCATCGGCGTCGGCGAAGCGCTCGAAGCTCCCGTCCCGCGGATCCACCCGGTAGATGACCTGCGCGGTGTCGACCCCCGGCTGCCGCCACCGCATGAAGACGAAGCGGCTGTCCGGCGACCAATCGAACGTTGCTCCGCCGAAACCAGCCCGTAGGCCACTCGGCGCCGTGCCCACGAGGTCCGGGCCCCGCATGACGTTTCGCACCGACAGGTCGAATTCCTGCGCCGCTGCGGGCGCTGCCGCCACACAGAGGCATCCCACCCCGATCCAACGAACGAAGCGATGCATCGCTGCTCTACTCCCTCGAGAAGACGAAAGACGTACGGGCTCCGCCGTGACCGGCCGAGCCGACGGAGCAACTTACACGGAGGGCAGGACGCCCGGGGTGCCGCCGCGTCGGATGTTCAGCGCCGAAACACCGCTGGGAGCGGGTGCTCGGCGTCGGGAACCTCGTTGGCGATCGAGGCAATCACCCACCGGCCGTCGCGGCGCACCAGCTGGAAACTGTCGACGGCGCGCTGCGGCGGCCGCCCCCAGCCAGGAATCTCTGCCTCGTAAAGCACCAACACGTGCGCGATGTCTTTGAACTCCATCGATTCGGTCTGCACGATACGCTCGACGAAACCCGTCTCGACCACGTTCTGCTCCTCGATGAACCGCACGAAGTCGTCGATCCACCCATCGACCGAGAAGACCGTTGTCGCGTCGCGGCTCGAGCGCAGCACGACGACCGCTTCCGGCAGGAAGAGCGTGCGCGCGTACGCCCAATCGGGTGTCGTCCCGGCCTCGAAGGTGACCAGGTCGTACAGCTCCTGCACGACCGCCACCGCACCGTCGTCGTCGGACTGCGCCGCGCCCGAGCCGGCGATGCAGAGCGCCGCCGCTGCCAGCAGAATCTGTCTCATCCTCCCCTCCCTCCTCGCAAGCGCGCGGAGCGCACGCTCGGGATCGCCGCTCAGTCATCCAGCAGCTGCACGTTGATGCTCGCCACCTCGTCCTCGAACCACGCGATGAGCCGTCCCACGAACTTCTCGGCGAGATAGAAGAGATCCTTGGCTTCCTTGGGCACCACCCGCGCCACCAGCACGCCCTTGGCATGCGCGACGTCGATGTGCCCCTTCGATTGCACGTGGCGCAGACGTGTGTGCTTCTTGTCCGCCCAGTACCAGGTCGTGGCCTCGTGAATCACCTTCGCGCGGAGCAGCTTGAAGGCGTCGTACCCCTCCCGCGGGGTCGCCTGAATCACGATCATCGAGCCTCCAGGTCCGATGGCTTCCGGAAGTATGCGGCGCGGTCGCCGCCGCGGCCAGACGCTTCTTCACGAAATTCTCACGACGGGCTGCACCCCACGGCAACACTCTCCACAGCAACGTCAACACCGAGGCGCGCGATGAATGAGACCGCCACCCCGGCCGTCGAGATCGAGCGGGTCACGAAGACGTACGGCACGACTACCGCCGTCGACGACCTGTCGCTCGTCGTACCGCGGGGGGCTGCCTACGGGTTCATCGGTCCGAACGGGTCGGGCAAGACGACCACCCTTCGGATGATCATGAACATTCTCTACCCCGACCGGGGCGGCGTTCGGGTGTTCGGCGACACGCTCCGCGGGTCGTCGACCGACCGCATCGGCTACATGCCGGAGGAGCGGGGACTGTACCGCAAGATGCGCGTGCGCGACCTGCTCGAGTTCTACGGTGGGCTCAAGGGCAATGGCGACGTCGTGGCGAACGTCACCGATTGGCTCGACCGACTCGAGCTTGCCGAGTGGGCGGACAAGAAGATCGAGACTTTGAGTAAGGGAATGAGCCAGAAGGTGCAGTTCATCGCGACGGTCGTTGCGCGGCCAGAGCTCGTGATCCTCGACGAGCCGTTCACCGGCCTCGACCCGGTCAACACCGAGGTGATCCGTAACGCGATCCTCGGGCTGCAGGCCGAGGGCACGACCGTGATCTTCTCGACGCACGACATGAGCATGGCCGAGAAGATGTGCGACTTCATCTTCATGATCTTCCGAGGAAGGAAGGTCCTGGACGGCACCCTCTCCTCCATTCAGGACGAGTACGGCAGCGATACGATTCGCCTCCGCACCGGCGAGGGCGCCGAACGCCTCCGTACCCTTCCGGGCATCGAGCACGTCACCGACTTCGGCCAGGTACAGGAACTGCGAATCGCCCGCGACTGCGATCCGCAGCAGCTTCTCGGCCGCCTCGTGGGCGTCACGACGATCACCAGCTTCGAGATCACTCGACCGTCGCTCCACGACATCTTCGTGCGCATCGCCGGTCCGTCCGCGACGGAGGTGACGGATGCCTAAGCTCCTGCGCGTGGCCCTCCGCGAGTACAAGGCGACCGTCAAGACCAAGGGCTTCCTCCTCGCCCTGGTCCTCGCCCCGATTCTCATGGGCGGCGGCGCCATCGGCATGGCGATCTTCGAGAGCCGAGTGGATACGACCGACAAGGTCCTCGCCGTCATCGACCGCTCGGGTCGAGTTGCCGACGCCATCGTCGCGGCGGCCGACGCCCGGAACGCCAGCATGCTCTACGACGACGAGGGACGCCAAGTCGCCGGCACCTACACGATCGACGTGCGCACGCCCGCCGCCGCCCGGGACGAGCAGCTCCTCCGGCTGTCGAACGCCGTGCGAGGCGGGGAACTGCACGCGGTCGTCGAGATCGGCCCCGGGGTGCTGCATCCCCGTGACGTCGGATCGGCCGGGACGATCGCGTACTACGCCGAGAACCCCGCCGTCGACGACCTGCGCTCGTGGGTGGCACGTCCCGTCAATGACGAACTGCGACGCCTGCGGCTTCTCGAAGCCGGCGTGGACCCGGCGGACGTCCCTGATGCGTTCGACTGGATCACGCCCGCCGGCCTGCGCCTGGTATCGCGCGACCCCGAAACGGGGGCGATCGGCGGCGCAGAGCGCAGCACGGAGCTGGAGGCCATCCTGCTCCCGATCATCCCAGTCATGGTGCTGCTGATGATGATCATGATGGGAGCGTCGCCGCATCTTCAGGCGGTGACCGAGGAGAAGCAGCAGCGGATCGCCGAAGTCATGCTGGGATCCATCGAGCCGTTTCCGTTCATGCTCGGCAAGCTCGTGGGCGGCGTGGGGATCGCACTCACCGCGAGCGCGGTGTACCTCGTCGGCGGGATTCTCACGGTGGAGTACATGGGATGGGGCGCGTTCATCCCGTACTCCCTGCTTCCGTGGTTCCTCGTCTACATGGTGGCGGCGGTGGCGATGTTCGGCGCGCTCGGAGCCGCGCTCGGGTCCGCGTGCAACGATGCCACAGAGGCGCAGAACATGACGCTGCCGAGCATCCTACCGGTGATGATCCCGATATTCGTGCTCATTCCGGTCGTGACCGAGCCGAGCTCCGCCCTCGCCACTGGACTCTCACTGGTCCCGCTGTTCACGCCGCTGCTCATGCTGCTGCGACAGGGGACTCCCGAGGGGGTCGCCGCATGGCAACCGTGGGTGGGGCTCGCCGGCATCCTGGTCACGGCCGTGATCTTCGTGTGGATCGGCGGACGGATCTTCCGTGTGGGGCTGCTGAGTCAGGGCACGCCGCCCAAGCTCGGGACGATCCTGCGCTGGGCCGTGCGCGGATAGACGGGTATTGCCGCAGCGCGCCCCGCGGGCCACCCTGCAGCGTGCGTCCCTTCGCTTTCGTCGCGTGCGCGCTTCTTGCGTGCCCGGCAGCCCTCGCGGCACAAGCCGCGCCGCCCGCCGTCCTCGGCGACTGGTCGGCGACCATCGGCGGCTCGCAGTGGGATCTCCACTTCGATGCCGCCGGCCAGTACTCGATCATGCGCGTCGGAGCCGCAGGTGACACGCTCGTCCTGAGCATGGGGTCGTGGTCCGCGGAGAGCACAAGCATCTGCATCCGCCCCCCCGGCCGCGAGCCGATTTGCGGACCCCTCGTGATCCGCGCCCCCGATGCTCCCGAGCGCACCGAATGGCGGTTTGCCGAACCCGCGACCGGCTTCGGCTGGGCCGCGTACCGCCGCGGGTACGCGCCGTGGGACCGGTGGGTGCCCGGTCGCGAGGGCGAGGTCTACGACTTGAGCGACGTGGCGGTGCGGCCGCAGTTCCTGGGGTGTGAACGGCCCTTGATGCTGCCCGACGGGCGTGCGGGACCGATTCGCGTACTGGCCAGGCTCGTGGTGGAGCCCGATAGTTCCGTGTCGGCGGTGGAGATCGTCGACGCGCCCGACCCGGCCGTGTTCGACGCGGCCCACGAGATCGCGTCGTCGTGTCGGCTCGCGCCGGGCGTGCTGCACAACGGCCGCATCGTGCGGGTGCGCGTGGAGTTCCCGATCGAGTTCCCGGGCTAGTCCGTCACGTCAAACGACGGCGTCCGTCCGTTCACACCGCTCACTCCCAGGTCCCCTCCCGCACCGCACTGCCCGGACGCGGGTCCTTGAGCTGGACCGGCGCCCCCGGATCGAAGGACGGCGCGTCGCTCGGCAGGACGTCGCTCTTCTCGGACGCCAGGCCCGCCACGCTCTTCAGCTTCTCCAGGACGGAGCTTCCGTCGACGGCACTCTTGCCGTCGGCGTAGTAGTCGAACCACGGGATGCCTGCCCGCCGGTACTCCTTGGCCGTGAACGGCACGGTGGGCGGTTCGTCGCCGGTGATCGCCCGCCATGCCATCGAGTTGGCGAGATGTACGAAGCACCGACTCGACGTCCGCGTGTCCCAGTGATCGAACTCATGATCGTCGTCGTAGATCTCCTGCCGCATGCGCCCGCCCGGTGCCAATCCCATGTCGGGCGCGAACAGCGCGCGGGAGAGCATCGGCATGGCCGCGCCGACTACCATATCCTCCAGCACCTCCGGGTGATGGAACGCCGCCTGCAGCGGATACACTTCGACCTGGAGCCCCCCGTGCTCAGCGGCACCCGTGATCTGCTCCTCCGCGCTGTACCCTTCTCCGAGCGGCATCGCCACGAACTGCCGAACCACACCCTTCTGCACCACATACCCGTCCAACCAGGGCTGTCCCGGGACGACTACGTAGTCCTGCGGGTTGCGGTGGAGTCCCGCCTTCCACGTCTCCCCCGTCACCGCGCTCACCTTCCCCGTGCCAATCTTGACCGCGAACGGATAACCGCCGCTCGAGAACCTGATCCAGAGCGCTTCGGACTGGTACATCGGCAGGAGCACGCCGCCGTGGCGGTGCCAGGCATCCGGCACCCGCCCGGCGAAGTCGTCGACATGCCGCATCGGGAACCGGCCGAAGCCCGCCGGCAACGGATACGTGCGGTCGTCGTCCGGGATCCGCAGCGTGCGCTGGAATTCGACGCGCAGGACCGCGTCCTCGTGGACCTCCGGAAACCGGAAGACCAGTTGGTCATTGCGTAGCTCGATCATCGCTCCCTCCCCATACTGGTTACCACTCTCCGTCTCGGACCTCCCGCACGATGCGGAGCACCGCGTGGTCCGGCAGGTCCTTCAACTCCCGAATGAGGCCTGCGACGAGCTCCGGTCGGCGCAGGATCACTGCCTGCAGGTCCGACGAGACCTTGCCCGCCATCGCCAGCAGCACGTCCGCATCCTCCCCCAGCTCCCGCGCCAGCGCGACGATCTTCTCCTCGGACGGCGGCGAGACGTCGCCCCGCTCGACCTTGCTTAGAAAGGAGGGCTCGACTCCGATCCTGCCGGCGACCCGTCTAATGGAGAACGCCGGGTCGTCCTGGCGACGGCGCTCCCTGGCTTTCCGGACATAGCGACCAAAGGCCTCTTTCATATGTGTACTATGTAGTACACACTACACATTCTGTCAAGAGGCACGCCGCAACCCGTTGCTGCCGCCGCTGCCCCGCCGTAACCTTCGGCGACCACCCCGACGCGCGGAGCGATCGAGCATGGCGTTCTACAACTGTACGATTTGTCTCGAGGACGGTACGGACATCGCCGAGAACGTGAAGGTCTCGATCGAGGAGACGGGCCGCGGCGGAGACTCGGGATGGCATGGCACCATCACGATCCAGCACCTGACGACGCTCGAGGCCGGTCAGAAGTACAAGATCGTCCTGCCTGACGGCCGGGAGGGGGATTTCGTGGTGCGGCGAAACACGTATGCGGGCGGCGAAGACCGGGCCGTCGCCATCCACGGCCTCGGCCCGTTCGCAGTGCAGGAAGGCTAGCTAGCGGCGCCCGCCGCGGCTCTTACCGCCGCGTGGGCCGATCGTTCGGCCGCTCTTCCGCACTTCCTTCGCCTCCGGCTGTGCCGGCGGTACTGCCGGTTCGAATCCCGGGACGACTTCGCGCCGCAGCACGCGCCCCATGAGCTTCTCGATATCCCGCATCATGAGCCACTCGTCGGGCGACATGAGCGTCAGTCCGATGCCTTCTGCTCCCGCGCGCGCCGTCCGGCCCACGCGATGCACGTAGACCTCCGGGTCGTTCGGCACGTCGTAATTCACCACCATCACAATGTCGTCGACGTCGATGCCGCGGGCTGCGACGTCGGTCGCCACGAGAATACGGGTTTGCCCGCTCTTGAAACGTTCGAGCGCCTTCATCCGCGCTTCCTGGGTCTTCCCGCCGTGCAACGCGATGACGTCGTGGTCCAGACGCTCGAGTTCGTGTGCCAGGCGCTCGGTCCCGAACTTGGTGCGCGCGAAGATGAGCGTCCGACCCGGTGGAAGCTCGTGAAGCATGTGGGAGAGGAGCGCCGCCTTCTTCTGACGATCGACCGCGACGAGCACGTGCTGTACGCCCGCGGCTGCTTCGGCACGGCGCCCGATCTCGATGGCGACGTGCCCCTCCATCGCATGCCGCGCGAGGTGATCGACGTCGCGGGAGATCGTCGCGGAGAACAGCATCGTCTGCCGCTCGACCGGCACCGCGTCGATGATCTTGTGGACGTCCGGCGCGAACCCCATGTCGAGCATCCGGTCGGCCTCGTCGAGCACCAGCACCTCGAGTTTCCTCGCGTCGACGTGCCCCCGACCCATGTGGTCGAGCAAACGACCCGGCGTCGCGACGACGACGTCGACGCCCTGCCGGAACGCGCGCGTCTGCGCACCCATCTGCACGCCGCCGTAGACGGCGGCAAACTTGAGATCGGTGTAGCGGCCGTACGCGCGCGCGTTCTGAAGCACCTGCTCGGCCAGCTCGCGCGTCGGGACGAGGACGAGCGCGCGGAGCACGCCGCCCTTCCCGGGCACGAGTCGCTGAATGATCGGCAGCATGAACGCCGCCGTCTTGCCGGTGCCCGTCTGGGCGGACCCGACGATGTCCTTGCCGGCGAGGCCGAGCGGAATGGCCTCACGCTGAACGGACGTGGGCGTCTCGTAGCCGACCTTGGCGACCGCCTTGAGGAGATCGGGTTCCAGCCCGAGTGCGTCGAAGCCCGCTGTCTCCTCGGGCGCGTCGGCGATGGCGGCCACCATCATGTCTGTTGTGTCTGTGTCGATGTCTTGCATAACCCTCACTGATCGCTGTCGACCGCGCACCATGCGCGCCGACGTCCACGAGGCGCCAACGACAGAGTGCTCGGATTCGAAGAAGTGCGGCGACGGCGGGAAACGTCTAACACCCTGCGGGATCGCGCGAGGCGATCGGGAGAAGCACTACGGAGCACCTAACGGACTTCGCGGAAGCTAGTGGGGTCGAGTCGCCGCCGCCACCGGGCCGGCTACATTCGACACCGCGCCTTCATCCTGCCTTCACGGGCCACGAGCTAGCGTTCCGCGTCTGCACACCACGGGGGCTTCCATGAAAACCTCTCTGCTGTTGCTCGTCGCCGTTGCCGCCTTGTGGCCGTCCACCGTCGCGGCCCAGCGTCCCACCGGCGTCGAACTCGGAGCATCCCTCGGCGCCACGATCGCCATCAACGGCGACACCGAGGTCGCTGTCGGGCTTCCTACGCCCGGCGCCATCGGTACGCCTGCCGTGTACTTCACATGGTTCGCCGGTGGGGGACTCATGGTGGAACCCCAACTCGGGGTCGCCTACAACAACACGTCCCGGCAGGTAGTCCTGAACAGCAACTTGCAGGTCGGGTACTTCCTGACACCCAATCTGTACGTGGCCGCCAACGGGGGGTACGCGCGCTTCGGCACCTTCGTCACGTCCGGCACCGTCGGCGGCGGGTTCGGCTACCGCACCGTGGTGATGGAGCACCTGGCGATTCGCGGCGAGGCCCGGTATCGCCGCTGGCTCGCGAGCGGCGGGTTCAACGAGATCACGTTGTCGATCGGGTTCGGCACCGCACTGCCCTGACCGGTGAGACGCACGACGCCCCCGGCCGACGTCGACCGGGGGCGTCCACCCCCACACTCATCTTCGATCGCCCTACCCCCCTCCCTGCGCCTCCATGCGACGGAGGATCTCTCGGTGCCAATTGAGCACGACGATCGGAGCGGCGATCTCACCGCGGCCGGTGGTGCGGAGCGCCACGATCCGCTGTCCGTCGCGGGAAATGTCGTACTGGGGCGAGGAGCTGCTTCGTGCATAGGGGCTCCAATCGACCAGCTGCTCGCGCCGAAGCACGCGCACGGAGGTGCCGATCTCCAGCTGCGCGGAGATCAACGAACTCGTCGCAACGTCGTAGTAGACCAGTTCGGTGTTCGAGGCCCAGAGCGGTGTCATCGCCGGCCCCGTCGATACCAACCAGCGCCCGCCCTCCTCGAGGAACGGCCGGACATACACCTGCCAGGTTCCCGACTCGTCCGATCCGTGCGCGATCCACCGCCCATCCGGCGAGACTGCTCCGGTCTCCTCCTCGGCATCCGTGGCGACGGCCTCCCGACGTTCCCCCGTTTCCGCGTTGATCGCGAAGACGTCCTCGTCCCCATCCGCCGCGGCGCCGTCCTCGACGTCAGCAGTGCCGTCGACCACGATCCACTCGCCGTCGCGCGTCCAGAACGTGGTTCCACCGTTTTCCGTGTCCCGACCGTCTCCGACGCGCTGCGCCGTCCCGGAACCGTCGGCGGGCTTGGTGTACAAGTCCCAGGCATCCTCCCGGTTCGAGTAGAACGCAATCCGCGACCCGTCCGGCGACCACGTCGGGCGGAAGCTCACGCCCTCGAAGGTCAGCTGGGACAGCGTTTCCGATCCGCGATCGTACAGCCAGATCTGTGAGCCGCTCTCCCCGCCGATCGTGAGCGCCACCCGGTCGCCGGAGGGCGACCACCGTGGGTGCGCGTACTGACCGGGCCGCTCCAGAATCACGGTCTCACGACCCGACCGATCGACCTCCACGAGCCGGTTCCCTGACGACGCCGATCCGGGGAGATACGCCATCGCGCCCGACGCGCCGATCGCGAGCCGGAGGGCGTTGGCTTGTCCGTCCGCAACACCCTCGAGCAGCGGTACCGGAGACCCAGTGACCACGCGCCGACCCGCGTCGAACGCCACGCCATACACGGCGCCTTCCTCCGTCGCGTAGAGCAGATGCCCGGTCGGCACGTACCAGCCGCGCGTGGCGCCGGGCACCACGACCGTCACCTCTTTGGTCACCACGTCCACCACCGCAAGGTCGGTTCGGCCGCACCCGGCTTCACACCGCTCGAACAGGACGGCCTCCCCGCCGGGAAGCACCGACGGCCAAAAGGCCGCGCCCCCCTCGACGTCGACCAACACCTCCGGGACACCACCGGCACCGCTGACTCTCGACAGATTGAACCCCGACGAGTTGTACACGATGAACCCGTCGTCACCCCACGACCCCCCCGCGAACCCGTCGTTCACGTCGTCCGCGATGGTGATCGGCGGGCCGCCGGTCACCGGAACCTTCTTCAGTCGATCGTCCTCGTCCGTGGTGAACGCGATCCAGAGGCCGTCGGGCGAGAAGAACGGCGAGGCCGCATCCTCCGTCCCCGGGATCGGCACGCCCGCCGTCCGATCCAGTGCCCGCGCGAAGAGCTGCCGCTCGGCACGACCCGAATCGACGCCCACGTACACGATCAGCCGCCCGTCCGGAGAGACCGCGAGGGGCACGTCCTCGTCAGTTGACCTCCCAAGCCGCTGCCCATCGGTGAGGGTGAGCTCGAACCGCACCACGTCCGGCGCGGGCGGGCTCCCGCGGAGCACGAACCCCGCCGCGAGCCCGACCACGACCATGCCCGCCGCGACCGCCCACTGCACTGGGCGCCGCGTTGCCGCTGGTGCCGCCAGCCCGGGCGCCACCGCCGTCGTCGCGAGGGTGAACGACGGATTCACGAGCGCGGCCGAGAACGCGGCCGCCGAGCCGAAACGGTCGGCCGGCAGCTTGGCCATGCTCATCTGGATCGCCGCATCGACGTGCGGCGGCACCGCCGAGCGATCGCGTCCGGCGGGCGGCGGGGTCTCCGTCAGGATCTTGGCGACGATCGCCTGCGCGGAGGGAGCGATGAAGGGCGGCTGTCCCACCAGCATCTCGTAGAGCATCGCGCCCAGCGAGTAGATGTCGGTTCGGCCGTCGAGTTCCCGGTCGGCGGATGCCTGCTCCGGCGACATGTAGTGGGGTGTGCCGACCGAGAGACCGGTCTCCGTGAGTCGCGTCCCGCCACCCGCGGCACTGAGGGCCAGCGCGATGCCGAAGTCGGCCACGAGCGCCTGCCCGGCTTGGAGCAGGATGTTCTCGGGCTTGATGTCGCGGTGAATGACCCCGCGCTGGTGCGCGAAGTCGAGCGCGCCGGCCACGCCGCGGGCGATCTCGACCGCATCCTCGACGCCGAGCTGCTTCTCGCGATTCAGGCGGTCGCGCAGCGACTCGCCCTCGATGAACGGCATCACGTAATAGAGGAAGGAGTCGGCTTCGCCCGAGTCGTACAGCGGTAGGATGTTGGGATGCTGCAGGTTGGCCGTGACCTCGATCTCCTTGAGGAACCGCTCCCCGCCAAGGATCGCCGAGAGCTCGGGCCGGAGCACCTTCACTGCCACGTTCCGATTGTGGCGGACGTCGTGGGCGAGAAAGACCGTCGCCATCCCACCCTGCCCAATCTGCCGGTCGATCGTGTAGCGGTCGGCCAGGGCGGCCGTCAACCGCTCGAGCATGTCGGTCATCGAACGCCCTGCGGTGGCGGGACGCGTTGGGCCGGCGAGCGGCGGCATGCGAGCGGTGGGAGCCTTCGAGTCATGAGCCTGCGACACGAGAGAGGGAGGTGAACGGGCACCGGCAACCGGCATGCAAAGATGCTCCCCCACTGGACAATGCGAAAGGCGAGCACGCCGTGCGGCCGGTTGCGTTCCCCTACCAAGGACCTCGGCCGCCCGAGTTCCCGCTGTTCGTGGCAGCGCATGCGGGAAGTGCCGCGCGAATCCAAGCGCGATGCACCGCTCGTCGAGGTCTACCTGTGGGAGGACGCCGGCCCCTCGAGCCGCTCAACGCGGCCACGGGATCTTCAGCACGTCTCGCTCGAAGTCGACTTCGACCTCACCGATCGCTCGCCAGAAGGGCTGCCCGAGGATGAGCGCGTCGTTCCGCATCCCCAGGGCGCCGGGCACCGACCGCTCGGATGCCATGAACGGAGTCACCGGCATCTCCCAGTCCCCGATCGACACCGACGGAAGTTCGGCCTCGTAGAACGCGAGCCAGCGTCCATCGAGTCCGCGCCCCGAGTCCGACGGCTCGGCCGCCACGGGCCAACCACGATCGCCCGCCAGCGTCAGCGGCACGATCGACTGGCGCGCACCCGTGTCCAGCAGGAGCGGCAGTGGCATGCCGTCGACGGCGCCCTGCACCCAGAGCACCCCGCCGACCCGCTGCAGCGGGAACTCGAGGCTCGACGGAAGCGACGGACCACCCAAATGGAGGACCGCCGTCCCGTCGGGGCGTCCAAAACTGCCGCGCACGCGGCCGGCCCGCCGGAGCACGTCCAGACCGAGAACGCCGTCCAGCTGCTGGCCGTCGATGGTGAATGGCGCGCTGTCCAGCACGAGCGCCGACACGTCATCGACGCGAAGGTCTCCCAGCCGAATCCACGGCAGGTCCACGAGCTGGCGCACCGCCGTGACGGCGCCCCCGGCCCCTTGAACCGACCCCTGCCGACGCCGCTGTCCCTCGGCCGAGTGCTCAACGGCGACGAGGTCCCGCGTCGCCGCGTCCGACGCAAGGAGCCGGCGCGACACGACGGTTCGGCCGGCACCGAGATCGACGATGAACTTCCCACGCTCGCCGCCCGGGAGGGTGACCCAGGTGGCGGCAAAGGGTCCGAGATCGGTGAGCTCGATGCTTCCGACCACGTCGGGCGCCGCCCGTTCCTCCGGCACGCGCACCTCCAACGTGACGCTCACGTCGCCGGGCTGCATCGGGATCGCACCACGGAACAGGTCCATCACCGGTCCGTCCGCCGCGCTGATGCGACCTCCGCGTACCCAGAAAACCTGTCCGTTCCCACGGTGGTCGAGTGCATTCACCCGGAGGTCGTACCGGTCGTAGTTGGCGAGGGCTACCGGAGCGAGGTCGCGCGGCGCGCCACCGGCTGTCGGCGTCACCGTCGCCGCCACGGTGGCCTCGTTGCAGCGCAGCGTAACGGTGGCGCGATCCCCGGCGCGGACCAGGTCGCCGGACGTACCGCCCCCGACGGGCAGGATGGGCGTCACCAGCTCGTCCGTGACGCCGAGCGTCCGGTCCCCCCCGGCCGCGACCGCGACCATCTCGATCCGGAACCCGTCGGCACCGCGGTACAACACCGGCACGACGCAGCGGTGTCCGTCGTCCATCTGGCCAAGGGATGCCAGCACCAACGCCGCGCCCAGAATCACAGACCCACCCATGCCCCCTCCTCGTATCGGTTCGCGCCTCGACGGGCCAATGGCGGCCGTCACCAGACAGAGACTCGCGAGGGCCCCGGAGCGTCGCAGCGCGGCCTCGCGCCGGCGGCCCGGTCGCCGCATCTTGCAGACGGCATGACCGGCACCGTAGAGCAGTACCTCAGGGAGCTCGGCCTCGCGTCGACGGCGACACCCGAGGAGATTCGGGAGGCCTACCGAGACCTCAGCAAGGTGTGGCACCCGGATCGCTTCGGACACGACCCCAAGCTCCGCGCGAAGGCCGACGAGCGGCTGAAGGCGATCAACGACGCCTATGCCAAGCTCAAGGACTACACACCGCCCCCGGCCAAGACGGCTGCCGGCCGGCCGCACGCCGGCGGCGCGCGCATCATCAGCCCGCGCCGCTCGTTCATGCCCAAGGACCGCATGTGGATCGTCGCCGTGGCCCTCGCGGCACTCGTGACGCTGCTGCTGGTGCTCACCGCTCTGTGATCCGGCACCCGGCACGCGCGGGTGCATCGAGACCGCTCTTCGACAAGGAACCGTCATCGTGCCACTAGCTCTCGGACTGACGACGCTGCTGCAGGGCCTCTACGCCTTGCTGTGGATTCTGGTGGTACTCGACATCGGTTCGAACACCTTCAACATCCACAGCCTACCCGACTGGTCAGGTATTCAGTTGATCGTCGGGGTCGTCGGGGTCCTAGCCGCGGGATCGGTGCTGGGCGTGGTGATGCACACCCTGTCCCGCAATCTTTTCCGCCAGCAGAAGGACCTCTGGGCGTTTCGCGTACTCACGAGTGCGTCGACCCGGCGGCGTCTGCGCGCCGCCGGCGTCACCGCCCCGAGCGCGGGCTCACCGACCGTGGACGAAATCATGGACGCCGGAAACGCGGACCGTGTCCTGAAGGCGGGAGAGTTCATGCACGCGCTCGACTACGTGGTGATGGTGCGCGCACCGCAGGTGTTCAAGGCCATTCAGATCTACCGCGACCAGTACCGGATCGCCCGCGGGTTCATCGCGCCCTCGGTCGCGTTCGCGTTGGTGCTGCCCTGGTGGGAGCCGGTGCGCCTCGTCGAGGGCGCCGGTCGCCTCGGCCCGTTCCCAGTCGTGGGCCTGCAGCTCTCGCTGCTCGCCATCCTCGTCGCCTGCGTGACGTTCCTCGCCTTCCGAGAGCGCGCGTTCCGGTATGCCGCCGCCCGCGTCCTGAGCTTCGTCACGCTGGAGACCGAGCGGGCCGACCGCTGACGGTCGGGTCGGGCTCCGTCGCTCGGCCGCGTCACCGTCCCGCATCATGCGGGAAGAGCGGTGCGCATTTGCTGTGAAAGCCCATGCCGCCGAGCCTTCGCCCCTCGTGCTCGGCACGGGTCGCAGCGAGCGACGCCCTTGAGGAAACGCCGGTCCGCAGCGAACGTCAGCGTCGTGCCCGCTCCCGAGCGTTCCTCCACGACTTTCGATCGGTCGATCGTGGACGGCCCCATTCTCCCGGCCGTCTGGCGCCTGGCGTGGCCCACGATGCTGCAGAACATCTTCGGTGGTCTCCAGGGCATGATCGACCACGCAATGGTCGGTCACTACGTGGGCTTTACCGGCAACGCCGCGATCGGCGTGGCGTGGCAGATCTTCCTCGTCGTCATCGTCTTCATCACGTCCCTGTATACCGGGATGGGCGTCCTCGTCGCGCGCTTCGCCGGCGCCGACGACCCGGACCGGGTGAACCGCACGGTCTATCAGGCGTTCCTGACTTCGATCGGGCTATCGGTCGGGCTGATGGCACCGATCGGGTACGCCCTCTCGCCGTCGCTTCTCTCGCTCGTCAACGCCGCCCCCGAGGTACAGGCGGAGGCCCTGCCGTACCTGCGCACCATGTTTCTCTTCAGCTTCGGCATGCTGGTTTTCTACATGCTGGGGGGCGCCCTGCGGGCGGCCGGCGACGCGCAGACCCCGATGCGACTCGGCATCGGGATCACTATTCTCAACATTGGACTCAACGTGGTCCTCATCCGCGGACTCGGGCCGATTCCGGCGTTCGGAACACTCGGCGCCGCCCTGGGGACCGTGATCGCCGGTGGACTCATGAGTCTGTTCGGCGTCTATCTCCTCTATGCCGGGCAGCTCGTCGTCGGGCTCCGCCACCTCACGTCGCGGCGTCCCGACTGGGGCATCATTCGGGAGCTCTTCCGGTTCGGCCTTCCGACAGGCGTGCAGGGCATCGCCATGAACGTGGGCGGCGTCTTCCTGCTTCGCTTCATCGGATCGGTACGGCAGAGCGCCGAGGCCCAGGCAGCCTACGCGCTCGGCTATACCGAGCTCTTCTCGCTCATCACGTGGACGTCCGTGGGCCTCCTGGGCGCCGCCGCGACGGTGGCCGGCCAGAACCTGGGTGCCGGAAAGCCCGAGCGCAGTGCGGCGGCGCCCGGGTACGCGGCCGCCATCGGCCTCGGGATGGCCGCCGTCATCGGACTCGCCTTCCTCGCGATACCGCGGGTGCTGTTCAGAATCTTCGGGATCGACGATCCGGCGGTGACGGACATCGGCGTACAGCTCCTCGCCTACCTGAGCGTGTCGGGCCTATTCGTCACCGTGGCGCTCGCCTACACCGGCGGGCTCCAGGGCACCGGCGACACCAAGAGCCCACTCTACATCTCGATCGTCTCCCAGATCGTGGTCCCCCTGGGGATGTGCGCGGCGATCCAGGCAACCCGAACGCTCGAACCCGCGGACGTCTGGCTGGCCATCGTGCTGGGCCACGTGACACGGTGCACCCTGAGCGTGGCCCGCTTCCGCCAGGGCAGGTGGCGGTCGATCGAGGTCCACGTCGACCGGTGAGCTTGGCCGGACCGCCCGCGCCCGGCGGGACAGGTCACTAGGTTTCGTACACACTTCACTCCACGCATGCCGCAGGGATGTCCACGTGACCGCACGCACCTCGACCAACGCCCTCCGCAGACGACTCCTGTTTCTCGGACTTCCCCTGACGGTGATCGTCCTGGGGCTCATGACGCTGCCGCTCCTCAACCAGTGGCTCGCGGACTGGTTCTGGTACGATGCGCTGAACTACGGCACGATCTTCCTGACCACGTTCAAGACCAAGCTGGGCCTCGGACTCGTCGCCGGTTTCCTGGCGGCGGCCTTCTTCTACGTCAATCTGATGGTGGCGCAGCGGGGCGTGGCGCCCGACCTGGTGGTCGGGCACATCCAGGGCGCCACCCCCCAGGTTGATCTCTCCGGGCTTCTGCGACGCCTGTCGATCCCGCTCGCGGGGTTCTTCGGACTCCTGACGGGCGTCGCCGCCGCCGACCAGTGGCTCGTGGTGCAGTCGTTCCTGCACCGCACGCCGTTCGAGACCACCGATCCGCTGTTCAGCCGGGACATCGCCTACTACGTGTTTACGCTGCCGGCCCTCTCGGTTGCGCTCAGCATTCTGATCGGGCTCGTGGTCGTGGCCCTGTTGATGTCGGGCGCGCTGTACCTGATGCGACGCGACGTCGTCGTGCATCACCGGCGCGTCGCCGTCGCCCCCGCGGCGGCGGTGCACTTGGGCGTGCTGGTCGCGCTGCTCTTCGTCGCCATCGGCATCAACGCCTTCTTCGTGCGCGTGCCGTCCGTCGTGTTCTCGACGTCGGGACCGCTGTTCGGCGCGAGCTTCACCGACCTCGCGGTCCGCGTGCCGCTGTACCGCACACTGGGAGTCGTCGCCATGATCGGCGGGGGGCTCGTCCTCGTCGGCATTCGCGGGCGCCTCGTGCGGAACGCCGTCCTGGCGGGCGGCCTGTACATCGGGGTCTCTGCCGCCGGCATGCTGCTCGCCAGCGCCGTGCAGTCGCTCAGGGTGATCCCCAACGAGCTCGTGAAAGAGACCCCGCAGCTCGCCAACCACATCGCAGCGACCCGGCAGGCGTGGGGCCTCGACAACGTGGCGGTGCGGGATCTGACCGGCGAGGCCACGCTCACGTTCGACGACATCCAGGCCAACAGCGGAACCCTGCGCAACGTGCGCCTGTGGGACCGCGAACCGCTGCTGCAGACCTTCCGTCAGTTGCAGGAGATCCGGACGTACTACGACTTCCGGGCGGTGGACGACGACCGCTACTGGATCGACGGAGAGTACCGGCAGGTGCTCCTCTCCCCGCGGGAGCTGAACTCGGCATCGCTGCCGACACGGAACTTCATCAATGAGCGGCTCACCTATACCCACGGCATGGGCCTCACGCTGAGCCCAGTGAACCAGGTCACCCCGCAGGGGCTGCCGGTGCTCTTCGTGAAGGACCTGCCGCCGGTATCGACCGGCACGCCGGCGATCACGCGACCCGAGCTCTACTACGGAGAACTCTCGAGCGACTACGTGATCGTGAACACCCAGCAGCGGGAATTCGACTACCCGCTCGGCGACACCAACGCGGTCACGGTATACAACGGCGCCGGCGGCGTGCCGATCAGTTCCCTGCTGCGCCGGCTGGTGCTGAGCGCGCGGTTCGGATCACTCGACATGCTCATCACGCCTCTCATCACGCAGGAGAGCCGGGTTCTGTACCACCGCGAGGTTCGCGAGCGGGCGCGCAAAGCGCTGCCGTTTCTCTCGTGGGACGGCGACCCCTACATCGTCATCACCGACGACGGCCGTCTGAAGTGGATCTTGGATGCCTATACCACGACGGGCCTGTATCCGTACTCTCAGCCGATGGGACGGCGCGTCAACTACATGCGTAACAGCGTCAAGGTGGTCGTCGACGCCTACGACGGCGACGTCCGGGCGTACATCGCCGACGGTACGGACCCGCTGATCCAGACCTACGCGGCGATCTTCCCGGGGATCTTCGAGCCAATCGACAACATGTCGGCGGACCTCCGCGCGCACGTCCGGTACCCGTCAGATCTGTTTAGGCTGCAGACGAGTCTGTACACGACGTACCACATGGACGAGCCGGAGGTGTTCTACGCCCGTGAAGATCAGTGGCAGATCCCGAACAGCTCCGACAACCCCGGGGCGGTCGACCCCTTCCTCCGCCACATCGTGATGAAGCTCCCGGGCGAAGACCGTGAGGAGTACATCACGATGACCCCGTTCACGCCGCGCCAGAAGGACAACCTCGCCGCCTGGATGGTGGCCCGCAGCGACGGCGACTTTTACGGGCAGCTGGTGGTCTACCGTTTCCCGCGCCAGAGTCTGGTCTTCGGACCGAGCCAGGTCGTGAACCGCATCAACCAGGACACCGAGATCTCACGGCAGATCTCGCTCTGGGATCAGCGCGGCTCGGAGGTCATCCGCGGCAACCTGCTCGTCATCCCGATCGAAGAGTCGCTGCTCTTCGTGCAGGCGCTGTACCTTCGCGCCGAAGGGGGCCGCATTCCGGAGCTCAAGCGGGTCATCGTCGCACACGAGAACACCGTCGTCATGGAGGAAACGCTGGGCGCCGCGCTCACGCGCATGTTCGGCGGCGTGGTGCGGGACGACTCACCGACGGTGACCCCGCTGCCGGCGGCCGCGGCGACCGGTGCAGCCGGAGACGACCCCCGGATCGCCGAGCTCGTGCGGGAAGCATCGCGAGTGTACGAGGAGGCGATCGCCGCGCAGCAGGCGGGCGACTGGGCGACCTACGGCGCGCGCATGCGGCGCGTGCGCGACCTGCTTGAGCAGATGGAGTCCCTGGTCGGCGGCGGATCGTAGCATGCGGTGGGAGGGCGGGTTCGGCCCGCCCTCCCACCGCCCCGCCCGGCCCCGGCGTCATGCACGTGCGGTGCCGACGGCCTCCCTGACCCACCCGTCCAGCATGAGCATGCGGACGAACACGACGCCGAACCACAGCGCGACCACCGGCCCCAGGTCGATCGACCCTGCGTCGGCGGGGCCGATCGGGAACGTCTGCATGTTGAGCGCGAGAAGCATCACACTCAGCACGATCCCACTCCACCCGAAGAGCTTGCCGAACTTCGGGTGCGCCAGCATCGCCACGCCGACGAGAATCCCCGCAAGCGTGATGAAGATGTCCCACGACACGTCGACCGAGAACTGCACCCGGTTGACCGCGCGCCACACCTCGCGGGTCGCCTCCCGCTCGGCGTCGCTCGCCTCCAGACGGAGGATGTTGTTCGCGCCTTGCACAACCAGCATGACATTCACGATGGCGCCCGCGATGACCCCGAGCACGGCACCGAATCGCGCGGCGACCGTGTCGCAATGCGCGGCCAGCGCCGCATGAATGCCGACGAACGACAGCGCGAGCAACGGTCCCATCAGGAACACGAGACCGTAACCGACGCGGGCAGGCAGGGGCAGAAAGACGGCGCCGAAGTACGACAGCAATGCACCTAATCCGCTGATGGCTCCCCAGCGGACGAGGTCGGGTGTCGGCTCGTGTCGTTCGGTCATCATCATGTGGCGTCCCGCTGATGAAGGTGATCGTCAATTGGACCGAGCAGCCGCCGGTGCGTCGCGCGTGAACACGCGTACGGTGGGCAACGCGCCGCGATCGACCACGATGCCGTTCGCCATCACCAGCTCCAGCCGTCGGATGTTCGTGATGTCGGCCAGCGGGTCCGCGCCCAGGAGCAGGAGGTCGGCCAGTTTGCCCTCTTCCACCGTGCCGAGGTCGTCCGCCATCCGTGCGGCCTTCGCCCCGTTCGCGGTGGCCGCGACGATCGCCTGCATCGGGGTCATGCCGAGTTCCACGAGACCCTCGATGCCGAGGATCGTGCCGATCCCGTGATCCTGCCACTCGGGCTTGGGGCCGCGGGCGAGTTCGGGCGCTGTCCGCCGGTAATTGTCGGTGCCGACCGTCGTGATACAACCCGCGGCGATGAGCTTCTCGGCATTCCGGCGGCGCATGTCCATGAACTCGCCCGACTCCCAAAACGCGTTCCAGTCCTCCTGTCGGCTCCGCATGCGCGGGAGCTGCGTACCCACGTGGCCGGTGACCGCGGAATCCGCCGCCGCCACGTCCCGCTCCAGATGCCGCTGCCACGGGACGCCCGTAATCGTGTTGGAGAGCATGGAGCAGACGATCCCCCGGTCGACGATTGCCGCCACCAGCGCGTCCGGCATGCTCTGCCCGGGGGCCGTCGTCGCGGGCATGATGATCTCCGGGTGCTGGATGACGTCGATGCCTGCCTCGACCGCCAGACGCAGCCCCTCACTGCTCGTCGCGTGGGTTTCGGCCACGAGCCCCCGCGCGTGCGTCTCCCCGACCATCACGGCCTGCTGCGCCGGGGAGAACCCGATCAGCGCGGGCACGTCGAAGTGGGCTGTGCCGCCGTACTTCACGAAGTCGACGCCTTTGTCGAGATACGCGTTGATGGCGCCCCGCAACTCTTCGGGCGTCATCGCCATCAGGTCTTCGCCCGCGTCCTGCGCGATCGCATCGTTCATCCGCTCCTGAAACAGCGACAGCTCGTCGGACGGGATCAGGCTGAACGTCAACGAGAACGGCCCGCCCCACCCCACGATGTTGCCAGCCACGAGGATGCGCGGCCCGACGACGTGCCCGGCCGCGATACTGTCGCGGACCCGGCGGATCGGCACGAGCATGCCGTAACTGTCCCGCACCGTGGTGACCCCGTGCCGCAACTGCATCTGCGCCGCCTCGAGTACGACCTCGTGCTGCCGGTGCTCGTATCGCACGAGTGTTTCGTGGCGGTCGGTCGTGTTCCCGCCGTACAGCGACAGGTGCACGTTGGTGTCGACGAACCCGGGCACGAGAAACGTGCCCTCGGCGTCGATGACGGTGGCGTCGCGGGGGACCCTCACATCGCCGCGCCGGCCGACCCGCACGATGCGTGCGCCCTCCACCACCACCACCGCATTCTCGAGCGGCGGCGCGCCCGTGCCGTCGATGAGGGTGGCGCCGACCAAGGCGGTGGTCTGCCCGGCGAGCGACCCGGCGGCCGTCGTCCCGGCCAGCATCACGATCCCCGCGAACCTTCCGATCGTCGCAAACACGTGCAGTTCCTCGTCGTGGGAGACGGGGCAAAGGTGTCGGGCGCGGAGCGCGGTGGCTAGAGGACCGGGCGGTCGCATCGGCATCCGAGGCTCGTTGGTGTGCAGGCGACATCAAGGAGCGCTCGCGCACGTGAATGCCGTCCGGGCAGAGCGGGGCCTGGCCCCGTTGGCGGACCTGACGTTCGAACGCCTCGCGTACGAGAAGCGGATCGAAACGTTCCTGCTCTGCAGTGGGTGTGCGTTCTTCGATCGACGTGGACTCGGACCGCTGGCCCCAACGGGGCCCACCCATCACGACGGGCCCGTCGAAGGACCCCACTGCACTTCCCGATCCCCGGCAGCGTCCTGCAGGCGCTGGGGCGACCCGTGCACACCTACGGCGGCCTCGGCAACGAGTACTGAGGGCGCCAGCCGCGAACCGCCGGATACCCGCCATTCCTTGAGGAGACGGGCCGACGCTCCAATCCCCATAGGATTGCTCCCGAAGCCAACCCGAACCCCCTCCCTTGCGCAATCCCCAACCGTCCCCATGTTTCGAGACCTTCATTCCCGACCCTCCCACCGAGGAGTCCTTCTGCGCCGACTGCGTGTAGGCGTCATCGATCTCGTCACCAAAGGTCCCAATCGCTCGCTGTACGGGTGGGTGATGCACGCCAATCTGGCGAGCATCATGCCCCAGATCGTGGCGACTTGGTGCGAACAAGACGGGCACGACGTCACGTTCCTGTGCTATACGGGCCGGGAAGACCTGATTACCGAATTGCCGAGCGACCTGGACATCGTCTTCATCAGTGCGTTCACCCAAGCCGCACAGCTGTCCTATGCCATCAGCGCGATGTGCCGCAGCCGGGGCGCCGTTACGGTGCTCGGCGGCCCCCACGCGCGGTGCTATCCCGAGGACTCGCAGCTCTACTTCGACTATGTGGTGGGCTTCGGCAACCAGTCGATCATCCGCGACATCCTCGCGGACGGCGCCCCGCACCGGCCCGAAGGGCGGTACCTGTCCGCGCCGGGCCAGCCGACCAACCTGCCGGGCGTCGAGGAACGGTGGAAGTTCGCCGAACTGACGCTCCAGAAGTCGCCACTCCTCAAGATCGTGCCGATGCTGGGGAGTCTGGGGTGCCCCTACACGTGCAGCTTCTGCATCGATTCGGAAATCCCCTATCAGCCCATGGACTTCGACGTCCTGCGCAGCGATCTCCGCTTTCTGCAGCGGAAGTTTGCGCGGCCGCGGATCGGGTGGCATGACCCGAACTTCGGCGTGCGATTCGACGACTACATGGACGCGATCGAGGACACGGTTGCACCCGACTCGATCGACTTCATCGCCGAGAGCAGTCTCTCGCTCCTCAAAGAGGATCGGCTGAAGCGCCTTCAGCGAAACGGGTTCAAGGCGATCCTGCCGGGGGTCGAGTCATGGTACGACCTCGGCAACAAGTCGAAGACGGGCGGGCGACAGGGCCTCGAGAAGGTGAAGCAGGTGTCCGAGCACGTCCGCATGATCCAGCGGTACATCCCGTACATCCAGACCAACTTCGTACTGGGACTGGACAGCGACGAGGGCGCGGAGCCGTTCGAGCTCACCAAGCAGTTCGTGGACATGACTCCCGGGACGTTCCCGGGATTCTCGCTGCTGTCGGCCTTCGGGCGAGCAGCCCCGCTCAACCTGGAATACCAGAAGAACGACCGGGTCCTGCCGTTCCCGTTCCACTTCCTGAACAACAATCACGCGATGAACGTGAAGCCGGCGAACTACGAATGGCCGGAGTTCTACGCCCACGTCATCGATCTCACCCACCACACATTCTCGTGGCGCTCCATCGCGCGGCGCTTCGGCGCGATCAAGGCGACGATCCCGCGGTGGATGAACGTGGTTCGGGCGGTGTCCTCGGAGGGCTTCGGACGCCTGCGGTACTACCGGGAAATCCGGCGCCAGATCATGGAGGACGACTCCATGAAGCAGTATTTCGCCCGGAAGACCGACACGCTCCCGGCGTTCTTCCTGGAGCGGGTCAAGCGGGATCTGGGGTCACTATGGGAGTGGCTGCCGGCAGGCGCGCTGTCGCACGATCAGAACGCCTATCTCAAGTCGACCACCGAGCCGGCGGTACAGACGATTCAAATTGGGCGGAAGCCCTCGGTCGCCAAGACGGCCTGAGGGCTGGTCGATGGGGGCGCCGGCGCGCTAGCGCTGGCGCCGCTTGCGGCGCTTGGCCTGCTCGGCCTTCCGACGCCGCGCCAAACTGGGCTTCACGTAAAAACGCTTCGCCCGCAGGTCCTTCAGAATGCCTGCCTTCTGGACCTTGCGGCGGAACGTCTTGATCGCCCATTCGACGTGATCGCCGTCGCCGAGAATGACTTCTGCCATGCCTCTGTCCTCGTAAGTGTTCGTGACTGTCGCGGTTGGGGGCCGCACCGGGTGATGCCGGAGCGCCCCCCCACGACAGACCTCAAGAAGAGGTCAGGTCACCCATCGAGCTTGACGACGTTCGCCGCCGCCGGGCCCTTCTGGCCATCGACGATTTCGAACTGCACGGCCTCGCCCTCGCGGAGCGACTTGAAGCCCGTGCCCTGAATCGCCGTGTGATGGACGAAGCAGTCCCGATCGCCACTGTCGGGCGTGATGAACCCGAAACCCTTCTGATCGTTGAACCACTTCACTTTGCCGGTGACACTCATTCCGTACTCCTTCAAATGTGTCGGATGCTCGTCGGAGTCCGGAAAGACCGTCACTACCGACCTACATCGCGCCGCGCGGACATTCCCCCGCGCCGGGTGGCCGCACCGTGCGACCGTTCCTGCACCAACAAAAAGGGAAACCAGTGCGTGCTGCCTGGCTTCCCCGTGCAAGCTTCGCTACTGAGGCCCATCCCTTGGCGGACCGTCACCAATTCTACACCCCCCACCCCGCGAGGGAAAGGGGCTCGGCTTCGGGGCCGGGGGACCCCAAGAAGCCCCCGTCGCACGGCCCTCGCGCCCGTGTCGGCTCTCCGCTGGCTTGCCGGGGGATCGTCCCCCGCACACCTTTGAGCATCGGTCGTCTGAACGGACCGACTGATGACGATTCACTCGGGGAGCTTCACACGATGCCGCGACTCCTGACCGGACTGACCCTCGTGCTGTTTGCCACGGCCTGTGCCGGCGGCGTGAACTTCACGGGTTCCCGGTACATGCCCCTGCCCGACTCGACCTCGATCACCGTCATCGACGCGGACGGCATGGACCGCCCCGAGATCGAGCGGGTGTTGGTCCAGTACACGATCATCTCGCGGACCAATACGTACGTGGCCGACGACGAGCACCTCGCTCGGATCGTCGCCAAGGATGCGCCGGACTGGCAGCAGCGGGCGCGGCAGTCGGGTGCCCACGCCGTCATGTACACGCGGCAGTCGGCCGTCGTCGCCACCATCATGCAGAACACGCGGTACCTGTCGCCGTCGGAGACGGTGGCCGTCTACTACCTGCGGAAGCGCTAGCCCCCCGTCACGACCCCCTGGATTCCCCGGCTGGCCAGCAACGCGTTGAACGACGCGAGTTCGTTCGTGAGCGCCGCGTCGTATTCCGCCGCGACGTCCGTCACCTCGGCGTGCAGCTCCGCGTGTACGGCTTCCTGCTGTGCCGTCGGCGGAAAGTCAGAGCTCTCGACCCGGCCGGCCAGGTACGCGATCCGCTGGGCGATCCTCGCGGGCCAGCGAACGCCATCCTGTCCATGTCCCGTGAGGTAGAGCTGGTAGAGTTTGGCCTCGACCGCGGTGAACACATCCTCGGTCGCCTGCGCGGCCGCCCGAACGTCGGCCGCGGCGGCGCCCGTATGGACGCGTCGCAGTGCCTGCAACTGGCTGCGGACGCGCTCGGCCCCGTTGACGACCGCCATTGCGCGGTCGAGATCGGACCGGAGTTCGGTCATGAGCGCGAACTGCCGCTCGATATCGGCCTCGGTACCCCCTGAGTTGGGATCCTTCCTCACCTCCAGCGGCTGCGTGAACGTGGCACCATCCACGGTAAGCCGGATGACGTAGGCACCCGGCGGCGCCAACAGCTCCACGGGGCCCAGACCGGGCGCATCCCTCGTTCCGTCGTCATCGAGCTCGACCCAGCTCGCGTACAGCGGCGCC
>JBDHIW010000159.1:0-5542 GCA_039587215.1 Gemmatimonadota bacterium | reverse complement strand
TGGGCCTGGAGGTCCACGAAGAGCCGCGGCTCAGTCGCGTGAACGAGGCTCCGCTTCCCGAGCACTCGGTCGTCACAGTGGAGCCTGGTGTCTACATTCCTGGCTGGGGTGGCGTACGCATCGAGGATGACGTGCTGCTGACTCCGGACGGGGCGGTACTTTTGTCCGACGGAAACACTGAACTCGAGGAACTCGACTAGCAATGGCATCGACGGCGGATTTTCGGAACGGCATGGTTCTCGACATCGATGGGCAGCTGTTCCAGATTACCTACTTCCAGCACGTGAAGCCCGGGAAGGGTGGGGCGTTCGTTCGGAGCAAGCTCAAGAACGTGCTGACCGGCGCCGTCGTCGACCGCACGTGGACGGCAGGCGAGCGCGTGACGGAAGTGCGGCTCGAGCGGCGCCCGATTCAGTACTCGTACCACGACGGGCAGTTTCACCATTTCATGGATCTCGAGACCTACGAGGACATCCCGATCAACGCGGACGTGATCGGTGAGGAGCAGCTCCAGTATCTCAAGGAAGAGATGGAATGCTCCGGGTTGCTGCACGACGGCACGGTGCTGATGGTGGAACTGCCGTTCTTCGTGGAGCTCGAGGTTGCGGAGACGGACCCCGGAGTGCGAGGGGACACGGCGCAGGGCGGGACCAAGCCCGCCAAGCTGGAGACCGGGGCGGTGGTGCAGGTGCCGCTCTTCATTGAAACCGGCCAGAAGATCCGGGTCGACCGCAGAGAGGACAAGTACCTCGAACGCGTATGATCGATTTCACTTTCTTGGAGAAGCTCACGGACTTGCTCAACTCGTCGGGCGTAGGCTCGATCGAGGTGAAGAAGAACTTCTGGAGCACGACCGTTCGCATCTCGAAAGGCGGGCTGTCCGACGCGGGCAGCCCCGTGACGTACCAGGTGAGCTCGGGCGGTCCGGCAGCACCGATCGCCGCGAACCCGGGGCCGGCCCAGGTGCCCGCGCCGGCGGCGTCGGACGACGCACCGGTCGCGGACGAGGCGCCGTCGGCATCGCATCTCCTGGACATCAAGTCGCCGATGGTCGGGACCTTCTACGCCCAGCCCGAGCCCGGAGCGGAACCCTACGTCAAGGTGGGGACGACGATCGCGCCCGGAACGACGCTCTGCATCATCGAGGCGATGAAGATCATGAACCCGATCGATGCCGAGGTCTCCGGCGTCGTGCGCGAGATCGCGGTCCAGGACAGCCAGCCGGTGGAATTCGGTCAGGTCCTCTTCAAGGTGGATCCCAATGGATGAGAACCCGCAGGCTGCCGGTGCGCCGGCGTTCGACTTCAAGGCCGCCATCACGGAGATGGTGCAGCGCGCAGGGTCCGATCTTCACCTCAAGGTCGGACGGCCGCCCACGATCCGGGTGGCGGGCGAACTGGTGCAGCTCGAGCAGCAGCCGCTGAAGCCCGAGCAGCTGAAGGCGCTCGCCGAACAGATCATGACGCCGCGGCAGGTCAAGGAGTTCGCGGAGCACAAGGAAGCGGACTTCGCGATCGGGGTGCCGGGCATCGGCCGATTCCGGACCAATGTGTACCAGCAGCGCGGCACGCTCGCGTTCGTCTTCCGGTCCATCCCGTACGAGGTGAAGACCGTGGACGACCTGCACCTGCCCAAGGTGCTCGAGAAGGTGTCGCTCAAGCCCCGCGGCCTGATCCTGGTCACTGGCGTCACGGGGTCCGGCAAGTCGACCGCACTGGCCGCGATGATCGATCACATCAATAGCAATCGCCGGTGCAACATCATCACGATCGAGGACCCGATCGAGTTCCTGCATCGCGATCAGCAGGCCAACATCGCGCAGCGTGAGGTGGGGACCGATACGCTGTCGTTCGAGATGGCGCTGCGCCACGTGCTGCGGCAGGACCCGGACGTGATTCTGATCGGTGAGATCCGTGACCGCATCACGCTCGACACCGCGATGAAGGCGGCCGACACGGGACACCTCGTGTTCTCGACGCTGCACACGACGGACGCGACCCAGACCATCAACCGTGTCATCTCGTTCTTCCCGCCGCACGAGCACGGTGCGGTACGGAACCTGTTGTCGACCGCGCTCGAAGCGGTCGTGTGCCTGCGGCTCGTGCCGACGGTCGACGGGAAGGCCCGCGTGCCGGCGTGCGAGGTGCTCGTGAACACGGCGGCGGTCAAGGACAACATCCGCGATGCCGAGAAGGCACTCAACATCCCCGAGCTCATCCGGGAGGGAATGGTCCAGTACGGGATGCAGTCGTTCGACCAGTCGCTCATGCAGTGGTACAAGGCCGAGCGGATCAGCTACGAGCAGGCGCTGTTCTATTCGTCCAACCCGAACGAGTTCGCCCTGCGGGTGAGCGGTATCGAGGGCACGTCCGACCGGACGTTCGCCGAGGAGTCGGTGGGCGGAGACGACGAAGGAGCCATCGAGGGGATGATTCCGTAGGTCCGTGTTCAAGAAAATCCTGATCGCCAACCGCGGGGAGATCGCCCTGCGGGTCATCCGTGCGTGCCGCGAGCTCGGCGTGGAAACCGTCGCTGTGTACAGCGAAGCGGACCGTGAGTGTCTGCATGTGCGCTTCGCGGACGATGACGTCTGTATTGGGCCCCCGCCGAGCAAGCTCTCCTACCTGCGGATTCCGAATCTGATTGCGGCCGCCGAGATCACCGGGGCGGACGCGGTGCATCCCGGCTACGGCTTTCTGGCTGAGAGCGCCGAGTTCGCCGAGACGTGCGAGGCGTCGGGGATCGCATTCATCGGCCCGACGGCGGAGCAGATCCGCCTCATGGGCGACAAGGCGGCAGCGCGGAAGCTGGCGACCGAGGTCGGATTGCCCGTGGTGCCGGGATCCCCCGGCGCGGTGGCCGACGTCGACGAGGCGCTGGAGATCGCGAAGGAGATCGGCTTCCCGGTCATCATCAAGGCCGCGGCCGGCGGTGGTGGGAAGGGGATGCGGGTCGCCAACGACGCGGACGGGTTCCGCCGTGCGTTCCAGCTGGCGTGCAACGAGGCGCTGGCGGCGTTCGGCTCCGGTGCGGTGTACGTCGAGAAGTACCTCGGGCGGCCGCGGCACGTCGAGATCCAGATCATGGGCGATCGGCACGGGCGCGTGATGCACCTCTGCGAGCGCGACTGCTCCGTGCAGCGCCGTCACCAGAAGCTGGTCGAGGAAGCGCCCAGTCCCGCGGTCGATCAGGAACTGCGTGAGCGGATGGGCGACGCCGCGGTCCGGGCAGCCGAGAAGATCGGCTATGTCGGAGCGGGTACCATCGAGTTCCTGCTCGACGTCGACGGCAAGTTCTACTTCATGGAGATGAACACGCGGATCCAGGTCGAGCACCCGGTGACGGAGATGGTCACCAACTTCGACCTCGTGAAGGAGCAGATCCGCGCGGCGGCGGGAGAGCCCCTCACGCTCAACCTGACGGGCAATCGGGTCCGCGGGCACGCCATCGAGTGCCGCGTCAATGCGGAGGATCCGTTCCGGAATTTCCAGCCGTCGCCGGGGATGATCACCGCCTTCCATCCGCCGGGCGGCCCCGGGATCCGGGTCGACACGCACATCTACGCGGGGTATACGGTCCCCCCGTACTACGACTCCCTCCTCGCCAAGGTCATCGCCCACGGCACGACCCGTGCAGAGGCGTTGTCCCGCATGAGCCAGGCCCTGGATTCATTCATCGTGGAGGGGGTGACGACGTCGATTCCCTTCTTGCGGCGCGTCATCGAGCACCCCGATTTCCAGGCCGGGAAGGTCGACACGAAGTTTCTGGAACGTCAGCCGGAGCTCTTCCAAGCCGAAGCATGAAAGTCACAGTCTTCTTCACGCCGCTGGGCGTCAACTCGCAGGAGATTGCGGGCAAGCCGATGATCGTGCTGGACGTCCTGCGCACGACGACGAGCATCGTCGCGGCGCTGTCCAACGGTGCCCGCGCCGTCCTGCCCGCGTCCGGGCAGGAAGAGGCGCTGCGGCTGGCGGGGAACCTCGAGCGCGATGCCGTCGTGCTGGCGGGCGAGCGCCGGATGCTCCCCATCGACGGGTTCGACCTGGGCAATTCGCCGTTGGAGATGCTGCCCGATGTCGTGGGGGACAAGACGATCGTCATGGCGACGACCAACGGGACCCCGGCGCTCGTGGCGTCGGAGCAGGCGAGCCCGGTCCTCGTCGGGGCGGCCACCAACTTCTCGGCGGTGGTCGAGCGTGCGCGGCCCCTCTTCGCGGAGGGCGGTGAGATCGTTATTCTGTGTGGCGGGCGGCAACGCATGTTCGCGCTGGAAGACGCGTATGCCGCGGGGCGCTTCGTGGATGCCCTCGTCCCGGGGAAGGATCGTCGGCAGGCCGACTTCAACGACGCGGCGATCGCGTCGCTCGAGTTGGTGCGGCGGTACGGCGACAAGTGGAAACGCGCGGTGACCGCGAGCGCGGCCGCGCGGGATCTCAAGGCCAACGGCTTCAAGGCGGACCTCAATGCCGCGACCGAGGTGGATTCGCAGTCCATCGTGCCGGAGTACCGAGACCGGCTGGTTACGCTGCCGGGGTAGCGTCGCCCACCCCGCCATTCTGCCCGTGAGGCGCCGGCCGCCCGGCGCGCCGAACTTCCCAACGTACGCTGCGGGTGGGGCCTTCTGACCCCCGCAACCGCAGTTCCCGACTCCCGCCGTCAGGAGATCCTGGCGATCGCTTTTCTGCTCGCCGGGATCTTCCTGGGGCTGACGCTCATTCCGTGGGACGTCACCGGACCGCTCGGCCGTGGGTTGGGTCGCCTGTTGTGGACCTACCTGGGCCTCGGGGCGGTCATGCTGCCCCTGCTCGGCTTCTCTCTGTCGCTCGCGGGCTTCGGCCGGATTCCCGCCGTCACGTTCACGAAGGCGGGGACGCTCTTCGGCGGGCTCACCATTCTCGTGCCCTACGCGATCGGCGTCGTGACGGGCGTGCGGTCGATCGCCGACTTTCCCGCGGACTACGCCTTTTGGACGGTGTCGCAGAAGTCGGTTGGAATCGTGCCGGCGCTGATGACGCTGGGGGTCAGAACGGTCGTGGGGACTGCCGGGGCCGTCATCGTGGGACTCCTCGGGTTCTCGGTGCTCACTGCCTTTACGGTCGACTGGCACCCGTTCAAGGCGATGGAGTGGCTGGGCAAACGCTCGGAGCCCGACGACGACGAGCCGCCGCAGCGCCGCGAGCGGGCCGTCGAGGAGCCGGTTTACGACGCGGTGGTCGAGGAGCCGGCGCCCGAGGCCGAGTCGTTGCACGACCAGCGTGCGACGCCGCCCAAGCGCCCCCGTCGGAAGCCGGACAAGAAGGTCTCAGGTGCCGAGGATATCGACGAGCCGCCCTCCCTCGATCTCCTGGTCGGCCCCAAGCGGGCCGACGTGGACGCCGGCGAGTCGGAACTCGAGCGGCTGGGTGAGGTGCTGGTCGAGACGCTCGCGACGTTCAAGGTCGAGGGCTCGGTCGTGGGGCGGACGACCGGTCCGGTCGTCACCCAGTATGAGCTCGCCCCCGCGCCCGGGGTGAAGGTGGGACGCATCGCGGCCCTCGAAAAC
>JBDHIW010000158.1:0-6799 GCA_039587215.1 Gemmatimonadota bacterium | reverse complement strand
CGGTCTTGTGCTGGTCGACCGGAATACCGCGACCGTTGTCGATGACCGCGACCGAGTCGTCCGCCTGGATCGTGACCTCGATCCGGTCGCAGTACCCCGCCATCGCTTCGTCGATGGCGTTGTCGACCACCTCGTACACGAGGTGATGGAGCCCGCGGGGACCGGTCGATCCGATGTACATCCCGGGCCGTTTTCGTACGGCTTCGAGGCCCTTCAGTACCTGGATGTTGTCCGAGCTGTAGCGGTCTTGCGGGGTTTGCGGTGTCATAGAGGGCGCGCCGTCAGAAAGAGAAATGGGGGCCGCGGACGACCCCCATGCGGGGTCCCCGAAATATACCGAAAGCCCCCCGCGCGGGCAATGGCCGAGGGTGTTTCTAAGTGGTTGTCAAAAAGGAACTTACACGGTCGTCCGAGGCCGCCTCACGATGCGGCGCGCCAGACGATCCGCCGGATCTTCTTGTGGCGCTGTCCGAGGCGCTTCAGGATGTCGCCGGAGTGCAGTTGGAGCTCCTGCATCCAGGCTGCCGACCGGACGGCGACGACCAGGATGCCGCCGTCCAGGACCACCAGCGGCTCGGTCACGCCCGCGATCCGCTCGCCGACGAGAGCTGGCCACTCGGGGATCACGCTGGCTTGGTCGAGACGACGCTTGAGACCGTGCCGCTGCACGTAGGCCTCGATTGCGTCCGCGATGGGGGTCCCTACCTCGGGCCTACGTGGTCGGTTCGACAAGACGCCCTCCTTCCATGGTCCAGCGGGGGCGGTCCAGCAGGTGCCGCGGCACCTCCGATTCGCGGGGCGCCGCGACGATCGCCTGCCCGGGCAGGACCTCGCCGATCAGCGTGAGCAGCCGTGCCTGGCGGTCCGCGTCGAGTTCGGCGAACACGTCGTCGTAGAGCCCGATCGGCGGTGCGCCGCGCGCGTCGGTCAGCGTTGCCGCTTCGACGAGGCGTAGCGCGATGGCCGCGGTGCGTTGCTGCCCGGCGGAACCGTACGTCCGCACGTCGCGACCGTCCAGGGTCAGCTTGAGGTCGTCGCGGTGGGGGCCGACGGTCGTGACGCCGCGCCGCAGGTCCCGGTCGATGGTGGCCGCGAGCGCCTGCTCCAGTGATGCCGGGTCCGACGATTCCGCATTGTGGATGGCGTATCGAAGCTCGGCATTCCCGCGCTCGCCCAGGCGCGCGCCGATGTCATGAAAGTGGTCGCTCCACCGCCGCGTCCACTCGTCGCGCATGGTGGCCACCCGCGCCGCGGCCGCGGCGAGCGGACGGTCGAACGCCAGCGCCTCCTGCGGCCGCTGCCGCTTGAGTGCCGCGTTGCGCTGCCGGAGCGCCGTCCGCATTGCACCGAGCGCGGCGATGTACCCGGGCACCGCGAGCGACAGGACGATGTCGAGGTACCGGCGCCGCCCCGCGGGTCCTCCCGCGACGATGGCGCGGTCGGCCGGCGCCAGCGCGACGGCCACGACCGTCCCGACGGCGTCGGACAGGCGCGCGACGTCGGCGCCGTCCCGGGTCACCTTCTTTCGGCGGCCCTGCACCTCGAATCCGGCGGTGATGCGCTGCGCCGCCGTCCCGCCGACGAAAAACCCCGCCGCGTCGAAGCGCACGAGCTCGCGGTCCTTGGCGCCGCGCAGCGAGCGGAACAGCACGAGGTAGTAAATCGCTTCCAGTAGGTTGGTCTTGCCGTGCCCGTTGTCCCCGAGCAGCACGATCCCCTCCGGCGGCAGTGCGGCGTCGACGCTCGCGAGGTTGCGGAAGTCACGGATCGTCAGGGACCGTAGGTGCACCACTTTACTCGGAATTGCAGGGCCGTGGAGGGGGCGGTGCCCGGTGTCTGAGGCCGGGATTAAACCGCCTTTAGGGTGTTGATCGGAGTGAAAAGTTTCCCTAACTACTATACCAGTATTTCGGGAGGAACGTCGGGATACTTGGGTTTCAGCAAGGGGGGAGTCGTGCCCGGTAAGCACAGTTGGGTTGTGCGGGCACTGCCGGCGGTGGTATTGGGTGTGATGCTGAGCAGCGCCTGTACCGATGAGACCATCTCGTTCCGCGATCCATTCAATGACCCGGTCGACCAGGTGACTGGGTTCCTCGGCTACTTCGCGGTCGACGACAAGCAAACAACCTGTGGAAACTGTCACGCCGACGAGCAGGTCGACTGGCTCGAGACGGCGCACGCGGACGCGTGGGCGGGGCTGCAGAGCTCCGACCACGCCAACGACACGACGTGTGGTCCGTGCCACTCGGTGAGTCAGAACGGCAACGCCGTGTCGGTGCCTTCGGGGTACGAGACCACGTTCGATGCCACGTACCACGACGTGCAGTGCGAGTCGTGTCACGGCCCGGGCATCGATCACGTCCTCGAGCCTGAGGTCGTGCAGCCGCTGGCGTCGTTCTGGGCCTCGAGCGACTCGACCAACGGATGCGGCGAGTGCCACTCGGGGAGCCATCATCCGTTCGTCGAGCAGTGGGAAGTGTCGGCCCACAACGTGGGCTCGGGATTCGGGCGAGGGACACGAAGCAGTTGCGACGAGTGTCACAACGGCAAGGTCGCATTGGTGGAACAGTTCGGCGTCGAGGCTGACTTCCTCGAGAAGGACGACGGCGAGGTCGGGACCATCACCTGTGTTGTCTGTCACGATCCGCACGCCGAGAACAACCCCGGCCAGTTGCGCGCGCCGGTGGCGGAGGCGACGGCGCGGAACCTCTGCATCAAGTGTCACAATCGGCGTCCGACCCCGTCGCAGACGACGCATGGCTTCCATGCGGCGCAGGGGCCGTTGGTCCTCGGCGAGAACATCGGTTGGCTGCCGGACAGTCTCGAGTGGCCACAGTTCGGTGCCGAACATTTCCATGGCAATCTCGAGGCCAATCCGCGCATGTGCGCGTCCTGTCACGTCGAGATGTTCACGGCGGATGACGGGTTCCAAAGCGTGGGGCACCTCTTCGAGGCGGCGCCGTGCGTCGATGACGACGGTGTCCCGGTCGTGGGTCACGACTGTGACTTCGAAGACCGGCGTTGGAATGCCTGTGCTCAGTGCCACGGCACCCCCGAGAACTCGCTCTTCAAGTTCGAGACGTACTTGGACGAGCTCGTCGGGTATCTCGAGGCGATTTGGACCGACGTGAACGGCAACGACACGCTCGACGTGAACGGGCCGGACACGGGGCTCTTGGTTGACATTGTGAACCAGGGGGACTGGACGGTCCTCGCGCAGAACGACGACTACTTCACGGTCGCCGAGGGCGTGCTCTTCAACGCCCAGCTGGCGCACGGGCATCATGCGGCACCGTGGTTCGAGGAGGCCTACTATCCGATCGGGGAGGACGATGCAGGTGCGCCGGTGTATCGGGAGTTTGGCAGCCATCCGGCCAGTGGTGCGGGGATGCACAATCCCACGCTCCTGCGCGCGCTCCTGGTCGCCTCGATGTCGGCTGCGGTAAACCAGTACAACCTGGCGCCGCCCGCGGGCGTGAGTATGCAGTTGCCGGAGGATGCACCGTTCATCAGGAAGTGACGCAGGTGAAGTCTCCCCGACCGGCCGGTGCCGGTCGAGGGTGAGTAGGACCCAGACCCGGCCCCGTTCTCGAGAGAGGGCGGGGCCGGTGTCGACAAGGCCGCCACGCGCACTCGACAGGGGTTGCAATCCATGACGGAGCCGCCAGTGGGCGCCACGCAGGCCGAACGCGGCCCGTGGTCCTGGGGGATCACCGAGATGTTGTTGGCTGCGGTTCTCGCGCTCACGGGTGCGACGATCGTCGGCGCGATGGGCTTGTACGTGCTCCCCCGAGATGCCCCCGACGTGACCGAGACCCAACCGGCCGTGCGCGTCGCGCGCGCCGCGGATTTCCCGGCGGGCGCCAGCCGCCTGGTCCGGTGGGGTGACAAGGCCATCCTGGTCGTACGGGCGGAGGACTCCAGGTACTTCGCGGTCGCCGGGGTCGCCCCGGGCGACGGGTGCGTACTCGACTGGGACGACCGAGCGCGGCGCATCGTGTCGCCGTGCAGCTACGTCGTGTACGACCTGCGAGGGAACGTCGTCACCGGGCTGTCCACCGCGCCACTCACCCGCTACAACGTCTTCACGCGCGACGGCGTCGTTTACGTGAGCCGACTATGAACCGCATGACCGAGCTCTGGGCCACGGTCCGGATCTGGATCCGGCAGACCTGGGGGGATACCAAGGCGAGTACGGACTCGGGGCTGCTCGGGTCGCTCCGGTTCTTCGGGTTCCTCTACGGCCCGATCGATCGCAGCCTGCCGGTAAACGAGGCGTTCCGGAAGATGCTGCGCTATCGCGTGGCGCCGCACGTGGGGTGGCGGCACGCCTTGGGTGGGGTGACCTACCTCCTCTTCCTGGTACTGATCGTCACGGGCGTGCTGTTGGCGCTCTACTATCGACCGTCGGCGCAGGAGGCGTACCCGAGCATCCAGCACATCGTCTCCAACGTGTCGTTCGGGTGGCTGATTCGCGACGTGCACGTGTGGGCGGCCAATCTGATCGTCATCGCGATGCTGGCGCACATGGCGCAGGTGCTGTACGACGCGGCGTACAAGCCCCCGCGGGAAACCAACTGGCTCGTCGGTCTGCTCTTGCTGTTCGTCGTGCTGGCGTTCGGGGCGACGGGGTACCTGTTGCCGTGGGATCAGTGGGCCTACTGGACCGTGACGGAGGTGATGACCGCCGTTGGCCGGTTCCCGGTGCTCGGCGGATTCGCCGCCGCGGCGCTCATGGGCGACGAGATCGTCTCGGGGGCCACGCTGAGTCGCTTCTTCTCGCTGCACGTCGTGGTGCTCCCGTGGCTCTCCCTCGCGCTGCTGCTCTACCACTTCACGCTGGTGCGCCGTCGGGGCATCGCGCCGCCGATCGACGAGGGGCTCGAGCAGGATGCGCCGTGGCGGCTCAGCGCCAAGATGTCGACGAAGGAGATCGAGCTGTTGGATCAGGTGGGGACGCCGTTCTTCCCGAACCACATCCTGCGGACGCTGATCGTCTCTACGTTCACGCTGGCCGTACTGGTCTCGCTGGCGGCCCTCTATCCGCGACCCATCGCGGAGGCGGCCAACGCGTACGTCCTGCCGGACGGACTCGTGTCCACGTGGGTGCCCGTCGACGTGTCGCTCGCGCTGATTCGGTTCATCGGACCGTGGGGCTTCGCACTCTTCTGGGTGCTCGGGGCCAGCCTGGTCCTGATCCCGCTGTTCGATCGCGGACCGGAGCGGCGGCCGAGCAAGCGCCCGGCGGTGATGATCTTGGGCGCGACGTTCTTCGTCGGCTATGCGGTGGCGTGGATCGTCGGACAGAGCATGGACTCGGTGCCGACCTCGGCCGGCCTGCGCGAGGAGGTGCTCGAAGAGCGTGCGCTGCCCGCGCCACCGGTACAGTCCATGCCGCGCGTCGGCGCGTCGGGGGCCGAGCCGGTAGCCCCGGAGCCGGAGGCGGATCCATGACGTCGTGGATGCTGCTGGCGGTCCTGCCTCACGTGCCATGCCGACAAGCGACGATCGTTCCGCCTGGGGGTGCACTCGGAGCACGGCATCGAGTGCCAGGACTGCCATGGGGGCGACCCCACCGCGTTCGAGACGGCTGCCGCACACCGCGGTCGCTTCCTGGGGTCCCCGACGAAGCGCCAGATCGTGGACCTCTGTTCGACGTGTCACGCGGATCCGGATCAGATGCGCCAGTTCGGGCTCTCGGCGGACCAGTTGGCCGAGTTTCGGACCAGTCGCCACGGCGAACTCTTGCTCGGGCAGGGCAACACGGACGCGCCCACGTGCACCGACTGCCACGACGCGCACACGATCCTCCCGCCCGAGGATGCGCGGAGCAACGTGCACCCCACCAACATTCCGGGGACGTGCGCGGTCTGCCACGAGGACGCCGCACTCATGGCGAAGTACGGGCTCCCGACCAACCAGCTCGAGCTGTATCGGGATGGCGCGCACGGCCAGGCGCTCTACGGCGACCGGAACTTCGCGGCACCGACGTGCGTCGGGTGTCACGGGTCCCACGCCGCCCTGCCACCCGCCGTCGGCCAGATCACCGACGTGTGTGCCAAGTGCCACGTGCTCTTGGGACGCGAGATCGCCGCCGGGCCGCACGGCGCGGCCGTCGAAAGCGGCTTGATGCCCGGCTGCCTGGGTTGCCACAGCAACCACGGGACCGAGCGCACGCCCGATGCGGAGGTCGCGCGACTGTGCGCCTCGTGCCACGAGCCCGGGACGGAGGCGATGCGCGTCGCCGTGATCATCCAGACCGAGCTTCTCGAGGTCGGCGAGGAGTTGAACGCCGCAGCCGACGCCATCGATGAACTCGTGTCCCACGGGTACAACGTCGAGGACGAGCGGTTCCGCTACCAGTCTGCCCTCAGTGACTTCACGCAGATCGCCAAGGTTCAGCACAGCTTGGACCTCGAGGAACTGGAGGACCTCGAGCTGAAGGCCCGGTCCAACACGGAGATCATCACGTCCGTGGCCGAGGTGCACGTGGAGGAACGCTGGGAGCACAAGCTGCTCCTGCTGCCGGTGTGGTTCCTCGCGCTGTCGGCCATGGCGCTCGCGTGGTTCAAGCTGCGCGAGGTGAGTCGGTGAGGATCGGGTGATGGTGAAGGTGCCGCGGATCTGGCGGCGCATTTCCCGCCCGCTCAAGATCGTCCTCCAGCTGGGCGTGCTGGCGGTGCTGGTCGCGGCGGTCTCGACCGTCGGGTTCGTCGAGTACAGCGCCCAGCCGGGCTTCTGCCGCAACTGCCACAACATGGAGCCGTACTACCAGTCGTGGGCCACCTCCTCGCACAAC
>JBDHIW010000157.1:0-5583 GCA_039587215.1 Gemmatimonadota bacterium | reverse complement strand
AGCCCGGCGAGCCTGGACATCGACATCGACGCGACCGGCCACGACAGCCTGTTCGTCTCCGGGACCGCCTCGATCGGCAACGGCGTACTCAACGTCTCAGTCTCCGGCATCACGCCAACCGTCGCCGACACATTCGAAGTCCTGGCAGCTGGCACCGTGTCCGGCACCTTCGCCGACACGAGTGGCCTCGGCGCCCTGGGCCTCACCATCGTCTACCAGGCGACCCGGGTGCTGCTCATCGGTACGGCACCCGAGGGCACCGAGGCGTTCTGGACGGGTGCCACGAGCAACTCCTACAATGTCGGGAGCAACTGGAACACGGGAGCGATTCCGGGCTCGGCGACCAACGCCTACATCCCGGCCTGGCCCGCCAACCAGCCGACGGTGACTGCCTCGATTGGAAGAGCGGACACGCTCTGGATTCAGTCGGGCGCCAAGCTGACCATCGGCTCGGGGAACACCCTGCTCGTGACGAGACACATCGATCTCGCCAGCGGCGCGACCCTCGCGGGCACCGGCACGCTCGACGTGTCCAACTTCACGACCGCCGGGAGCCGCGTGACGCTCAACGGCAACCTGAGTCCCGCCGACTCGGCTTCCATTGGGACGTTGTCGGTGACCGGACACGTCCAAATGGGATCGACCGCGCGGTACATTTGGGACCACAACGCCACCGACGGCACCCCAGTGGACCTGATCAACGTCCTGGGTTCGTTCGTGGTTGGCGGCACGCTCGACCCGAGCCCGATCGGGACGAACAACAACCAGCAGAGCATGACGGCCGTGAACACTACGGATAGCGCGACTGGGACGTTCACGGACACCGGAGGCCTCGTCCAAGGGGGCACCGCAACGTCGATCACCCTGAGTTACCCCACGTAGCTCACCCAAACCCGACCGCAAGACTCGGAAACCGTTGCACGGCAACGGGATAGCGAGCCGAGGCAACACCCTTCCCTCCCGGGGAAGACCATGTACATTGTGAGGATTCGATAAGTTCTCCGTGAACGATCCTTGCACGGAGAGTACGAACAGCCCCACGGGGCCACCTCTCAATCCCCATCCTCTTGGAGGTAGCGGTATGCAGAAGTCAGTACGTCTGTTTGCGTTCGCCACGATGACCGCAGTTGCGCTCACGGCCTGCTCCGGCGACGGTGGCGGCGGCGGCGGGACGAACAGCGGCGATCCGCTGACAGCTGCGGAGGCCAACGAGGTCTTCGCCGCGCTGTTCGACATCGGCTTTGGCGCGGCGCTCGCGCCCGGCGGTCCCATGGCTTCGTCTGGTCCGGCGGCCGTGGCGTTCAGCGAGAGCATCAGTCAGTCGGAGACGTGCCCCGGCGGCGGGTCGATCGGCCTGTCGGGTACGGTGTCGGGCGACATCGACGAGAGTACGTTCGACGGGACGATCAACATGGACGTCACGGAGACCCTCAACTCCTGCGTCGTGACACTCGACGCGAGCGCGGTCACGGTCACCGTGAATGGCGACCCCAACATCAAGATCACGGCGGACATCACGATCGCGAACAGCGGCGCGAGCTTCAGCGGCACGTTCGGAATGAACGGCGGCTTCACCTACACGGGTGACGATGGTCGCTCGGGCGGGTGCGCCGTCAACGTGTCCGTCAACCTCACGAACCAGAGCGCCAGCGGTTCGGTCTGCGGGCAGAGCATCTCGGGCGTCTAAGCACCACGCCAGCGCAGGACGGAAGAGCGCGGATCGGGCACAGCCCGGTCCGCGCTCTTCTCTTGCCGGTGAGCCGTCCCGCGCTAGACCTGCGCCAGGGCCTGCTCCAGATCCGCGACGATGTCCTCGAAGTGCTCGACCCCCACCGACAGGCGCACCAACCCCGGGGTGATCCCGAGCCGTTGCTGATCCTCCGGGATCACGTCCGCGTGCGTCATCGTGCCGGGGTGCTCCGCGAGCGACTCCGTCCCGCCGAGGCTCACCGCGAGCTTGACGAGCTGGAGCGCATTCAGGAACCGAAACGCGCCTTCCTCCCCGCCCTGCACCTCGAACGCCATCATGGACCCGGGTCCGGCGCATTGCCTACGGTACAGGGCGAACATGGGGTCGCCTTCGGCCAGCAGTCCCAGGTAGTGGACCGTCGACACCTTGGGATGATCGCACAGCACGTCGGCGACATAGCGCGCGTTCTTCATCTGCGCGGTCATTCGCATCTTCAGCGTCTCGAGACTCCGGAGCAGTAGCCACCCCGTCCAGGGGTCCGCCATGGTGCCCATGAAGGTCCGGAGCGCGCGGACCTGCGTCATGAGCGCCTTCGACCCCAGACAGGCGCCCGCGATGAGGTCCGAGTGCCCCCCGAGGAACTTGGTGGCCGAATACAGCACCAGATCCGCGTCGTGCTCGAGCGGGTGCTGCCAGAGCGGCCCGAGGAAGGTGTTGTCGACCATGACGACGGGGCGCTGCCCCTGCGACTCGAAGCTGTGGCAGAACCGCGCCACCTCGGCGATGTCGACCAACGCCATCGTGGGGTTCGCGGGCGTCTCGACCAGGGCGGCCGCCACACGTCGGCCACCCACGTCCTCCCGCACCCGGTCCGCAAACTCGCTCACTGCGCACTCGGTGGGCATCTCCACCGGCACGACCCCGAGCTCCGGGAGGTAGTGGCGAACGAAGTAGTCCGATCCCCCGTAGAGGGGCTCGGTGTGGAGCAGCACGTCGCCTGGGCGGACGAAGGTGAGCAGCGTCGTGGCGATGGCGGCCATGCCGCTCTGGAAGACGGCGGCCGCCTCGGCCCCGTCCCACAGTGTCAGCCGGTCCTCGAGAATCTCGAGGTCCGGGTTGTTGAGCCGGCTGTAAATCAGGCCCAGGACTTCCGACGGGCCCTGCTCGCGCAGCCCGTAGGCGACCTCGAAGAAGGCCTTGCCGTCCTCGGCCGTCTCGAAGACGAACGTCGACGTCTGGAAGATCGGTGACTTGATCGCCCCTTCGGAGAGCATCGGGTCGTAGCCGTAACTCATCATGAGGCTCTCAGGGTGCAGCTCGCGGTCACCAATCGCGGTCTTCTTGTAGCGCAGCGTCTCGTCGCGTCGTCGTGTCACGGTCGTCCCCTGGTGGCGGATCTCGGAAGCTCTCTGCACGCTGCCCCAGATCCGGCAGCCGGTCAAGCGCGGCGCGGTCCCGTGAAGGATGGTTCACCCGCGCCTTCAACCGCTGTTCACGCGCGGTGAGGTATCAACCACTGCACCCAATCCACGGTGTCCATGCTCGAACGTCTCGTCGAACTTCCGCTGCCACTCCTCGCCCTGCTCGCCGGGATCGGTACCTGGGCCCTCACCCTGCTCGGGACGCTGCCCGTGCTGTTCATCCGCACGGTGAACCGGCGGGTCATGGACGCCATGATGGGGACCGCGGGAGGCATCATGGTGGCGGCGGCGTGCTGGTCCCTCCTCATTCCGGCCCTGGATGCCGGGGGCGTGGTTCCGGCCGTCCTGGGCCTCTTTCTGGGGGCCGGAGCCCTCTGGGCGCTCGACCAGGCGATTCCTCACCTGCACTCCGAGTTTCCCGACGAGGCGACCCGCGAAGGGCCGATCGTGAGCTGGCGCCGCTCAGCGCTCTTGATGACCGCCATCACGATCCACAACCTGCCCGAAGGACTGGCCGTGGGGCTCGGCTTCGGGATGGGCGACCTGCGGGCCGCCATGCTGCTCGCCTTGGGGATCGGGCTCCAGAACATCCCCGAGGGCCTCGCGATCGCGCTGCCACTCCGCCGGGACGGCATGTCCCCCGGCCGGGCCCTGTTCTACGGGCAGCTCTCGGCCGCGGTCGAGCCGATCGCGGCCGTCGCCGGGGCGTTCTTCGTGACATTGGGGGCGGCCACGCTGCCCTACGGCCTCGCGTTCGCGGCAGGGGCCATGCTCTACGTGGTCGTGGAAGAGTTGCTTCCGGAGACGACGCGCTCGGGACACGTCGACGTGGCGACCGTGGGGTTCATCGTGGGGTTCGCGCTGATGATGTCGCTGGACCAGCTGGGCTGACGACCGGCGCGGCGAGCGGCCGCCCTGCCGGGGCCGCTCCTCACATCGTGGCGCACGGACCGGGACGGGCCGACCCCGACACAACGTGCGGTCGATGATGCTGCCGCGGTCCGCCCCGCACGCGCCCGATGCCGTCCTCAGGAAACCGCCGGTCTGACGGCTCCGAACCGCCCGCCCCACCTACCGCGTCTTGACGAAGGACTCCATCGCGTCGGCGAACCGATCGATCTCGTCGACCGTGGTATAGACGTTCGGTGTGACCCGGATGCCGGTACAGTCCTGGTGGCCGATCCCCACCACGAAGATCCGGTGCGTCTTCCACAGGTAGTCGACGATCTCGTTCACCTCGACGCCCTCCACGCCCACGTTGGCGATCCCGCACGCCTGGGCCGGATCGGTGCTCGTGTGGTGGACCAGACCCGGCAGGTCCGCGAGGCGCTCACGCCAGCGCCGATGGAGATACCGCAGCCGGGCGGCTTTGCGATCGGGCCCGACCCCCTGATGGAACGTGAGCGCCTCGGCAATCGCGTTGTGATTCGCCGCCGGATGGGTCCCAATCTCCTCGAACTTCCGGATGTTGTCGTCCATGCCCTCCGGCGCCGCCATGAGCGGCCACAGGTCCCTCACGAGGTCCCGTCGCACGTAGAGGAAACCGGTGCCGATGGGCGCCAGCAGCCACTTGTGCAGCGACGTGCCGTAGTAGTCGCAGTCCAGGTCGTCGCGCTGGAACGGGAAGTGAGCGAACGCGTGCGCACCGTCCACGATGGTGCGGATCCCGCGGGCACGCGCCATGCGGCAGATCGCCTTCACCGGGAAGATCTGCCCCGACAGATTCGTGATGTGACAGAAGTGGATGACCTTCGTGCGCGGCGTGATGGCGCGTTCGAATCGGTCCACGAGGTCCTGCATGCTCGGCGGCGGTGCCGGGAACGAGATCGTGTTGATGACGATGCCCTCGCGCCGCGCGCGCTGGTCCCACGTCGTGAGCATCCGCGGGTAGTCCTGATCGGTCGTGAGGACCTCGTCGCCCGGCTCCAGGTCGAGCCCGAGCTGGCAGATCTCGAGCGCCTCGCTCGCGTTGCGTGTGATGGCGAGCTCCTCGGGGTCGCATCCGAATTCCCGCGCCATGCGCTGACGCACTCCCTCGATCTGCGGCTCGAGCACACGCCACATCGTGTAGGCCGGCCCATGGTTCGAGAAGTCGAGCTGCCGCTTGAGGGCGTCGTGCACGATCTTGGGGCTCGGACTCACGCCGCCGTTGTTCAGGTTGACCCAGGAGCGGTCGACCATGAACGCCTGCTGGATCTCGCGCCAGTACGCTTCGTCGGATGCGAGGTCGTCCACGTCCTGATCGGCCCCGAGGCTGTGCGAGACCGCGAGGATGCGATCGATGCCGTCGTCCGTGAGCGCGGGAATCGCCACGGCGGAGCCGAGCATGGAATTGACGAAGCTGCGGCGGGTGAGCACGGGGACCTCCCACGGAGTGGTGTCGCGAACGACTTGAGTGTGCGCCTCAGCAACCGAGGGTGTCAAGCGCCCGAGCCGGCCTCGCGCACCTGCTTTCGGTAGAGGGCCATGGAG
>JBDHIW010000156.1:0-5596 GCA_039587215.1 Gemmatimonadota bacterium | reverse complement strand
GCGCACCGCGACGCGACCGGCCGCGCTCGTGTTGCGGTAGTCGTTGTTGACCGGGAGCGTGCCGTCCGATGCGACGTGGCGCACGGCAAGCGAGACATCGGCACCGCCCCGGCCACCGGATGCGCCGGCCGTGACGTCGCGCGTTCCGTACGTCCCCGCTCGTACCGTCGCGTCCACGCGCGGATCTCCCGACCCCTCGCGGGTGAAGACCTGAATCACCCCTGTCACGGCGTCCGACCCGTACAGCACGCTCGCGGGCCCGCGGAGAATCTCCACCCGTTCGATCGACTCCACCGTGATGTCGCCCAGATCGACGGCGCCACCCGGCTCGTTGGCGGGCACGCCGTCGATCAAGACCTGCACGTAGTCGCTCTCCCCACCCCGGAGGAACATCGAGGTCACGGCACCGAACGAGCCGTTCTGCACGATATGCAGGCCCGTGGCCACCCGGAGCGCCTCGCCGAGGTGAATCACGCCGGTCCGTCGAAGCGCATCTCCCTCCAGGACCTGTACGCGCGCCGGTACGTCGCGTTGCGACACCGGCACGCGCGTCCCGGTCACCACGACCGAGTCCAACCGCACGGTATCGGCCTGCCGGGCCCAGGCGGGGCTGCTCACCGCCGTCACCACGATGAGCACTGCCATACAACTCCGTATCATGCCTGCTCGTCCTTTCGTAGCGGCATCAGCTGTGGGATGCCGCGCCAGTGTTCAATTCGCATGGGCCACGCGAAGACCGCATCGACCAGTTCCGACGTGAGGACGTCGCTGGGCGTTCCGACCGCCCGGAGACGTCCTTCGTGCATCACGGCGAGCACGTCTGCAAACCGCGCCGCCAGGTTCACCTGGTGCGTGACCACCACGGCGCCGAGCCCGCGCTCGCGCACCAGCGAGACCGTGAGCTCGAAGACGTCCATCTCGTGGCGGACGTCCAGGCTGGCGGTCGGCTCATCCAGCACCAGTATTGATGGTTCCTGAGCAAGCGCCCGCGCGATGCGCACGCGCTGCCACTCCCCGCCCGACAGCGTGTCGACCCAGCGATCTTCGAGGTGGTCGACGTCGCAGCGCGCGAGCGCTTGTCCAACGGCATCCTCGTCCTGGCGTCGGGGTGCCGCCAGGGCCCCCATCCGCGCGTACCGGCCGTGCATCACGGCATCCCGGACCCGCATGGGAAACGCTGGCTCCTCGCGCTGCGTCACCACTCCGACCGTCTGCGCAAATGCGCGACGCGCCCATTCGTGTGCGGGCCGCCCGTCGAGCACCACGGAGCCCCTATCAGGACGCAGCACCCCAAGCATCAGCCGCAGCAGGGTGGTCTTTCCGCACCCGTTCGGCCCGACCAGTATGGTCACCGCACCCGCCCGCACCTCGAGCGATACGTCGGTGACGGCGTCACGGGGCGCGCGCGGGTAGGCGTACCCGACGTCCTGCGCCGAGACGATCAGTCCCGCCATCGGCGAATCAGCACGACGAAGACCGGAACGCCGATGACGGCAGTCACGACGCCGACCGGCATTTCCAGAGGAGCAAACGCGGTTCGCGCAATCAGGTCGGCCACGACCAGCAGCGTCCCGCCCACGACGAACGCGGCGGGGATCAACTGGCGGTGCCCATGTCCCCAGACCATCCTGATGCCGTGCGGCACGACGAGGCCCACGAACCCGATGATGCCCGCAACGGCGACCGCCGCGGCCGTCAGCAGCGACGCGGCCACGTAGAGGGCCCGTTTCAGGCGTTCGACATCCGCGCCCAGCATCGTCGCCGGTTCCTCGCCCAGCGTCAGCAGATCCAGTGGCCGACTGACGCCGACCAAGAACGCCAGCGGCGCGGCCGCATAACCGCCGAAGACCGTAAGCGTCAGCCATGACGCTCCCGAAAACCCACCGAGTAGCCAGACCATGGCGCTTCGAACTTCGGCCGCCGGGGACAGGGCGATGAATGCCCCCATGACCGACGCCGCGAAGGCTCCCACGACGACCCCTCCCAGGAGCAGGACCCGCGGGTCCATGACATGCCCGGCAGCCAGCGCGAGACGGTACACGACCACGATCGCCAGGAGTGCCCCGGCAAACGCCGCCGCCGGCACGCCCCAGGCGCCGCCGATCCCGAGCGAGACGGCAGCGACGGCGCCCAACCCCGCGCCGCCCGAGAGCCCGAGGAGGTACGGATCCGCCAGCGGGTTCCGCACGAGCGCCTGGAGCGCTGCTCCGGTCACCGCGAGGCTCCCACCGACGAGAAAGGCCAGCAGCACGCGGGTCACCCGAAGGTCGCGCACGATGCCCACGATCACCGTGTCGCCACGCCCGAGGAGCGCCGCCCACACATCCGATACCGGAATGGGGGCGGGCCCGACGACGACGGCAACGCCCATGACCACGAGGCTCAGCACTCCCAGCACGACCCACCGCATCAACGTGGCACCGCCGCCAGACGGGCCCGCACCTCGGCGATGGCCTCCGGCGCTCGGTACGACGGATGCGTGAACGCCGAGCCTTCGAGCGCCACCAAACGGTGCTCGCGCACGGCGTCCACCACCGCCCACTCTGCCCGGGAACGGATCGTCTCGAGCACGCTCGCTCCTCCGATCAGCACATCCGGGCGGCGGGCCGCAACGACCTCGATGCTCACGGTCGACGAGGGCTGTTGGATGTCGCCGAACACGTTGGCCCAGCCCGCCCGCTCGATGATCTCACTGAGGAAGCTCGACCGGCCGATGACGATGGGCGGGTCCGTCCACACGAGCAGCGCCGCCCCTCCCCCACCCGCCGGGCTCGCGAGGGCCGCGAGCCGCGCTTCGAGATCACGCACGAGCGAATCGGCACGGGTTTCGACGCCGAGGAGGACGCCCAGGAGGCGCGTTCCCCGCACCAGGTCGTCCAGCCCATCCAGTCGTAGCGCGACGATGGGCACGCCCGCCCGCTCGATGCGCGCCATGGCGGGGGTGTTCGCCGCCGCGTGGTAGAAGACGACGAGGTCCGGCCGCTGCGCGAGCACGACCTCCACGTTGGGCTGCAACCCGTCCCCGACGCTCGGCACGGCGAGCGCCGCCTCCGGGTCGCGGTCGTAGCGCGTCCGGCCGACCACACGCGATCCGACGCCGAGCGTGAACAGTAGTTCGGTCGTCGCCGGTGACAGCGAGACGATGCGTCGCGCCTGCACGCCGACCGGCAACGGGCGCCCGCTGTCGTCCAGTCCCGCTGCGGGACGCGGCTCGCCGGCGCACGCCACCAGCAGCGACGCGCACACGAGTACGCGGCGGATCACGGAGCGGACCTCACACCGTCCGGTGCGGGGTGGCGATCGAGATTGTCGGTGTCGGAGAACGTCGCAGCGCTCCACCTCCCTCCCGCGAGGGCTGACTGGTGGTGCAGGCGGGTGCGTCTCCTGACTCCGGGCCTCGGCTCGCCTTCCCAGATGGAGATCCAGTGGCGTTGAACCGAGAGGGGTGTGCCCGTTACAGTGGCGGGGCCGTACCGGATTTGCACCGGTTTCCGTTCACCGCCTGCAAGGACCTTCAGTTGTCGATCGGGAACTTAGGCTGGTGGCTCCGGGCGCGCCAGAGCGGCCTGCAGCTGCGTCTTGAGATCCGCACGTCGACGTCGGTACGCATCGTTCTCCCGACCCGCAAACTCCCGGTCGAGCGCGGCGATCTCGGCGGCGAGCGCCGCAGCCGTCGGGGCGACCACGATCGGCCGGGGGTGCAGCCGGCGCCACCGCAGCCATGCCGCGATCATCACGAGCACCATGACAGGTACGAGGATCGGGAGGAGCAGCGCCGACATCGCTCGTTCCGAGGGAAACTCCACGCGCAGCTCGACCCCGGCCGGGGCCGCGACGCGGGAGTACCGCCGGTACGGGATGCCCTCGAGCATCTCCACACCACCGCCCGCCAACTCCGGCGCCACGACCGTGACCGCCGAGTCCCCCACCAGCAGATTGAGCACGTCCGACGCCTGGGTGGCGGGGAAGACGACGTCGCGCACGCCGCCCGGCACGACGTAGGACACCAGCAACTGCCGCCGCCCGGGCGGCATGGGAGCCGACACCGCCATGCGATCGCCGCGGAGGAAAACCGCCGCTGCAGTGAGGTCCGCGGCCCCCACCTCGAACTCCAGTACGCCTGCGGGGATCTGTCCCTCCCACACCGGTCGCGTGGTGTCCGGTGCGAACCGCGTGATCGTGCCGGCGTTCTCGAGTACCACCAGCTCCAGCACCCGCATTGCGCCCTGCGGCCCCCGCGGCCGAAGCACGATATGGCGCTCGGCGATCCGGATCGACGGCGCGACCGATGACGTGTCGAACACCACGAGCGTCGCCAACGTGTCGCGCGGACCGACGCCGACGCGCGGTTCGGAGAAGTAGGCTATGCCGGCATAGCGGGCGCTGATCAGATACGTCGCCGTCGAGTCGGGGTCGCCCGCATCGAGTGCGTACCGCCCGGCACCATCGGTACGAATAGAATCGACCGCTGCCCCTCCCGTGGGAGTGACGCGGTGCAGGACCGCCCACACCGCCGCAGCGGGCACCGTGTCGGCGCCCGCTATGCGAACGATGGTGCCCTGGACGGTGGCGCCTTGGCCAACCGCCGACGACGCGAACGCGGCGGCAAGCGCGAGGGCGCCGAGGGAGCTACGGAGCAAACTTGCCGAAGTCCTCAGGGTCGAGACCCTCGAGGTACTTCTTGAGCGACTCGGGATCGAGGGGCTGGCCTTCACCAGGGGCGACCGGCTCGACCGTGTCGACCGACGTGAGTTCGAGTAGCGACTCGTCGGTGAAGATCGGCGCGCCAAGGCGGAGCGCGACCGCGATGGAATCGGAGGGCCGCGCATCGATCTGCACGACCTCGGCCTCGCGACGCAGGTGAAGCTCCGCGAAGTAGGTGTTGTCCTTGACCTGGGTGATGATCACGCGCTCGAGCTGCGCGCCGAGCCCCACCACGACTTGCTTCACGAGATCGTGCGTCAGCGGGCGGGCAAACTTGACGCCCGCCAAGTGCATGGCGATGGCGCTCGCTTCGGCGGGGCCGATCCAGATCGGTAGGACACGGTCTCCGTCTTTTTCCTTCAGGACGACCACGGGCGTGTTCGTCGCCCGGTCGAGTCCGAGATGAGCCACGTGCACTTCGATCACGAACGCCCCCAAACCTCTACAGCCGCGGAGCTCGCGACGCCGCGTGCGTCGCCCGGGCTCAGACCGTCTGTTGTACGGCCGCCTCGAGATCGGCGACGCGCGTCAGCTTCTCCCACGAGAACGCTGTACCCTCGGCCCCGCCGTCGGATCCGACCTCACGGCCGAAGTGTCCGTAGGCAGCCGTCGGGCGGTAGATGGGCTTCCGCAGGTCGAGCGCGTCGATGATGCCGCGCGGCGTCAGGTCGAACACCTTCCGCACCGCATCTTCGAGGTCCACGCCGTCGACCACACCCGTCCCGAACGTGTCGATCATCACCGACACCGGCTCCGGTACGCCGATCGCATAGGCGACCTGTACTTCACAGCGCCGCGCGAGCTTCGCCGCCACGACGTGCTTGGCGACCCACCGCGTGGCGTATGCCGCAGACCGGTCGACCTTCGACGGATCCTTGCCGCTGAACGCCCC
>JBDHIW010000155.1:0-5756 GCA_039587215.1 Gemmatimonadota bacterium | reverse complement strand
GGCCTGCACATCGTGGAAGACGCCGCGCAGGCCATCGGCGCGACGCAGGCGGTAGCGGGCCAAACCGTGAAGGCGGGCTCGCTCGGCTGGACCGGCGCGTTTTCCTTCTTCCCGAGCAAGAACCTAGGGGCCTGGGGTGACGGAGGGATGATCGTCACCAACGATCAGGCGCTTGCCGAGCGGCTTCGCCGACTGCGCACGCATGGCGGAGCGAAGCAGTACCACCACGACGAGGTCGGAACCAACAGTCGTCTCGATACCGTCCAGGCCGCGGTGCTGCTGGCGAAGCTCCCGAGGCTCGACGGGTGGAACGCGGCGCGCCGTGAACGGGCACGGCGGTACAGTGAGGCGCTCGCTCAGGTCGCCGAGGTAGTGTGTCCGGCTACGGCGCCTGGCAACGAGCACACGTTCCATCAGTACACGATCCGCGCCGACCGGCGCGACGACCTGCGGGCTCACCTTCAAGCCCGGGAGATCGGGTGTGCCGTGTATTACCCGGTCGCGCTGCACCGACAGCCGTGCTTCGCCGACTTGGGCTACCGGGAAGGGCAGCTGCCCGTCGCCGAGCGTGCCGCGCGAGAGGTGCTGTCGTTGCCCGTCTACCCTGAGCTGACCGACGACCAGCAGGATCGCGTGATCGACGCCGTTCGGGAGTTCTACCAATGAGCCGGCTGCGCGTGGCGGTCGTCGGGGCCGGTGGGTGGGGGCGCAACCACATCCGGACCGTTGCCTCCTTGTCGGACGTCGAGCTCACGGCCGTTGCGGATGTGCGCGAAGACCGTCGCGCAATGATCAGGAGCCAGTACCCGGCGGTTGCGCTCGTCACCGACGACTATGTTCAGGCGCTCGACGCCGCTGATGCGGTCGTGGTGGCGACGCCGGCTGCCAGCCACGCCGAGATCGCGGTCGCGGCGCTCGAGCGCGGGATGCCGGCGCTGGTGGAGAAGCCGTTCGCGCTGTCGGTGAAGGAGGCCTCGCGCGTCGCGGACGTCGCGACCCGGGTGGGGGTGCCCGTACTCGTCGGCCATCTCCTGGTCTTCCATCCGGCCCTCCAGCACCTCAGAGCGATGCTTCGGGGCGGTGACCTCGGCGACGTCTACTACCTCTACAGCCAGCGGGTGAACCTGGGACAGGTGCGTCCCGACGAGAACGCCCTCTGGAGTTTCGGTCCCCACGACGTCTCGGTGGCCCTGGAATTGCTGGACGAGCAACCGGTGTCGGTCGCGGCCCAGGGACGGAGCTATCTGCAGCCGGGCATCGAGGACGTGGTGTTCATGACCATGGGGTTTGCGTCGGGGGCGCTCGCGCACGTGCAGATGTCGTGGCTGGATCCGCACAAGGAGCGCCGGCTCACGGTGGTGGGTTCGCAGAAGATGGTCGTGTTCGACGACATGCAGCCGCGCGAGAAGCTCAAGGTCTACGACAAGGGCGTGTCACGGCCGCCCGAGTATGCATCGTATGGGGAGAGCATTGCGGTACGTGAGGGCGACATCACGATTCCACGGATTCCGACGGTCGAGCCGCTGCGTGCGGAGCTCGAGCACTTCGTACGGGTGGCGCGCGGCACGGAAGCGCCGCACGTGACGGCCGAGCACGGTGTCGCGGTGGTGGAGATTCTCGAGGCAGCGTCCCGCTCGATGGCGGATGGCGGGGCTGCCGAGGCGATTGGAGGGGCATGAGCGAGTCGGGTTTTGAAACGCAATTGATTACCAAGGCGAACGACAGGTCCGCCGTATTCGGTGTGATCGGTTTGGGGTACGTCGGCCTGCCGCTCGCGGTCGAAGTGGCCAACGCCGGGTACAGGGTGCTGGGGTTCGACGTCAATCCTGACGTCGTGGCGTCGGTCGGGGCCGGTGAGTCACACATTCAGGACGTCGATACCGAAACGCTGCGGCCGCTGGTCAGTGCGGGACAGATCGCGGCGACGACCGACATGGCCCGGCTCGGGGAGGTCGACGTGCTGTCGATCTGCGTGCCGACGCCGCTGTCCAAGACGAAGGATCCCGACATCTCCTACGTGCTTTCGGTCGCCGAATCGATGGCGGCCGCCGTGCGGCCCGGTCAGCTGATCGTACTGGAGAGCACGACGTATCCCGGCACGACGCGGGAGTTGCTGCTGCCCCACCTCGAGAAGAGCGGCCTCACTGTCGGGGAGGATGTGTTCCTGGCGTTCAGCCCGGAGCGGGTCGATCCCGGGAATGCGGTCTGGCAGACGCGCAACACGCCGAAGGTGCTGGGCGGGCTCACGCCGGCCTGCGGCCGTGTCGCGCAGGCCCTGTACGCCCCGGTGTTCGACACGCTGGTGCCGGTATCGTCGCCGGAGGCGGCCGAGCTGGTCAAACTGCTCGAGAACACGTTTCGAAGCGTGAACATCGGGCTGGCGAACGAGATGGCGATCGTGTGCGACAAGCTGGGCGTCGATGTCTGGGAAGTGATCGAAGCGGCGGCGACCAAACCCTTCGGCTTCATGAAGTTCACGCCGGGGCCCGGACTGGGCGGGCACTGCATCCCCATCGACCCGCACTACCTCGCGTGGAAGATGCGGGGGCTCAACTACAAGACGCGGTTCATCGAGGTGGCCGGCGAGGTCAACTCGGAGATGCCGGCCTTTTGGGTCCGAAAGGTCGCCGAGGCGCTGAACGAAGGATCGCTGTCGGTACGCGGCGCGAAGGTGTTGCTTCTGGGCGTCGCCTACAAGAAGGACATCGACGATCTCCGGGAGAGTCCCGCCATCGACGTGATCCGCCTTCTTCGACGCCAGGGTGCGGAGATCTCGTACCACGATCCGTTCATTCCACGGTTCGACGACGAGGGCCTTGTCCTGGAGTCTCAGCTCCTCACGCCCGACATGCTTGAGCGGGCCGACTGCGTCGTGATTACGACGGATCATTCCGAAATCGACTACGCGACGGTGCGACGCCACGCACGGCGCGTCGTCGACACGCGGCACGTGTTGCCGGTGGAGGCTGGCGAATGAAGGTGACGGTGGTGGGTACGGGTTATGTGGGATTGGTCGTGGGATCGTGCTTGGCGGAGATGGGTAACGACGTCATCTGCGCCGATGTCGACGCATCCAAGGTCGAGCGCCTGCGGCGCAACGAGATCCCGATCTACGAGCCGGGCTTGGAGCCGCTCGTCGAGTCGAACCAGAGGGAAGGGAGACTCTCGTTCACGACGGACGTCGGTGCGGCGGTGGCGGCGGCGGAGGTCGTGTTCATTGCGGTCGGCACGCCGCCCGACGAGGACGGTTCGGCGGATCTCCAGCATGTGCTCGCGGTTGCCCGGACGATCGGTGACCACATGACGGATTCCAAGGTCGTGATCACGAAGAGCACGGTGCCGGTCGGGACCGCGGAGAAGGTGCGGGAGGCAATCGCCGAGCGCACCGACGTTTCGTTCCACGTCTGCTCGAATCCCGAATTCCTCAAAGAGGGGGCCGCCGTCGACGATTTCATGAAGCCGGACCGCGTGGTCGTCGGGGTCGATTCGGACGAGGCTGCCGACGTGCTGCGCGAGCTGTACGCGCCGTTCGTGCGGACCGGGAATCCGGTGCTCTTCATGGACATCCCGTCCGCCGAGGTGACGAAGTACGCTGCCAACGCGATGCTGGCGACGCGCATCTCGTTCATGAATCAGATCGCGGCGCTGTGCGAACGGGTCGGGGCCGACGTGACTCAGGTGCGGAAGGGCATCGGCAGCGACGGGAGAATCGGCCCGTCGTTCCTCTTCCCGGGACCCGGGTACGGCGGATCCTGCTTTCCCAAGGACGTGCAGGCGCTGATCCGGACGGGTGACGACGTCGGGCTCGATCTGGAGGTGCTCCGCGCGGTCGAGGGCGTCAACGTGCGTCAGAAGCGCATTCTGGCGGAGAAGGCTCTGGCCGTGCTGGGAGACGACCTCAACGGATGCACCGTGGCGATCTGGGGCCTCGCTTTCAAGGCGCAGACGGACGACATGCGCGAGAGCCCCGCGATCGACGTCGTCGAGACCTTGCTGGCGGCGGGCGCGGAGGTCCGGGTGCACGACCCCGAGGCGCTCGCGACCGCTCGCCGCGTGTTCGGGGATCGCGTGACCTACGTCGACCACACGTACGGGGTGCTGGAGGGCGCACATGCGCTCATTGTCGTGACCGAGTGGAACGAGTACCGCAATCCGGATTTCGAACGTATGAAGACCACGATGGTGAACCCGGTCGTCGTGGACGGTCGGAACCTGTACCGCCCCGAGCGGATGGAGCGGCTCGGATTCACGTACCGAAGCCTGGGTCGGAGGGACGTCTGATGCGCGCAGTAGTCACGGGAGCGGCGGGCTTCCTGGGGTCGCACCTCACGGATCGTCTGCTCAAGGACGGCTTCGACGTCGTGGGCGTGGACAACGTCATCACCGGCAACCCGGCGAACCTGGCGCATCTGGATGCGGATGGCCGCTTCGAACTCGTGCGGCACGACGTGTCTACGTTCATCGAGATCGACGGCGGTGTGGATGCCGTCTTCCATTTTGCGTCTCCGGCAAGCCCCATCGACTATCTGGAGTTCCCGATCCAAACGCTCAAGGTGGGGTCGCTCGGCACGCACAACGCGTTGGGGCTCGCCAAAGCAAAGGGGGCGCGGTTCTTCCTGGCCAGCACGTCGGAGGTGTACGGCGATCCCCTCGTGCACCCGCAGCCCGAGACCTATTGGGGGAACGTGAATCCGATCGGGCCCCGCGGCGTGTACGACGAGGCCAAACGGTTCGCGGAGGCCATGACCATGGCCTATCACCGCTCGCACGGGCTCGACACGCGGATCGTGAGGATCTTCAACACGTACGGTCCGCGCATGCGCCCGAGTGACGGGCGGGTGGTGTCCAACTTTATCGTGCAGGCGCTCAAGGGCGAGCCCCTCACCGTGTACGGCGACGGATCGCAGTCACGTTCGTTCTGCTACGTCGACGACTTGATCGAGGGCATTCTGCGACTGTTTGCGGACGGGAGTTCCGAGCCGACCAACATCGGGAACCCCGGCGAGTTCACCGTCCTCGAGCTGGCGGAGCTGGTGCTGCAGCTCACGGGCTCGGACTCGACCATCGTGCGGCAGCCGCTGCCTACGGACGACCCGAAGCAGCGTCGCCCGGACATCGCGAAGGCCAATGCCGAACTCGGCTGGGAGCCCACCATTGCGCTCGAGGATGGGCTTCGCCGGACGATCCCCTACTTCCAAAGCGTCCTCGATGGGTGAGGTCATCGCCATCACCGGGGCGGCCGGCTTCATCGGAAGCCACTGTGCAGAGGCGCTGCTGAACCGGGGGATGGTCGTGCGGGGGATCGACAACTTCGACCCGTTCTACGACCGCGCGCTCAAGGATACGGCCGTCGATGGGCTGAGCCGTTTCCCGACCTTCTCGCTCCTCGAGGGAGACGTCCGGGACCAGGATTTCATGGACGCCTCGGTCGCCGGTGCCGACGCGGTCGTGCACCTGGCGGCCCGCGGGGGCGTGCGGCCGAGCATGATCGAACCCGCGGTCTACAGCGACATCAACGTGACCGGGACGGCGGTGACGCTGCAGGCGTGCCGGAATGCCGGTGTGGCGCGGGTCGTTTTCGGCTCGTCGTCCTCGGTGTACGGGAATGGTGATCGTGTCCCGTTTCGGGAGGACGAGCCGTGCGACCGCCCGATTTCTCCCTACGCCGCGACAAAGCGCGCGTGCGAGTTCTTCTGCGAGACATATCGCCACCTGTACGACATGCGGGTCGCGGCCCTGCGGTTCTTTACCGTGTA
>JBDHIW010000154.1:0-5799 GCA_039587215.1 Gemmatimonadota bacterium | reverse complement strand
CGCGTCCTCGCGGAGGACGGGGCTCGCGACGTCACCACCGAGACGCTTCAGACCGCCGATGCGCCCGCCCGGGGCATCGTCACCGTCGGCTCCGCCACCACGGTGTTGGCCGGGACCGCGTTCGCCGGGGCCATCGTCGAGGCCGCCGGATGTCGGCCGGCGGCGTGGGCCGCGGACGAGGGCACCGAGCTGGCCCCGGGCCATCGGGTCGCCGCGATCGATGGCCCCCTTCGCTCCGTGCTTCGGATGGAGCGGCCGCTACTCAACACGCTTCAGCGCGCGTGCGGCGTCGCTGCCATCACGCGCGCGTTCGTCGACGCCGTCGCGGACACCCGGTGCCGCATCCTCCATACGCGCAAGACGGCGCCCGGGCTCCGGGGGCTCGACGTCGCCGCGGTACTCGCCGGTGGGGGACACGCACACCGACGGGGACTCGATACCGTGGCGATGTTCAAGGACAACCACTGGACGGCGCTGCACGCGGCCGGGGCGTCGCTGGCCGCCGCCTGCGAGCGCGCCCGCGCGCTCGGGTGTGCCCACATCCAGGTGGAAGTGGAGTCGGACGCCCAGGTGCGGGAGGCATGCGACGCCGGCGCCACGCGCCTCCTCATCGACAACCAACCGCCGGACCGCACCGGTGAGCTCGCCCGGGCCGCCCGCAGGCGCGCACCCACGATCGAGATCGAGGCGACCGGCGGCATCGGGCTGGAACGCGTGCGGGCCTACGCCGAGGCTGGTGTCGACTTCGTGTCGGTCGGCGCGCTGACGCACAGCGTTCCTGCGGCGGATCTGTCGCTGCATCTGGTGTGAGCGTCAAGGCCCGTCGGACGACACTGGCCGACCGGCTCGCCTGGTTGCGGTGGCACCGCTCGGGCTTGATCGACGGGTTCTCCACGCCCGAGATCGCGACGTCGGCACTGCTCGGAGTACAAGCGCAGTTCGTTTCGCCGGCCGGCCTCGCGCTCCGCGCGCGCGTGCCCGGCTTCCGCGACCGTGACCTCGTCGACCGGCTCTACCGTCGGCGGTCGCTCGTCAAGCTCTGGGGTCAGCGCAACACGCTGCACCTCTATCCCGCCACCGAGTGGCCCCTGATCCACGCGGCATTCCGGGACATCCATGCCTCGTGGCGCATCCGCACCCTCGAGGCATCCGACACCAACGAACGGGATCTGACCGCGGCGGCGACCCGCGTGGCCGGGCAGCTCCGCGACCTCGGCCAAGTCACGCGTGCCGAGCTCGACGAGATCGGCGGCTCCATCGTGCGCTTCACCGAGTCCGGCTACGGCTTTGTCTTCGAGCTCGTGCGCACCGGGCTCGTCTGCCACGGGGAGCCGGCGGGCGCCGAGATGCGCGTCGTCCACCGGGACGTCTGGACGCCGGACCTTGTGTGGGAACCGCCGGCACCGGACGACGCCAAACGCGCGTGCGTGCGCCGGCACATCGCGCTCTTCGGCGCCGTGACGGTACACGATCTCGCCTATTGGACCGGGTTCGGCGTCGCCGAGACCCGCCGCCTCGTCCGCGATCTCACCGACACGACCGAGGTCGATGTCGACGGCGTGCCTCATCTGATACTCGGCGACGACCGCGCGCTGCTCGATCAACCGGTCCCCGATCGGCCTACCTGGTCTCCGCGACTCCTCTACCGCTTCGATCCGCTCCTCCTGGGCATCAAGGACAAGTCCTGGATCGTCCCGCACGACCATTACAAGGCCGTGTGGCGAAAATCCGGATGGGTCGAGGCGATCGTCGTCGACAAGGGACGGTTCGCCGGCACCTGGTCGTACACGCGACGACGACGCGGCGTGGCGGTCACATTGGAGACCGTCCAGCCGGTGCGGGCGCGCACGCGTGCCGCACTCGAAGCCGAGGCGGCCGACGTCGCCCGCTACTTCGATCAGCCCCTGGCCCGCTTCACGGTGGCCTGAGGGGAGCACCGAAACCCCGGCCGGCCGGTCTCCGTACGGCTGAATGACCGCAACCGGACCACGCCCGTGCTCGAAGCCCTCCGCCGCCTCATCGCCCTGATTCTGAAGGACGGCGCCTACGCCTTCCTACTTCGCGTGGGCTGGAAGTGGGCACTCGGCCTGGTACTCGCCGTCGCCGGGCTGGCCGTGCTCGTCATGCTCCTGATCGCGGTACTGGTCGCCATCCTGATCTAGCCGCTGGTCCCCCGGGGCGCCCGGTTGCGTCCGCCCCGCATTCCCCCCCAAGATGCTCATGCCGCCATACGGGCGGCCCGCGGCGCCGTCGCCGTGACCGGCCCCTCCATCCCCCCCCGCGAGGTACGGCATGCCCGTTTCACGCAGAGACATCCTCCGCGCTGGCGCCGCCGCCGGCGCTGCACTCAGCCTCGGGTGGAAGCCCGGCCTGGCTCGACAGGACGTTCTGCACACGAAGGCCATTCCCTCGAGCGGCGAACGGGTCCCGGTCGTCGGACTAGGGGCGCGGAACTACCGACTCGGCGAAGGGTGGGAATCGGACACGACCGGCCTCCGTGCCACCCTGAGAGCGTTTCACGAGCTCGGGGGGACCGTGCTGGACACGTCACCGAACTACGGCGCGTCCGAGCAGATCGTCGGGGACCTGCTGGATGGGCTCGGCGTGCGTGACGACCTCTTCCTGGCGACCAAGGTGGATCGTGAGGAGCGCGACGCAGGGGTGGACCGCATGGAGGCATCGTTCGATCGACTGCGAACCTCACGAATCGAACTGATGCAGGTGCACAACCTCCGTGGCTGGGCGACCCAGTTGCCGACGATGCGGGAGTGGCAGGCCACCGGTCGCATCCGGTACCTGGGCATCACCACCTCGAGCGACCGACAATACGAGGCCCTCGAGGGCATCATGCGCCAAGAGACGCTCGATTTCGTGCAGGTCGACTACGCGCTCGACAACCGCACGGCGGCCGATCGACTCCTCCCGCTCGCCCTGGACCGGGGGATGGCGGTGCTCGTCAATATGCCGTTCGGCCGTGGACGGCTGTTCCGACGCGTAGGCGACCGCCCGCTGCCGGAATGGGCCGCGGAGATCGACTGCACGACCTGGGCGCAGTTCTTCCTCAAGTACGTCGTCTCGCATCCCGCGGTGACCGCGGCGATCCCGGGCACCACCATCCCCGAGCACGCTGCAGACAACAACGCCGCCGCCCGGGGCCGTATGCCGACCCCCGAGATGCGAACCCGCATGGAAGCGCTCATCGACGCCATCCCCGCCCCGCCCCGGCAGCGGCGGTAGCGACCGGCCGGCGCCGCCGGGCGGCCGGTCGTTGAACCGGCTTCGCGGCGGCGGTATGATGCGGTCGCGGGCGCGCTCGTGCGCGGCCCGTTCGCACCGTCCTCGTCTCCGGCATTCATGCGACCGCACCCCGTCGGACCGTTCCCTCGTCACTTCGGCGCCATCCTCCTGATGGGGGGCGCGGTGGCGTGCGCCGACCCGCCGCCCACGGTCTCCCCGTCGACGCAGCGCATGGTCGACCGCCTGCGCGAACACGCCGAGCAGGTCGACCCCACTCGCTACGCATACGCCAACGCCGAGCATGTCGCCGTGATGCTGGAGGCGGGGCCGCCGGCCGACGCGCGCTCACGGCTCGAGTACCGCTTCGCCCTCGCCGAGCAAACGCTGTTCGCCGGCCGGCCGGCGGAGTCCGTCGCGCTCGCCACCGCCCTGTCGGCCGCGGTCGACAGCTTGCCCCCGCGCGACCTGCCTCCGGGGTTCGCGCGACGCGTGCGGCAGCTCCTCGCGGTCAGCAACCTCCGACTCAGCAAGTATGACAACTGCCTCGGCGAGGGACGCGCAGCCGCCTGTCTCTTTCCGATTACTCCGGAGTTCGCGCACACCGTCGGGCCCGGTGCCGCCGAAGCCGTCCGGCTCTATACCGAACTGCTGAGCGAGACGCCCGACGACGGGGGCCTCCGCTGGCTGCTCAACCTCGCGCACATGATGCGCGGGGATTACCCCGACGGCGTCCCGACAGCCTGGCGTATCGATCCCGCTGCGTTCACCTCCGAGGACGATCTCGGCCGCTTCCCCGACGTCGCTCCGGCGCTCGGTCTCGACCGTCTCGGACGGCTCGGCGGCGTGATCCTCGACGACTTCGATGGCGACGACGATGTCGATGTGCTCGTATCGGCGTGGGGACTGCGCGATCAACTCCGGTACTTCCAGAACGACGGAGACGGAGGGTTCACCGACCGCACCACGGAGGCGGGCCTCGCGGGGATCGTCGGCGGCATCAACCTGATCCAGGCGGACATCGACAATGACGGGTGTCTGGACGCGCTCGTGATCCGCGGCGCCTGGTCGCGAGATGGGTTTCCCAACTCCCTCCTGCGGAATCGGTGCGACGGCTCCTTCGACGATATCACCTACGACGCCGGGATGGGTCAGGAACATCCGACCCTGTCGGCCGCCTGGGGCGATTTCGACAATGACGGGTGGATCGATCTGTTCGTCGCGAACGAGTCGCGCGGCCCGATCCACCACCGCAGCCAGCTGTTCCGCAACAACGGAGACGGAACCTTCACCGACGTCGCCCCCGAGACCGGCGCGGCGGTCGTGGGATACAACAAGGGAGCGACCTGGGGCGACGTCGACGACGACGGGCGACCGGACCTCTTCGTCTCGCGACTCGGCGAGCCCAACATCCTGCTTCGCAACGCGGGACCCGACTCCAACGCCATCTGGAAGTTTCGCGACGTGACGCGCGACGCGGGGGTGGCCGAACCGCGCGAGAGCTTCCCCACGTGGTTCTGGGACTTCGACAATGACGGGCGACTTGACCTGTTCGTGTCCGGATACGGGATGGAACTGGGTGACGTGACCGCCGAGTACCTCGGGCAGCCACACACCGCTCAGCTGTCTCGCCTCTATCGCAACGTCGGCGACGGCCGCTTCGAGGACGTGAGCGTGGAGCGCCGCCTGGATCGCATCCTCTTCTCGATGGGCGCCAACTTCGGCGACCTCGACAACGACGGCTGGTTGGACCTGTACATGGGAACCGGCGATGCGTTCTTCCAGGCGATCCTTCCCAACCGCATGTTCCGCAACGACGGCAGTCGCCAGTTCCGCGAAGTGACCGCCTCGGGCGGGTTCGGGCATCTAATGAAGGGGCACGGCATCGGGTTCGCCGACCTCGACAACGACGGCGATCAGGACGTCTACGCGCAGATGGGAGGCGCGTATTCGGGAGACATCGCCCGCGACGTCGTGTTCGAGAATCCGGGGCACGGCGCCAGTTGGCTCACACTGCTCCTCGAGGGAACGACGACCAACCGCGCGGCAATCGGGGCACGGGTCCGTGTCGTCGTCGCGACGCCCGCCGGGAGCCGCGAGATCCACCGGCTCGTGAGCAGCGGGGGCACGTTCGGCTCCAACAGTCTGCGCCTGGAGATCGGGCTGGGCGACGCGACGGCCGTCGAGGCACTGGACGTGCGCTGGCCGGGCGGCGCTGCCGAGGTCTTCACGCCGCCGGGGCTCAACGGCGCGTACCGGCTCCGCGAAGGGACCGGCACGCCTGCCGCCGTCCCACTGCCTGCGATTCGGTTGGGGAGTGCGCGGTAACGTCGCGCGCCACGTGAACTAGCAGCGCGTCGCTCCGCGACCGGTTCCCTCGCCGCCGCGGGCCGGCGGTCGGCCGCGGGCGTAGTCCGACCCCTGGGCAGCGAGCAGATCGGCATACGCCTCGAGTCGCATCGCTTGCGCCACCTCCCTCGCCCGGCCGGCCGTCGCGACCGCCTCCTCGAATCGTGCTGCCGCTGCCTGGGCAGCCGCCAGGGCTTCGAGGGCCTCGACGTTGCC